>NZ_CADCWS010000133.1 GCF_902806475.1 Candidatus Frankia nodulisporulans
GCGCTACCTGACCAGTTACTCCGCCGGCTGTCCCAGCCGGATTCGGTGGTCGGGCCGGAGAAGGCGAAGCCGGGCAGCGACGGTACCACCACGTCAAAGGCCACACCCGGATCGAGCCCGTGCCGAGCTGGATCGGTCAGCGGTCCGATCACGTCCCAGAACTCCACGATCGAGCCCGGCCACCCATGGGCCAGCAGCAGCGGCCTGGCTTCCGGCACCGGCGAGCGGACATGCAGAAAATGCAGGCGCTGGCCGTCAATGTGTGTGCGGAACTGGGGGAAGGCGTTCAGGCGTCGTTCGAGGGCCGTCCAGTCGTATGCGTCCCGCCAGTAGCCGCACAGATCCACCAGGTAGTCGCGGTCGGTGCCGAGGCCCCAGCCGGTCCCGGGCAGCTGGTCGGGCCAGCGGGTGCGACCGAGCCGCTCGCGCAGGTCCGCGACCTCGGCCTCGGTCACCCGCGCCCGGAAGGGCTCGAGGACGGGGTCCGCAACCGGCCTGTGAACGGTCATGCCTGCGACGGTGCGGGTGGCGGGAAGATCCCACCCGGCGAGGTCCTGCTGAAGAGGTAGGTGAGCTTCCGGCTGGTGAAAAGCCAGCGGCCGTCCCGCTTCTCGTAGGTCTCGAAGTAGTGCCCGAAGGCCACGAACCAGTGCTCCTCATCGCCCTGGTCTCACATGGAAACACCCGTCATCGCCCAGATACCCCGTGCTCTTACGGGTGAGTCGAACGTTATTTCCGGGGTGTGCGAGTGGTGTGCGGTCCTGAGCCGCTCCATGATGACCCGCACATTTTTGATCATTTCGGCGGCGGTCGTCCACGGTGGGTAGTCGCCGTTCTCGGAACGATGATCCGGAGCGTGGAGTGTCTCCAGCGCGCCCCAGTCCTTCGTGTCGACAAACCGGTCGCGCTGTGCCTTCAGGAGCTTGATGTCCTCAAGCGCGATCAGGCGCTCGATGTCCGATAACGCTGCCACCGGCTTCCTCCGTTTACTTCCAGGTCGGGGCATTTACCCTATCCGCCGGCCTGTTGAGATGCTGGCCGGGCAGTCCCGGCACGATGCGCCGCACCCGGACGATGTTGACGCTTTGTCGGTGGGTGTTGCCGTTGGGCAGCGACAGCCGGCCGCTCCGATGCCCGGGCGGCCCGGGCGGCCCGGGCGGTCGTGGTGGCCGGGGCGGTCGTGGTGGTGGCTGCGGCCGGGTGGCTGCGGGGCGTAGCCCGGTCGGGCGAGGGTGGCACCCCCGGTGGAGCCGGCGAACTGGACTTGTAGGGTCGCAAGTGGCGACTGGCGGTGAGCTGGTCATCCCGGGGGAATCCGTTCGTTTCAGGGAGGTTTCCCGCCGGCCAGGGGGGTAGATCCCGCGGGTCGTCGTCCCATCGCGCCGCAAGACGGGAGCCTGACCGTGCCGAGCCCCAGGGTCCTCGGCCTGGTACTGGCCGGGGGAGCCGGTAAGCGGCTGTCGCCGCTCACGGCCGACCGGGCAAAACCCGCCGTTCCTTTCGGCGGGTTGTACCGGTTGATCGACTTTGTCCTGTCCAACCTGGTGAACGCCGGCTATCTGCGGATCGCCGTGCTGACCCAGTACAAGAGCCACAGCCTCGACCGGCACATCACCACCACCTGGCGGATGAGCAACCTGCTGGGCAACTACATCACCCCGGTGCCCGCGCAGCAGCGGCTCGGGCCGCGCTGGTTCGCCGGCAGCGCGGACGCCATCCACCAGTCGTTGAACCTCGTCTACGACGACGATCCGGACATCGTGGTCGTCTTCGGCGCCGATCACGTGTACCGGATGGACCCGCGGCAGATGGTCGCCCAGCACGTGGCGTCCGGCGCCGGGGTGACGGTGGCCGGGCTGCGGGTGCCGCGCGCCGAGGCCGGCGGCTTCGGGGTCATCCAGACCGGGCCGGACGGACGGACCATCGAGGCGTTCCTCGAGAAGCCGACCGACCCGCCGGGTCTGCCCGACAGCCCGGACGAGGTGTTCGCGTCCATGGGCAACTACGTCTTCTCCACCGACGTGCTCATCGACGCGCTGCGCAAGGACGCCGCCGACGAGGACAGCCGCCACGACATGGGCGGCGACATCATCCCGATGCTCGTCGCGCAGCGCACCGCCGCCGTCTACGACTTCGCCGCCAACGACGTGCCCGGCACCACCGGACGCGACCACGGCTACTGGCGTGACGTCGGCACCCTGGACTCCTACTTCGAGGCGCACATGGATCTGTGCGCTCTCGACCCGGTGTTCAACCTGTACAACCGGCAGTGGCCGATCTTCACCAGTGTGCCGTCGCTGCCGCCGGCGAAGTTCGTCCACGATGATCCGCTGCGCACCGGCAGCGCGGTGAACAGCATCGTCAGTAACGGAGTGATCGTCTCCGGTGGGACGGTGCGTTCCTCGGTGCTCTCGCCCGGGGTGCGGGTGAACTCCTGGTCGGAGATCGACCGGGCGGTGCTGCTCGACAACGCGGTCGTCGGCCGCGGCGCGGTCGTGCGCGACGCCATCCTGGACAAGAGCGTGCAGGTCTCGCCGGGCGCGCAGGTCGGTGTCGACAAGGAACGCGACCGCGCCCGCGGTTTCACGGTCAGTCCGGGCGGCATCACCGTCGTCGGCAAGGGCCTGACCGTGATCGACTGACCGGGCTGGCCGACCGTCCGACCGTACGGTCGTCCGGGATGATCGGACGTCGTGATCGTTGTGGCTGGTGTTCCGCGGAACCGCTTCGCCGGGTTCCGCGGAACCGGTCCGCCGACACGGTCCTGCCCGGCATGTACTGCCCGGTATGTCCTGTCTCGGTGGTCCGCGGAACCGCCCGCGCCACCGGTGCCATCCGCGCAGCCCGCCTGGGCTGTGCCATCACGTCGAGGAGACAGACCGTCCATGCGCGTCGCGCTGCTCACCCGCGAGTTCCCCCCGGACGTCTACGGCGGGGCGGGGGTGCACGTCGAGTACCTCGCCCGGGAGCTCGCCCGGCTGGTCGACCTGAGCGTGCACCGCGAGGGACGCGGCCCCGCACCACAGGACGCCCCGGTGGTCGAGATCGCCGGTGGGCCGGGGACGGTGGGCGTCACCGCGCACCGTCCGTGGGCGGCGCTGGACGGGGTGAACGACGCGCTGCGCACCGTGTCCATGGACGTGTCGATGGCCGCCGCGGCGGCCGGGGCGGACGTCATCCACTCGCACACCTGGTACGCGAACCTCGGCGGCCACCTCGCCGCCCTGCTCGGTGGGGTGCCGCACGTCATGACGTCGCACTCGCTCGAGCCGCAGCGGCCGTGGAAGGCCGAGCAGCTCGGCGGCGGCTACCGGCTGTCGTCGTGGTGTGAGCGGGTGGCGATCGAGGGGGCGGCGGCCGTCGTCGCGGTCAGCGCCGGGATGCGTACCGACATCCTCACGGCCTATCCGAGTGTCGACCCCGCCCGGGTGCACGTCATCCGCAACGGCATCGACACCGAGGAGTACCAGCCCGACCCGGCCACCGACGTCCTCGAGAAGTACGGCATCGACCCCGACCGCCCCATTGTGATCTTCGTGGGACGGATCACCCGGCAGAAGGGCCTGCCGGTGCTGCTGCGCGCCGCCGCGGCGCTGGACCGGCGGGCCCAGCTCGTCCTGTGCGCCGGTGCGCCGGACACGCCCGAGCTGCTCGCGGAGACGACCAAGCTGGTCGACGGGTTGCAGGCCGACCGGGACGGGGTGGTGTGGCTGTCCGGGATGCTGCCCAAGCCCGAGATCATCCAGCTGCTCTCGCACGCCACCGTGTTCGTCTGCCCGTCGGTGTACGAGCCGCTGGGCATCGTCAACCTGGAGGCGATGGCCTGTGGCACCGCCGTGGTCGCCTCCCGGGTCGGGGGCATCCCCGAGGTCGTCGACGACGGCGTGACGGGCCTGCTCGTCCCGCCGGATGACCCGCCGGCCCTCGCCGACGCGATCAACACCGTGCTCGCCGACCCGTCGAGAGCCACGGCAATGGGTCGAGCTGGCCGCGACCGGGCCGTCACCGAGTTCGGCTGGGCCGCCGTGGCCGAGCGCACCGCCGCCCTCTACACCTCCGTGGTGGGCGGTCAGCGGCCCGCGTGAGTCCGAGGGTCAGCTTTTCCAGGCGGTCTCGGAGACGGGGGAGCGGCCGAGCAGGGGGCGCCACCACGACTCGTTCTCCTTGTACCAGGCGACGGTGGAGCGCATGCCCTCGCTGAAACCGATCAGCGGGGACCAGCCGAGCTCGGAACGCAGCTTGGTGGAGTCGAGCAGGTAGCGGCGGTCGTGGGACGGGCGGTCGGGCACGATCGTCTTCAGCGACGAGGGCAGGCCAAGCTCCGCGAGCACCGTGTCGGCGATCGTCTCGATGTCGGCCTCGACACCGGAGCCGACATGGTAGGTCTCGCCGACCCGCCCGCGATCGAGCACGGCGTCGATCGCCCGGCAGTGATCCATCACGTGCAGCCACTCGCGTCGGTTCGTGGTCGACGCGTAGAGCGGGAGCTGCTCGCCCTGCAGCGCGCGGGTGACGAACAGCGGGATGACCTTCTCGGGGAACTGGTACGGGCCGTAGTTGTTCGAGCAGTTCGTGATGGTGACCGGCAGGTCGTAGGTGAGGCCGTAGGCGCGCACGGCGTGGTCGCTGCCGGCCTTGGCCGCGTTGTACGGGGTGCGGGGCAGGTACGGGGAGTTCTCGGTGAACGCGCCGGGGTCGTTGAGGTCCATGTCGCCGTAGACCTCGCAGGTGGAGATCTGGTGGAAGCGGGCGACGCCGACGGTCCGGGCGGCCTCGAGCAGGCTCTGGGTGCCCATCACGTTGGTGGAGAAGAAGTCACCGGGGCGCAGGATCGCGAGGCTGTTGTGCGACTCGGCGGCGAAGTTGACGATGATGTCGACGGAGTGCTCGCGCAGGGTGGCCTCGATGAGCCCACCGTCGCGGATGTCGCCGTGCACGAACGTGATCCGATCGGCGACGTCGGCGAGGTTCTCCCGGCAGCCGGCGTAGGTCAGCGCGTCGAGCGCGATCACCGTGTCCGCGGGGTGCCGCTCACGCCAGTAGCGGACGAAGTTCGATCCGATGAACCCAGCGGCTCCGGTCACCAGCAACGTCGACATCGTGCGGCCTTTCGGTCAGCGCGCGTGCTCCGGTGCACGCGGCGGGTGGATGGTCGTGCGGCGGTTCTGGAGGGTGGCGGGGCGGTCGGAGGTACCCGGACGGGTACATCGTCTCGTGCCGGGGACGGACGGGTGGGGTGCTCCCGCCGCGAGTCGCCCGGCACCCGCGATCACCCGCGCGCCCCTAGGCCCGCTGGTATCCCGCCTCGGGGGCGGCGGCATCCCACCTTCGGGCGTCGACGTCGCCACCTTGGGGTGGCCGTGAGCATCCGATCGTCATGCCGTGACGTCATGCGGAGGTAACACGGGCACTTTACGCTCGGCTTCGTGGCGGACCTGTTCGAGGGTTATCCGGCGGAAGCGGCGGCCACGGCGGCCTGGGACGAGGTGTTCGAGACATCGAACACCCCCCGGGAGGTGTACGCCGCGCTGTACGACGCGTTGCAGCCGTTGACCAGCGCGGACCTCGCCGCGCGTAAGGCCGCGTTGGACCGCGCGTTTCGCGACGCCGGGATCACCTTCAACCTGTTCGGTGAGGAACGCCCGTTCCCGCTGGACCTGGTGCCCCGGCTGATCGCGGACGACGAGTGGTCGGTCATCGAGCGGGGAGTCACCCAGCGGGTGCTCGCGCTGGAGGCGTTCCTCGCCGACCTCTACGGTTCGGCCGAGGTGCTCGCGGACGGCATCGTGCCGCGTCGCCTCGTGCTGACCAGCGCGCACTACCACCGGGCGGCGCACGGCATCGACCCGCCGAACGGGGTGCGGGCACATGTGTCCGGTATCGACCTGATCCGGGATGAGGCCGGCCGGTTCCGGGTGCTGGAGGACAACGTCCGGGTGCCGTCCGAGGTCAGCTACGTGGTCGAGAACCGGCGGGCGATGACCCGGGTGTTCCCGGAGCTGTTCGCCACGCACCGGGTCCGTCCGGTGGCGGACTACGCCACCCATCTGCTGCACGCGCTGCGCGCCTCGGCGCCGCCGGAGGTCGCCGACCCGACGGTCGTCGTGCTCACCCCGGGTGTCTACAACTCGGCGTACTTCGAGCACGCACTGCTGGCCCGGCAGATGGGGGTCGAGCTCGTCGAGGGCCGTGATCTTTCGGTGCGCGACAACAAGGTGACGATGCGCACGACCGAGGGCGAGCAGCCGGTGCACGTCGTCTACCGGCGTGTCGACGACGACTGGCTCGACCCGGTGCACTTTCGGCCCGAGTCGATGGTGGGCTGCGCCGGGCTGGTCAACGCCGCCCGCGCCGGGCACGTCACGATCGCCAACGCGCTCGGCAACGGTGTCGCCGACGACAAGCTGATGTACACCTACGTCCCCGAGCTGATCCGCTACTACCTGGGTGAGGAGCCGATCCTCGCCAACGTCGACACCTACCGCCTGGAGGACCCCGACCAGCGCGCCCACGTGTTGGACCATCTCGACTCCCTCGTGGTCAAACCGGTGGACGGCTCGGGTGGCAAGGGCATTGTCATCGGCCCGCAGGCCAGCGACGAGGAGCTGGCGGCACTGCGGGAACGGGTGAGTGAGGACCCGCGTGGCTGGATCGCCCAGCGGGTGGTGCGGCTGTCCACGTCCCCGACGCTGGCGGACGAGCGGCTCGGCCCCCGCCACGTCGACCTGCGGCCGTTCGCGGTCAACGACGGCAACCGAGTGTGGGTGCTGCCCGGGGGCCTGACCCGGGTCGCGCTGCCCCGGGGCAGCCTGGTGGTCAACTCCAGTCAGGGCGGCGGGTCGAAGGACACCTGGGTGCTCGCCGGCGACCCCGGCCGTGGCGTGCCGCAGGCCCCGCCCGGACGCATCCCCGTGGGCAACGTCCGCCCCGCGGCCGGCCCGGACCTCGGCCCGGTCGACTCGTCCGACCAGCAACAGCAGCAACAACAGAACCAGTCACACCAGCACCAGTCACACCGGCACCAGTCACACCGGCACCAGGCGGTGCGGCGGAACCTGGTCGCTCAGGAGAGCGGGGACGCGGCATGCTGAGCCGGATCGCCGAGTCACTGTTCTGGATCGGCCGGTATGTCGAACGGGCCGAGTCGACGGCGCGCATCCTCGACGTCCACGTGCACCGGGTGCTCGAGGATCCGTGGCTGGACGGGGCGTCCGCCGGGCGTGAACTGCTCGCCGCGATGGGTCAGCCGGCCGATTTCGGCCTGTCGGTGGACTCGCGGCGGGTCACCGAGACCCTCGCCTACGACCCCGACCGTCCGTTCAGCATCACCGGGGCGCTCTGCGCGGCCCGGGAGAACGCCCGGACCGCCCGGGTGGTCGTCTCCAGCGACGTCTGGGAGTGCCTCAACGTCACCTGGAACGACCTGCCGCACACCGAGGAGCTGGCCCGCCGGATGGGCCCGCACGTGTTCTTCCGCTACGTCCGGGAGCGCACCGCGATGCTCGCCGGTCTGGTCGACGCGACCCTCGCCCGGGACGACGGCTGGCGCTTCCTGGTGCTCGGCCGCAGCCTCGAACGGGTCGACATGACCTCGCGGCTGCTGTCGTCCAGCATCAGTGACCATCCGCATTCGCAGAGCTGGATCAGCCTGCTGCGTTCCTGCGGCGCCCACGAGGCCTACCTGCGGACCTACCGCCGGGCGGTGGACGCCTCCCGGGTCGCCGAGTTCCTGCTGCTCGACCGGCTCTTCCCGCGCTCGGTCTACTGGTCGCTGGCGCTGGCCGAGCAGATCCTCGCCGAACTGGACGGCGGACGCGGCCGAGGCAGCCCGCGTTCCACCGTCGACGACACCGCCCGACGTCTGGTCGGGCGGACCCGCACCGAACTCGAGTTCCACAGCGTCGACGACCTGGTGGCCGACATGCCTGATCTGCTTGCCTCGTTGCAGAGCACCTGTTCGACGGTCAGCGCCGAGGTGACCGCCCGCTACTTCGCCCGTGAGGCGCCCCGCTCGTGGGCGATGGAGGTGCCGGCGTGAACCGACCGTCGCGGTCGAACCGCCTGACGCGGCCGGCCAGCCCGACCCGTATCGCCCGGCCACCCCGGCGAGGCGCCGGCACCGGGGTCTGGCGGCGCCGGGCCGTACCCGCGACCCGGCGCGGCGGCCCGGTGAGCACCCGCTGGTCGGTCAGCCCGACCCGGCCGAGCCGATCCCACCCGCGGAGGTGCCCGGTGAGCTGGCAGATCCGGATCGAGCACTCCACCGGCTACCGGTACGCGAGTCCGGTGCTGTCCTCGTACAACGAGGTGCGGATCATCCCGCAGACCGCCGACGCCCAGCTCACCCTCGAGGCCACGGTCCGCACCGAACCCGCGGCGACCACCTACCGTTACTGGGACTACTGGGGCACCCAGGTCACCGCCTTCGACCTGCACACCCCGCACACCGAACTGGTCGTCACCGGCCGGTCCATCGTGCAGACCGCTACCGCGCCGGTCCGTCCGACGGACACGCCCACCTGGGCCCAGCTCGCCTCCGATCCGGTCGCCGACGAGTTCGTCGAGTACCTGCGCCCCTCCGCCTCCACCGGGGACGACCCGGCGCTCGTCGAGGCCGCCCGGGAACTCGCCGCCCGGCACAGCCCGTCCGAGTTCATCCCCGCCGTGGGCGACTGGGTCCGGGAACGGCTCACCTACCGTCCCGGCACCACCGGTGTGCACACCGCCGCGGTCGAGGCCTGGCACCAGGGCGAGGGTGTCTGCCAGGACTTCGCCCACCTCGCCCTGGTGCTGATGCGCGCCGCCGGGATGCCCGCCCGTTACGTCTCCGGCTATCAGCACCCGTCCGCCTCCGCCGCCGTCGGCGAGACGGTGGCCGGCCAGTCACACGCCTGGGTGGAGGGCTGGATCGGCGAATGGTGGGGCTTCGACCCGACCAACGCCGTGCCCGCCGGTGAGCAGCACGTCGTCGTCGCCCGCGGCCGCGACTACAACGACGTCCCCCCCATGCGCGGCGTCTACTCCGGCGGCGCCTCCACCTCCCTCGGTGTCACCGTCAACGTCACCCGTCTCGCCTGAACCCGGGTCAGCTTTCGCGGCCTGCCGGGGCCGCGGCCGCCGCGGCGGACCGCCGGGCGGTCGGTGAGGTGGCGGGGAGCGGTCTGGTCAGGTCGTAGAGGGTCTGACCGCCGACCGTCAGCGGCGTGAAGTGCTGCTCCACCCAGCTGGAAATCGCGGACGTCGACCCGCCGCCGCGCCCGAATCCGCCGCGCCCGGTGGTGGTGCCGCCCTGGCCGCCGGCGAGGTAGTAGTGCACCTGGCCGGAACGGACGTACTGCTCGAAGCGGGTCAGGGTGGGGGTCGGGTCGCGGCCGGTGAAACCGCCCATGGCCATCACGGACGTGTTCGTGGCGAGCTCCAGCCCCGCCGCCGTCGACGATCCCGCGACCGCGGCGGACCAGCGGTAACCCCGGCTGCCCCGCAACAGCGCGGTGAGCTGGCCGCTCGTGGCGGCCCCGCCGCCGAAACCGCCTCCGCCCGGTCCAGCGAAACCGCCCATCCCGCTGCCGGCGACGCGACCCGCCGCGATGCCACCACCGGCCGCACCGCCACGGGAGGTGCGGCCGTTCGTGCCACTGGCACCCGTGCCGCTGGCACCCGTGCCGCTGGCACCCGTGCCGCCGGCGCGGGCGCGTTGGCCTGTGGTGAGGCGGCCGGCGGCGAGGCGGAAGGTGCCGCGTCCCCCGCCGCGGGTGGACGGGCCCGCCGTGGGCTGACCGCCGCTCTGGGCTGTGGTCACGGTGGCGGCGGTGTAGGCGGCCGGGCCGCCGAGCACGGCCAGGAGCCCGGCGCCGACGAGCACGGTCGCGCCGCGTCCGGTCAGGGCACGGCGGGTGAGAGCGGCCAGTCCGGCGCCGAGCGCGGCGACGAGCACCACCACCCGCAGCCACGGATACCAGTCCGACGTGCGGCCCAGCAGCACGAACGCCCAGACCCCGCTGATCGTGACCGCCACGGCCAGTGCGCCCCGGGCGACCCAGGCCGCCCGCGCCTGGACGGCGACCCGTTCCCGCCACAGCACGGCGGTGCCGGCGGCGGCAAGGCCCGCGATCCCGGGGGCGATCGACGCCGTGTAGTACGGATGGAACGTCCCCTTGGCCAGGCTGAGGGTGACGGAGGTGATGACCGTCCAGGCCCCCCAGAGCACCAGGGCGGCGCGGGAACGGTCGACGCGCGGTGCGCGGCGGGTCAGCCACAGGCCGGCCACCAGCAGCACCAGGCAGCCCGGAAGCAGCCAGCTGACCTGCCCGCCGATCTGGTCGCCGAACAGCCGTAGCCAGCCCGGCCGGTCGCCGCCGAACCCGCCACCGCCTCCGCCGCCGCGGTTGCCGCTGCCGCCGAAGACCCGGCCCAGGCCGTTGTAGCCGAACGCGAGGTTGAGCACACTGTTGTCGGTCGATCCGCCGATGTACGGACGGGAACCCTGCGGCCACAGCTGCACCGTCGCCACCCACCAGCCGGCGGCGACCACCACGGCCGCGCCCCCGACCAGCGTCTGCCAGCTTCGCCGCCACAGCCCGGTCGGCGCCGCGACCAGGTAGACCAGCGCGAACGCCGGCAGGACGACGAAACCCTGCAGCATCTTCGTCAGGAACGCCAGGCCCAGCGCCGCGCCGGCCCCGACCAGCCACCACACCGACGCCCGGTCCAGCGCGCGCACCAGACAGTAGGCGGCCACGACCAGCACGAACGTCAGCACGCCGTCCGGATTGTCATAGCGGAACATCAGGGCGGCCACCGGGGTGAGGGCCAGGACCGCACCGGCGAGCAGCCCTGCCGCCGGGCCGAACCAGCGGCGCGTCAGCGCGTACATCAGGGCGACCGCGCCCACCCCGCACAGGGCGTCGGGAACGAGCATGCTCCAGCTGGAGAACCCGAAGATCCGCCCGGATAGCCCCATCAGCCACAGCGACGCCGGCGGCTTGTCGACGGTGATGAAGTTGCCCTGGTCCAGCGACCCGAACAGCAGGGCCTTCCAGCTTCTGGTCGCGGCCTGGACGGCGGCGGCGTAGAAGCTGTTGCCGTAGCCCGAGGCGCTCAGGTCCCACAGGTAAAGCAGTGCCGTGCCGCCGAGCAGTCCGACCAGCCCGGGCCGTACCCACCATGGATCCTTCGTCGGTGCGTCGCCGGTGGCCGCCGCCAACGGGGCGCCGGAGGGCACGGTGAGGCCGGTCGGATCCGGCGGCTGCGTCATGGGGCCGATACTCGTGGTGCAACCTGTGGGAATGCTGAGCACAGGTTGATGGTCCTGGAATCTTCTTTAAGAAATCTCCAGGGAAATGCTCAGGCTGTGCCTTTCCTGTGGACTTTCTGTGTGGCCGGGGCGCGTTCCGTGGTCGTTGGGGAGATGTTTCGGCCGACGTCGCGGGCGTCGGATGCCCGCCGGGTCGGGTGGCCCGGGCCGGCGGTGGTCGCCGCCGGGTCCGGCGTGGCCCGACGGGGCCCGGCGTTCGCGGCGGGAGGCGAAGCCCGCCATGCTGTGGGCCACGCCCTGTG
>NZ_CADCWS010000134.1 GCF_902806475.1 Candidatus Frankia nodulisporulans
ACCATGACCGGTGGGACCATGACCGGTGGGACCATGACCGGTGGGACCATGACCGGTGGGACCGGTACCCGGGCCGCTGGTGGCCGCACCGGACGGGCCGAACGTTGCCTGGGGCTGGCTGCCACCCAGCCGCCCCGATGCCGGCACCCCGTCGGCCGAGGACGTGTAGGCCCCGGGCCACGACCCCGGTGCGCCGGAGGCCGCCGACGCCTGGGCGGTTCCGGTGCCGGAATCCACCGGCCCGCCTGGCGACGAGCCGTACGCCGACGGGTCGGATCCGGCGGAACCGAATGTCGCGGTGCCACCGAACCCTGGGTCGCCACCGAGCGTCGAGGTGCCGCCGAAGCCCGGGTCGCCACCCGACGTCGAGGCGCTGGCGGATGCCGAGTCACCGGCGGAGGCGGTGGGGCCGAACGAGGACGGACCACCGGCGGCCCCGAAGGTCGGGCCGGAGCCGGCGCGGGCGAGGTCGGTGACGGCTCGGTCGATCTCGTCGGAACCCAGGACGGCACGCAGCCGCAGGACCGCGCCGATGATCTCACCCTGCTGGTGGCGCAGCACGTCCAGGGTGGCCGCGGCCCGGGCGATCTGCTCCTGTAGTTCGAGGTGGCGGGTGTGGGCGATCTGGCGGCTTTCCTCGACCGCGTCGAGCAGCAGCTTCTCGGCCTGTTCGCGGGCCTCGCGGACGATCGGGTGGTTGGCGCCGGCGTCCTCGATGACCTCTTCGAGGGTCGACTCGGCGATCCGGCGGGCGCCTTCGATGATGTCCTCGGCCTCGCGCTGGGCGATCGCGAGCATCTGACCGATGCGGGTGCCGGCGGAGGCGGTATCCGTACCCGCTCCAGCGCCGAACCCGGCCCCCGCGCCACCGGCCGCACCACCGGCAGCCGAACCAGCGGCAGCCGAACCACCAGCAGCGCCCGGGCCACCGGTGCTCGCCGTGGCCTGACGCTCCCGTTCGTGGCGTAGGGCGCTCTCGGCGGCCGCGGCGCGCGAGGTCACCGAGCTGGCGTAACGCCACAGCGTAAGGAGGTAGTCATCCACCTGACGCGGGTCGTAGCCGTGGGCGACCTCGTCGAAGGAGGGCCGTTCGTCAGCGGATCCGGGCCCGGTACCGCGGTGGTGCGACCCCATCCATCAGCTCCCTGTAGGTGGGACGGGTTCAAGGTCTACACCAAGCAGTGTGTCAACCAGCCGGGAGACCAGTGCGGGCGCCTCCCCTCCCACGCCCGTCATGCCACCAGAAGGCCAAGCGCGCGAGACCCCACCTGCGGTGTCACCGCCAAAACGACTTATTTCGGCAACCACCCCGGACGCGGGCCGCCCGTCGGCCAGCGCGGCGTCCGCCCAGGCGTCGACGGCGGCGAGGGCACCGGGGGCGTCCAGGTCGTCGGCGAGCCGCGCACGGACGGCGGCGAGCACGCCCGTGGCGTCCGGGCCGGTGGGCAGGGCCACGGCGGCCCGCCAGCGCGTCAGGCGGGCCGTGGCCGCGCTCAGACAGGCGGGGGTCCACTCCCACTCGCTGGTGTGCTGGTGGTCGAGCAGCGCCAGCCGGACGGCGGCCGGGTCCGCGCCCTCGCGTCGCAGACGGGAGACGAACTCCAGGTTGCCCCGCGATTTCGACATCTTGTGGCCGTCCAGGCTGACCAGGGCGGTGTGCACATAGCTGCGGGCGAACGGACGGGCACCGGCCGCGACCTCGGCGTGGGCGGCGCTGCACTCGTGGTGCGGGAAGGTCAGGTCGGCACCGCCGCCCTGGAGGTCGACGACGCCGCCGAGGTGGTGGCGGGCGATGGCGGCGCACTCGATGTGCCAGCCGGGCCGGCCGGGGCCGAACGGTGAGGGCCACGACGGCTCGCCGGGACGGTGCGCCCGCCACAGCAGCGGGTCGAGCGGGTCCTTCTTGCCGGCACGGTCGGGGTCACCGCCACGTTCGGCGCACAGGGCGAGCATCTGCGGGCGGGACAGCCGGGAGACCTCCCCGAACCCGGTGGCGGCGGCGACGGAGAAGTACACGTCGTCGTCCACCTGGTAGGCGGCTCCGAGCTCGACCAGTTCGGCGACCATCGTGACGATCAGCTCGATGGCCTCGACGACCCCGATGTAGGCGTCCGGCGCGAGGATGCGCAGGACGGCCATGTCCTCGCGGAACAGGGCGATCTCACGGCTGGCGAGATCACGCCAGTCGATCCCGTCCCGCTCGGCGCGCTCGAGCAGGGGATCGTCCACGTCGGTGACGTTCTGCACATATCGGACGTCGTGGCCGGCGTCGCGCAGCACCCGCTGGGCCAGGTCGTAGATCAGGTAGGTGAAGGCGTGGCCGAGATGCGTCGCGTCGTAGGGCGTGATGCCGCAGACGTAGAGATGCGCGGTGGGCCCCGGCGCCAGGGGGCGGATCCGACCGGAGGCGGTATCAAGAACACTCAACGGCCCGCCACGGCCGGGAAGGGGACGTACCGGGGGAGATGGCCACGCCTGCATGCGTGTCAGCGTAACCGCGAACGGTGGGTCCGGCGGCGGCAAGACGGGTAACCGCGACGTAATCGACCTGCGCAAACATGCCGCGCCGGGAGGTCAGAACGGCGGCCAGGGGATGGGAGGCCAGTCACCGGAGGGCAGCGGGAAGCGACCGGTGTCCAGCAGACCGTCCAACCGGGCGTCCAGCGCGGTGAGCTCGGTGACGGTCAGCAACGGTTCGAGGCGGCGCCCGAGGTCCCCGGTGAGCAGCTCCGCGAGGCCGCGCAGCAGCGCCGTCTCCTCGGCGGACAGGCGCCGGCCACGCCACGTCCACAGCAGGGTGCGCAGCTTGCCCTCGGCGTGGAACGTCACGCCGTGATCGATGCCGTGGACGCGCCCGGACGGCGCGGGCAGCAGGTGGCCGCCCTTGCGGTCGGCATTGTTGATCACCGCGTCGAACAGGGCGATGCGGCGCAGCTGCGGGTCGTCCGAGCGGGTGAGGGCGACGAGGTCGACGGTGACGTCGGTGTCGATCCACAGCTGGACCATGCCCGGGCCGAACGGGCCGTCCCGCATGATCGTCGGTGGCACGATGCCGAGGCCGAGCGCCGCGGACACCTCGTAGGCGGCGAGCTCGCGGGCGGCCAGGGTGCCGTCGGGGAAGTCCCACAGGGCGCGTTCGCCGCGGATCGGCTTGTAGACGCAGCGACCGGAGCTCCCCCCGGCGGCGATCTCGCAGTACAGGGTGGCGTTGCTGGCGTCGGTCATCCGCCCGGTCACGGTGAGTTCGCCCGCGGCCAGCAGGTCGAGGGCGCCGTCGAGTTCGAGACCGCCGCAGTCGAGCGGGTCGAGGGGCTGGCGTCGCCCCGGCCCGAGGTCGGTCGGACCCACCGCGGTATCGCCCATCAGCCCAGTGTGTCCGGCCGGTACCCGGACTGTCCCCGACCGGACGATGTGAGCCAGCTCTCTATGCGGGCGGCGGAACCCATGCGCCCGCTCCGCCGCCGATCACCGCGTCCGGGTCCACCTCGTCCGCCTTGACCGGATGCCCGTCGCCCCCCTCGGACGTGCCCGGCCCACCGGCCCCCTCGGACGTCGACGTCCCGCGGGACGCACCACCGCCGTCACCCGCACCGCCGTCCGTGGCCGCACCGTCCGTGGCCGCGGCGGGGGGCGGGGGGAGCAGGTCGGTGACGTCTCCGCCGACGTCGTTGAGGCGGCGCACCAGCGGCAGCCGCTCCCCGTAGCGGATCACCGTCAGTGAGCACGGGTCGATGGTGATCCGGTGGTAGAGATCGAGGTGGATACCGAGGGCGTCCGCGACGATGGTGCGGATGACGTCGCCGTGCGAGCACAGCAGCCAGGTGGCGTCCGGGCCGAGGCGCTCGTTCCACTCCCGGACCGCGGCGACCCCGCGCGACTGCGTGTCCCGCAGCGCCTCCCCCTGCGGGCCGGGGAACACCACGGCGCTGGGATGGCTCTGCACCACCTTCCACAGTGGTTCCTTGACCAGTTCGCTGAGCTCCCGACCGGTCCAGTCGCCGTAGTGGACCTCACCGAGGCGTTCGTCGACGGTGACCTCCTGCCGCCCGCCGGGGGTGGCCGGTTCGTCGGGGCGGCGCGCGGCGATGGCCTGCGCGGTCTGGTGGCAGCGGTCCAGCGGGCTGGACACGATCGCCGCCAGCGGCACCGGGGACAGCCGGGTCCCCACCGCCGCGGCCTGCGCGGCGCCGCGCTCGTCCAGGCCCACGCCCGGCGTCCAACCCAGCAGGAGTTTGCCGGTGACGGCGGTCAGGCCGTGCCGGACCAGCAGAACCGTGGTCACGCGTCGTCCCTTTCGCCGGAGGTTGCGCTCACGCTACCGAGTGGGCATCGACCGGTGCCGGACGATCCGTGGTTACGCTTCCCGGCATGCCCGACGCGTACCCGAGCAGCACCGCCGTGGCCCCGACCCCGCCCGGCGACGAACAGAGCACCGATCCGCACGCGGTGTTCGCCGCCTTCCACGACGCCGGCCTGTGGCCGGGTCTGGGCCGCACCACCGGCGCCCGGCTGGCCGCCGCCGGCATCAGCCTGCCCGAGCATGTCGACGTCGGACGCCTTGGCCAGGTGGAGGGTGTCTCCGGCCCACGGGCCCGCCGGCTGGTCGACAGCTTCCGCTCCGCCGCGGCCACCTACGCCGTCGTCGAGCTGCTCGTCGGGGCGAACCTTCCGGCGCGGCTGGCCCGCGCCGCCGTCGAACGGCTCGGCCCCACCGCCGCCGACGACCTGCGGGCCGACCCGTGGGCGCTGCTCACCGCGGACGCCGAGATCACCCAGGCCGACCGCTTCGCCCGGCTACGCGGCCGCCACCGCGACGATCCGCTGCGCGGCCCGGCGGTGCTCGCCTACCTGCTCAGCCGGGCCGCCGCCCGCTCCGGGGACACCGCCGCCCCCGTCGAGCCGGTGCTCGCCGCCGCCACCCGGGAGGGCGTCGCCGACCCGCGGATCGCCTTGGCCGCCGCCTTCGAGGACGGACGCATCCTCGCTGTCGGCGACCGCATCGCGCTCGAGCGCTACGCGATGGCCGAACAGCTGATCGCCGACGGCATCGAACGCCTCATCGCCACCGCCGAGCCTCTGCGCGCCGACCAGCCACGCGCCCGCCGCCGGCCCGACTCCACCGACGACGACGCGGTGACCCCGGCCGTCCCCGTCCCGCCGCCGGCGACCGAGCTGAGCTTCGACGACGGCACCGACGACACCAGCGACACCGAGGACACCAGCGACACCGACGACGACGAGGACACCGACGGCGACGCCGCGGGTCTCGACGGCGGTGCGGACGGCCAGGGGGGCGCGGCCGGCGGTGGTTCCGGCGCGGCCAGGGACGCCGACGACGCCGTGCACGGGCTGGACGAGGTGCAGCTGCGCGCCGCCCACGCGGCGCTGGAGTCGGGGGTGAGCGTGCTCACCGGCGGCCCGGGCACCGGCAAGAGCCGCACCGTCGCGGCCGTGGTCCGGCTGGCCGAGGCGGCCGGCGCCGAGGTGGCGCTCGCCGCACCCACGGGACGGGCCGCCAAGCGCCTCGAGGAGCTCTGCGACGCACCGGCGAGCACCCTGCACCGCCTGCTCGGCGCCCAGGGCCGCGGCGCCGGTTTCGCCCGCGGCGAACACAATCCGATCGACGCCGACCTGGTGGTCGTGGACGAGGCGTCCATGCTCGACGCCGAGCTCGCCGCCGCCCTGCTCGACGCCTGCGCCGACGGCACCCACCTGATGTTCGTCGGTGACCCCGCCCAGCTGCCGAGCATCGGCCCCGGCCAGGTCCTCACCGACCTGCTCGACTACGGCCTGGCCCGCGGCCCCGCCCTGGCCGGCCCGGACGGCGCCGACCCCGAGGACGACCCGGCCGACCCGTATCCGCGGGGCGAGGTACCGGTCACGGAACTGCGCCGGCTCTACCGCCAGGTGGACGGCGGGGGTATCGCGACCCTGGCGGCCGCGGTCCGCGGCGGTGAGCTGCCGCCGCCCGCGCCGGACGCCGGCCGGGAGGTCGTCGTCGTGCCCGCGAAGAGCTCCGGCGAGGCCGCCCACCGCACGGTGCAGCTCGTCACCGACTCCATTCCGCGGGCCCTGGGCATCCCGGTCGCCGACATCCAGGTCGTCACGCCCGTGCACGCCGGTCCCGCCGGCACCACGGCGTTGAACGCGGCCCTCAAGCGTGTCCTCAATCCCGGTACGTCCGGCCCCGGAGCTGGGGGCGGCGGTCGCTCGACCGCGGCGTTCGACATCGGTGACCGGGTGGTGGCCACGGCGAACCACGTCGACATCGGGTTCGCCAACGGTGAGATCGGCACGGTCGTCGCACTCGGCGATCGTGGCGGGCTGCGGGTCGCCTTCCCCGGCGGGACGGTCGAGGTTCCCGTCGGTCTGCTCGCTGATCTGCGCCTGGGGTGGGCGGTGACGGTGCACCGGGCCCAGGGCAGCGAGTGGCCGGCCGTCGTCGCCGTCTTCCCCCCGGAGGCCGGGCGGATGCTCACCCGCCCGCTGATCTACACGGCTCTGACCCGGGCGGCGAGCCACCTGTCGATCGTGGCGGTCAACGGCCCGGCCGTCCGCCACGCCGTGCGCACCTCCGGCGGACGGCGGCGGGTGACGTCACTCGGCCCGCTGCTGGCCGGCCACGAGGCCGGTGAGTTCGAGGACGACTCCGACGACGATCTCGAGGACGACCTCGACGACACCGTCTGACCCCCGCCACACCGTCTGACCCCGCCACCCGCGCCGGGTCGACCTTCGGCGGAAACCCGATCCGACCCGACCGGGCCGGTGGCCCCACGGCCAGCGGAACTGTACCGTTTCGTTCCCGGACGACAGTGGTGACGGTGGGGTGAGGCCATGGCAGACGGTGGTGACGGGGCTCGTCCCGGGAGTACGGCGGCGACGCGGGTGCGGCCGGCGGGTAGCCGGCGGCTGAGCGCCGAACGGGTCGGGGAGATCTACGCCGACGTGATCGAGATGCTGATCGAGGTCGGTTACGCGAACCTGACCATGGACGGGATCGCCGCCCGGTCCCGGGTCAGCAAGGCCACGCTCTACCGGCAGTGGCAGGGCAAGGCCGATCTGGTCGCCGAGGCCCTGCGCCACGACAACCCCCCGCCCGCCCGCATCGACACCGGCAGCCTGCACGGCGACCTGCTGGCGATGACCACGGTCCTCGGTGACGTCGCCCCGACCGACGCACCGCTGCTGGCCAGCCTCGCGCACGCCAGCTATCTCGATCCGGACCTCGGTGCGGCGTTACGCCGCCGGCTGTTCGCCCCGTTCCACGCCATCCTGTGCGACATCCTCAACCGCGCGGTGGAACGCGGCGAGATCCCACCCGGTAGCCCGGCCCTCGAGTTCGGCCCGCTCGTCTTCATGGCGATGATGCCCGGCCGGGCCCTGTTCGAGGGTGTCCAGGTCACCCCCGAGTACCTCGTCGGATTCGTCGATCACATCCTGCTGCCGGCGCTGGTCGGATCGTCGCCGACGGCGTCGCCACCGGCCGGGCCGTAGCCGGCGCCCTGGCCGCCGACGCGCCGCCTTCCCGAGATGCGGATCCCCGGGTCCGTCGACACCACACAGGTTAGCGACAACACACAGGTCAGAAGGGTGATCAGCTCATGAGTCAGCTCGCAGGCGAGGTCGCCGTCGTCACCGGCGGTGGCCGCAACATCGGACGCGCGATCGCGCTGCGCTTCGCCGAGGAGGGCGCGGCGGTCGTGGTCACCGCCCGCCACATCGCGGAGATCGAGGAGACGGTCGCCCTGATCCGGGCCGCCGGCGGGCGGGCCGCGGCCCGTCAGGCCGACGTGACCGACCTGGAAGCGCTCAAGGGTGTCCTGGACTTCGCCCGGTCGGAGTTCGGACCGGTCACCGTACTGGTGAACAACGCCGGTGGTGGTGGCCGCGGCACGTCGGGCCGGTTCAGCCTGCTGGAGCCCGAGGGCATCCTGCGTGGGGTCAACCTGAACCTGCTCACCCCGATCTACGCCAGCCGTCTGGTGCTGCCCGACATGCTCGAGGCCGGGCACGGGCGGATCATCAACGTGGCCAGCGGCGCCGGCATGATCGGCATGGCCTACCAGGTGCCCTACGGCGTCTCGAAGACGGGCCTCATCCGGTTCTCCGAGATACTCGCCCTGGAACTGCGGGAACACAACATCTCCGTCTTCTCGATCACGCCCGGCAATGTGCTCAGCAAGCTGACCCAACCCATGTGGCCCCACCGCGACGAGCTCATCAACAACCCGCCGGAGGACTTCCCGAAGGTCTTTCCCGCGGGTCATGCCCTGGAGGACGAGGGCTGGTATCCGGCGGAGCGCTCGGCCGAGCTGTGCCTGTTCCTCGCCTCCGGCAAGGCGGACGCGGCGACCGGACGGTTCTTCTCCGTCCACTACGACGAGCATGAGATCGTCGCGCAGGCCGAGCGGGTGGAACGCGAGGAGCTGTACGCGCTGCGCATTCCGACCCTGAACGGGCTGGAGCCCTCGATCGACTACCGCAGGCCCAGCCCGCCGGACGAGGCCGCCGGCAACGGCTGACCGAGAGGTCGCCCACGTTGCCACCCTCGATGTGGCAGGGGTGTGTCCCCGTCTGGGATGGTGGGTCCCCGGGGACAGCCCGGTGGCCGTACGGTGACCGCCGGATGACAAGCTGAGGGTGCGGCGACGAGGCCGACGTCGCCGCGGTTGGCGCGCCCCGCCCCGGGCGCGTGCACGCCCCGGGCAGGAGGCAAGATCGTGCGGCGAGAGGATGGGTAGCGTTCCCATCGTGGATGCAGACGCGGCGGGCAGCAGCGAGGCCGCTCCGGGACCGGCGCTGCTGCCCGGCCCCCGCGATCCCGGGCGCCCTCGACCTCTCGAGGGCAGGCTGTCATCCCTGGAGGGCGGCCCACCATCTGCCCACGGCTCGTCGCCCGAGCCGAAGGTGGCCCAGCCGATCCCGGGGACCGGCCCCACCTCGGACGCCGGCCTGACCCAGAGCACCGGGCTGGCCGGCGAGGTCGCACCGTCCCGTGGCACCGGATCGTCCCGTGGCATCGGGCCGGCCTGGCGGGGACTGTGGGGGCTGGTCCGCGGGCATGCGCACGCGCTGCTGATGGTGGCCGTCGGGTTCGCCGTGGCCGTCGGCGCGGTGCTGCGGTTCGCGACACCGAGCCATCTGTGGCTGGACGAGTCGCTGACCGTGGCGATCGCGTCGCTGCCCGTGCCGGACCTGTTGCACGCGCTGCGCCACGACGGTTCACCGCCGTTGTACTACCTGCTGCTGCACGTCTGGATCGCGGTGTTCGGCGACGGCGATGTGGCGGTGCGGGCGCTGTCCGGTGTGCTGTCGCTACTCACCCTGCCGCTGGCGTGGCTTGGCGGGCGCCGCGTCGGGCGGATCGCCTCCGGTGCGGGCAACGCCGGGTCGGACGCGCCGACCTGGGTGGCCATCGCGACGCTGCTGCTGTTCTCCTGCTCGCCCTACGCCATCCGGTACGGCAGCGAGACGCGGATGTACTCGCTGGTCGTACTGCTGGTGCTGGTGTTCGGGTTCACCGCCGTGCGGGCCCTGGAACGTTCGAGCCTGCCCCAGCTGGGCCTGCTCACGCTCACGACGACCGCGCTGGTCTACACGCACTACTGGACGTTCCTGCTGATCTTCACGGTGGCGGCGTTCCTGCTGTTGCAGGCCCGGCGGCGGCCGTACTACCGGCGGGTGACGCTGCGGGCGTTCGTGGCGATGGCGGCCTCGGCCGTCCTGTTCGCGCCGTGGATGCCGTCGTTCGCCTTCCAGATGCTGCACACCGGTACCCCCTGGGCGCCGAAGGTGCAGGCCCAGGTGCTGCTGGACACGGTGTTCGACTGGGCGGGGCCGCAGTCGACCGGGGCGCTGCTCGGCGTGGTGCTGCTCGGCGGGGCCCTGATCGGGTTCACCGCCCGCCCGGCCGGTGGCCGCGAACTCGCGGTCCGGGTCACCGGACGGGTACCGGGGCGCTATCTCGCGGCGATCTGGCTGGCACCGCTGGTGCTCGCCTACTTCGTGAACGCGTTCGGCGGCAGTGCCTACGCCGAGCGGTACACCGGTATCGCACTGCCGGCGTGTCTGATGCTCGCCTCGCTCGGCATCGCCGTGCTGCCCGGGACGCGGGTGCGGGCGATCGTGCTGGTGCTGGCGGTGGGCAGCGGGCTGATCGGCGGCTGGCAGCTGGCCCGCACCGAACGCACCCAGGCCGGGGAGATCGCCGGTCGGATCGTGGCGCTGGCCCGCCCCGGCGACGTCGTCGCCTACTGCCCCGACCAGCTCGGCCCGGCGGTGCACCGGGCGCTGAGCCGACACGGCCCGCTGACCGTGCGCGAGATCGTCTACGCGGACTCCTCGGGCCCCTCGCTGGTCGACTGGGTCGACTACCCCGACCGGATGCGCCACGCCAACGGCACGGCGTTCGCCGCCGAGGTCAACGAGCTCGCCGGCCCCGACCACGCCGTGCTGCTGGTGCGCGCCGACGGCTACCGGTTCCTCGAGGGCGCGTGCGCGGTGCTCTCCGACCAGCTCGCCACCCTGCGCGACCGCACGGTGCAGGTCTACCAGCGCGACCTCTACGAGGGCGCCTCCCTGGAACGTTTCTCCACCCTGCGCTAGAAGCGGCCCCGGCGCGCCCTGGACCCCACCGCCCTGCACACCCCACCCTGCGCCCCACCATCCGACACGACCTGGGTGGTGGGGCGCTCGAGTGACGAGGGGGTGACCGGGTCGCGCGGACGTCAATCCTCCATAGTACCACGAATCCCTTTCGCCCACACCTTGGGTACGGTACCGTTTCGTTCCCAGGCGGAGTTCGGTGGAACGAAGGGGTGAGACCATGGCGGATGACGGCGATGGGCCTCCTCCCCCGGGGACGGCGCCGACGCGGCCCCGGCCGGCGGGCAGCCGCCGGCTCAGCGCCGAACGGGTCGGTGAGATCCACACCAACGTGATCGCGCTCCTGATCGAGTCCAGCTACGACGGTCTGACCATGGACGGGATCGCCGCCCGGTCCCACGTCAGCAAGGCCACGCTCTACCGGCAGTGGCCAAGCAAGGTCGACCTGGTCGTCGACGCCCTGCACCACGACAACCCGGGGCCCACCCGGATCAACACGGGCGGCCTGCGCGGCGATCTGCTGGTGATGACCGAGGTCCTGGGCAATGTCGCCGCCACCGACGCCCCGCTGCTGGCCGGGCTCGCCCACGCCAGCCATCTCGATCCGGATCTCGGCGCCGCCCTGCGCCACCGGCTGTTCTCCCCGTTCTACGACACCCTGCGCGACATCCTCGACCAGGCCGTGACGCGCGGCGAGCTCGTCTCCGACACCGCCGCGCTCGAGTTCGGCCCGCTCGCCTTCCTCGCGATGATGCCCGGCCGGGCCCTGTTCGAGGGCATCCAGGTCACCCCCGGCTACCTCGCCGGATTCGTCGATCACATCCTGCTGCCGGCGTTGACCTCGGTCCACCCGATGGCCACCC
>NZ_CADCWS010000135.1 GCF_902806475.1 Candidatus Frankia nodulisporulans
CCCCACAGCATTCTCCGCGATCCGGGCACTCTATTTCTATTCCATGAGTTCTGCATAAGCCTCGTTGTCTCGTCCAGGCGCATCATAATGTGGATTGATGTCTCCGACCCAGAGGGCCGGATCCTGATGTGGTTGTCCTACCTCCGAACCAGTCGCTGGCTGTACAGGTGGAATATAGTCGTCGGGATACCTGTTCCATACATCCTGCATCCCCCTGGTAGGGGCCCCGGCCCACTGCGGTGTGTCGGTCCCGCCATGCACCGGAAAATCGGTGGCGTTATCTGGTGCCTCCGGCGGTGCGGCAGAAGAATCCCTGGCTGGTGGAGGATCGGCTGTTGAGCGGTCTCCTGCATGGGGGGCGATGCCGCTGTCGTGGCGTGTTGGCGACTCGCCGGATTCGGGCCTGCTGCTGGGAGATTCGAATGCCGAAGACGGGAATTCGACGCCGGTCGGGGAGATCTTCTCCGCCGGCGTCACCGGTGGATTATCACCGGAGTTGGAACTGAAAGTATTCTCGGAATCCGTTCCGTCGGTAGCGACCGAGGTATGGGAGGCGGCGCCGAGTTCGGTTCGCGGCTCGGGAGTTCGTGGCTCGGGAACAGTGTTGGCTCGCTGCGTATCGAATTTTGATCTGTGCTCGCCTGTATCCGGGCCGGTCGTGGGATACGTTTCGGTCGCAGTGGCGGCTGGCTGATCGGTACCGGCTGGGGGATCGACATCAGTCCGCGGTTCGGGCGTAGTGGGTGGTTCGGTGGGATCGGCCTGGCGGTTGTCCATGGCAGCTTTGTGTTCGTCCATGGCAGCTTTGCGTTCGTCGAGGGCAGCCTGGAACTCAGGCGTGGGTTCGAGACCCTGCCGGGGTGGTTCCAGGCCCTGCGGTTCACGCTCCGCGGGCTGCTGGGTGTCGGACGTTGCCCTGCCTCGCTGCCCGGAGCCTGGCGATGGGTCACCGTCCAGTGCGACGGCCTTGTCCTGCGTGGTGGGGGTGACCGGTCGTACTGCGCCCGTTTCAGCGCGCTCGGGAGTCTCGCCGGGCATCGGCAGGGAGGGTCGAGAGTCATACCCGGACGATGCGGCCTCGTTCCGACTGGGGGCCTTGGTGTCGGCCTTACCCGCAACCTCCGATGCCAAAGGCCTGTCTCGGATGCTTGCGGGCGTCGAGCCGGTGGCCTGGGCGGTCCCGGGGGTCTCCTTCGCGGCGACCGACTGATCTCCAGCAGCGGTCGGCTTCTCGAGACCGTGGCCCTGGGTGGACCCCGGTCTGGTCTCCGGCTGTCGGCCGGCCACGGTGGTGTTGTCGGGTCTCGTGGGTTGGACGCCGTTGCCGGCGTCCAGGGCGGAGGCCTTGTTTCTGGTGGAGACGTCGGGTGGCGGTGGTGGTGGGGGAGGAGGTGGGGCGTCGGTTCTTGGCGGGGTATCGGTGGCCATCAGATGTCAGCGTCCTCCGCCGGCGACGTGGGCTTCGAGCAGGCTTGTGACCTGGAAACGCAGGGCGGCGAGGTCGGCGCCGGCGCAGGCCTGGAGCAGGGCCAGGCGTAGGTACTCCTCGGATGTGCCGCCGGTCAGGGAACGCACCGCGCTGGCGAGGCCGCTGGTGGCCAGGTCGCCAAGGCCGACGGCCTCAAGGCCGGGGGCGTAGTGCGGGCTGTGGGAGATCTCGTCGAACTGTTCGGCGATGGTGGTGCCGGTCAGGAACAGGCCGCGGTGGCGCCACGTGGCGGTGAGGGGATGGGGCTTGTCGGCGCCGGTACAGTGGCGTGCTTCGGTCAGGGCGCGGCGGACGTCCTGGTAGCGGTAGGAGCCGGCGGTCCAACGGCGGGTGTCGCCGGTGTCGGTGCCGGCGCCGGTGTTGGTCTGGCCGGGGATGTCGGTCAGCAGGTGACGCAGGGTCTCGTAGAGACGGTCGGCGAAGTCGTCCGGGTCGATGTAGGGGCGCAGCAGGGTGGCGCGGGCGGCCACCGCCCGGTCGACGGCGTGGGCGAGCAGGCAGTCGCGGAGGCGGGCGGCCAGACCGAGTACCTCGTCGCGCAGCGGCGCACTTGGCGTGGGAGGTGCCTCGCCGAGGAGGTGGGCGAGGCCGATGACCTGGTGTGCGGCCACCGCCTCGACCCAGACGACCAGCAGCGGTTCGGCGGCCAGATGCGCGGCGTCGTTGACCTGGCCGAGCGTGCAGGCGCCGCGGGTGGTGCAGTCGGTGCCGCACAGCAGGCTGCGCCGACCCGTCAGCGGGATGTTGTCGTGGCGGGCGGCCGCCACCGACTCCGCGGTGTCCGCCGGGCAGCATCCGGGTGAGGACCGGGCGGTCCATGCCGTCCACGGCGACCGCGGCCACGCCCGGCGGCAGGGCGACGACGAGTTCGGACTGTTCGTCGCGCAGGTTCATGGTGGCGCCGACGGCCTGGCGGTCCTCGGCGGAGGGCAGTCGGTGCATCACCTTGAGGGCGGTGTTCTTCAGGACGTCCGGCAGGATCTTCGAGGGGATCTGCTCGACGACGAGCACACCCTCGCCGTAGGCGCGGATCTCGGCGAGCAGTGAGGCGAACAGCTCGACGGCGGCCGCGGCCGGGCCGTCCGTGACGTTCCTGAGCAGCCGATGGGCTTCTTCGACGACGAGGACGTGGCGCAGCTCGTCGGTACCGGAACTGCCGTGGCGCACCCGCAGGTGCTCGACGATGCGGATCAGGATCGCGCCGAGCAGGAACGCCTTGTCCTGGTCACTGGTGATGTCCTCGAGTTCGACGACGACGTTGCGGGTCAGCAGCGCGCCGATGTCGAGGGGATGGCCGCCCTCGAAGAACCGGCCGGGGGTGCCCTCGCGCAGCGAGCCGATCCGCACGTCGACGAAGCCACGGACGTCGGCGGTCACCTCGGCGCCGTAGCCGATGGTCTCGACCACCCGGGTGGCGGTGCGTTGCAGGTCGCCGAGGTTCGGATAGCGGCGTCGGGCCACCACCAGCGGCTCGTCGTCGCGGAACCTGGGTCGGTGCTCGGGGCGCATCCGGCCGGCGACGAGGTCCCAGCCGGCGTCGGTGTAGCAGACGGTCAACGCCCGGGCCAGCACCTGCGGGAACGGCTCGTGCGCCTCGAACGCGGCCAGGAACAGGGCTCGGACCAGGTCGATGTGGCTCTGCAGCGGGAAACCCGGCTCCGGTTCGAGCGGGTTGAGCCCGGCCGGCGGCGCATCCAGACGCCCCGGTCGGATGACGAGGACCTCGGCGTGGCCGGCGAGCCGTCCGGCCATCCGGGCGTATTCGGCCTTGGCCGGCTCCAACACGAGCCACGGGACGGGACTCGCGGCCCGCGCGAGCGACTCCAGTAGCGACCGGACCGTCTGCGACTTACCCGAGCCGGTCGCCCCGCAGGCGAAGCCATGCCGGTTCAGGGTGGCGCGGGGTACCGCCAGCACGCCGGCCGGTGACCAGCCGGCGTCGAGTACCTGGCCGAGCACCAGCGCCTGGTCGCCTCCGGAGGAGCCCGCGTCGGCCCTCTCGGTGCCCGCGAGCAGGCTCGGCGCTGGCGCCATCGGTGGACGTCTGCGCAGGTCCCCTTCGGGCGTGACATCGAAGGTGTGGGCGGTAACCAGCGTGATACCGGGCAGTTCACGCCGGGGCGGCCGAGCCAGCGCCGCCACCAGTTCGCCTCCGGCCCGAAACGGATAACGTGCCTCGACGCCGGCGGTGGCCACGCCACCCAGGCGCGGCTCCGGTGGCTGCCCGGGCGGCCCGGCAGATCGCGCGGGGCCAGCCGCTCCTGGCGGTCCTGGCGGGCCGGCTCGGCCGAAGCCGGGTTGCGACGGGGCCGGTCGCACGTTGAGGAGACCCCCTGGCACCGGTGCCACCGACCCCACCGCCCGAGGCCCCACCGCCGGGTTCCGTACCCGGCCAGTAGTCGGCGCCGATGGCTGAACCGGGGTGCCCATGGACGCCATAACCGGAGGTCGTCGGCCCGTGGGGGCCGGTGTGCCCGTCGGTCCCCGGCCGACCACTGGCCGCTGGTCCCGCGTCCGGAGCCTGCCCGTGGTCGGGGCGGCCGATGCCGAGAGCCCGCGGTGGCGGGCCGGAACCGCCGGCTGATCCGGGCAGGTCGAGCGGTTCGAGCGCCTCGGCGAGTGAGACCGGCCGGGTGCGCTGCGCGGAGATCAGGTAAGGCAGATCGTCAAGTTCACCGGAGCCGCACAGGAGGGCGGCGGTCAGTCGGGCCTCGGTAGCCGTCGACGCACCCACGAGGACCCGCACATCCCACAGGCCGGCGGCGGACGAGCGGGTCAGCTCGCGGTACCGCGCCTCGGCGCGTTCCAGTTCGAGGCGGGCATGCCCGTCCTGTTCGCGCCGCCGCAGAAACGGGATCATGCGCACCAGGTCGCCTCGCTCGGCGTCGACGACGTCGGCGGGTACCGGCTGCGCGATCACCAGCCAGGCGAAGGCGCCGGGCAGATGGGCGGCGAAGTCGTCGAAGGAGCCGTGCCGGGTCGGACCGCTGTCAGGGTCGCGACCCGTGACACCGGACCGGTCGGCGGCCCACAGCGCGTCCGCTGTTCCGGCGCACCGCAACCAGTGGGGGAAGCCGGCCATCGCCGTGACAACCTCACCGGTGTCCACCGCGACACCGGTGCTACCCGGCGGATACAGCACCGGCACGGGCGAACTCCATCCCGCGACCCCCGGCGTGGGCGCATCCGGTGCCGGGATCGTGCCGGCCAGGGGAACGCCGGCCGTGGCCGGGCGCGCCGGCGGGAAGGTGGGCGTCCCCCCGACGAGAACCCGCAGGTGCGGATCGCCAGGCACCCGCAACCAGGCGACCGCGATCGCCGGCGGATCGACCGCACCGTCCTCGGCGGCGCAGGTCAGATCGGCGTGGGCGGCGATGAGCGCGGCGAACAGCTGCGCCGGCGCCGGGTCGGGCCCGTCCGCCGCCGCGGGAGGCCGAGGGACGGTGAGGAGCCGATGGAAACGCAACCTGTCCAGCATGCCGGCGCCCGAGCTACCACTGGCCAGGCTGCTGGTACGGGTAGCCGCCGTGACCGGATGGCTGCCCGCCCTGCCCGCCCTGGGAGTACGGGTAGGCCCCCGGGTAGGCCTGCGGCGGTGCCTGATGGGTGGGCTGCGGCGCGCCGATCTGCTGGGTCGCGGTGGTGGCGCCGTGGGTGAGGGCGCCCGGGTCCCGTGAATGCGGAGCGGCGCTGAAGTCCCGTGGTGTGCTGGCCACCCTGGGCAGCAGGACGAGGCCCGGGTTGCAGTCACCGGGACGCACACGCCCGGGCCCGCCACCGGTGCCGACGAGGATGAACGCGGTGGCCGCGAGGCTCTGCAGGGTTGTCGGGTCGACCATGAAGTCCTTTTCCCGTTGCATGGTCGTGCCGGCGTTCTGGTTCACGGTGTTCGACACGTTGACGGTGTTCGTCCAGGACGCCGAGTGCGAGGTGGTGGTCGACTGGTTCCAGTTGTCGCCGCTGGTGTGCCCCCCAGCTCCCAGCCCGCGGCTGCCGCCGGTGCCTTCGGTGTAGGAGGTGCCGTCCTGCTCGCCGTAGCTGTTGGCGAAGCCCTCGGTGAAGCTGGTGCCGACCTGGTTGGTCACCTGGGAGAGCACGAAGCGGAAGCCCCGGCCGATGTGCTCGGCAGCGGCGGCGGCCTCGCGGGCATTGCCCAACCGCATGAAGATGGCGGCGCTGTGGCCGGTGCCGATGAGCGCCTGCGCATCGTTGCTGAGGCTCTTGAACAGCAGGATCAGCCGGACCTGGGCCCGCTCGGCCTGCTGGGTCAGGGCGGTCAGGGTCTCCTGGCCGAGCTGGTCGGCGCCGGCGATGACGGCGACGTCACCGACGTCACCGTCCATCCCACGGGCGTCGTTGCGAAGTCGGTAGAGCAGGGTCTGCACGAGGACCCGGTCGATCAGCAGTTTGCGGCGCGCCGAGCTGTCACGGCCCGCGCTGGTTGTCCCCAGCACCCGCAGCCCGCCGCGCGGCCACCACCGCGCCGCCGGATCGACCTCCGCCGCCTTGCTGGTGGCAGCCGCTGTGGCTGGCTCGGCGCCGGCCAGGGTCTCCAGCTCGGTGCGCAGGAAACCGATCTGCTCCGCGGTCCACTCCCGCTGCCCCAGGTCGTGCAGGCGCTGTTGCAACGCGTCGATCTCGTACGCGTCGAACACGCCCTCGTGGATCGCGGTGCTCTGGTTGTCCAGGATGCGCAGGGCGGCGGCGAGACGAGCGAAGGTCACCGGGGCGTGGATCGAGGATGTCGCGACCCGCAGGATGTTGACGTCGATGGCGCGCAGCGCGCGGTCACCGCCGCCGCGACGGTCGGCGTCGAAGGCATCGGCCAGTAGTTCGGCGATCTCGCGGGGTTCGAGCCCGTCGAGCAGACCGAGGCGTTCCAGCGCGGCGGGCAGCTCACGGACCTCGACCGGTGACGCCTGAGCCGCGGCGTTCGCCGCCTCGTTGGCGAGCATGACCAGGCCCGCGCCGACGCTCTGCTCGGACAGGTCGAGCAGCAGGATGCCGGCACCGCCGCCGAGCAGGGATGCGCCACCCGTGGCCAGGATGCTGGTCCAGCCGGCGCCGGTGCCGCCGAAGACGTCGACCCGGGCTGGGCCCAGCGGGTCGAGCGGATAGAAGTCCATCGCGGTGGCGACCCGGTGGCGCTCGGCCTCGTCATGCTGGTGAACCCGCTGCTGCCAGGCCGCGTAGACGCCCTGGAACTCGTGCTGGCGGCGGGCGAGCTCGGCCTCGTAGGCCGCCAGGTACTCCTTCTTCTGCCGGCTCAGCGCGGTCAGCGGCAGGACGTACCAGACGATCAGAGCGACACCAATGATCAGGATGAACAGCCCGCCCCCGGGTGACTCGCCCAGCGCACCCAGGCCGGAGAGGGTCAGCAGGCCACCGACCGCCGGCTTCCAGACCTTCCTCGCCAGGTACTGGCGGCGGAACTCCAGCCCGCGCAGGTCCGGCGGGGGCACCGGGAACTGCGACGGCGGCTGGTGGGCCTCGGGATGGGGCACCGGCGGATGCGCCGGTGCGAACTCCCAACCCCAGCGCTCGGCCGGGCTGAAGATCCGCGCGACCAGCTCCCTGCCGAGCGCATCCGGTTGTGGTGCTGTCATGCGATCACCCGTCCGACCCCCCGATACGGATCTGCTCCGACTGAGCAGTTCTCGGATGTAACCACCATCCGTGTGCAAAGGGTAGCGAAAAACGCTATCCCTTTACGCCCCACGTATGCAGTCAGATCGGGAGAGTCATGTCCAGGGGGTGATCCCGCGCGGCCTCGCCGCAGGTCAGCGGAACCAGCCGCGGCGGCGACCGAGATGTTCGAGCTGCTGGTGGAGCAGGCCGCCGAGGGCCTGGCGGTCGAGGTCCTGGTGGGACAGCCGGAAGCGGGTGAGCTCGTCGCCGCCCGAGGACAGCAGGCCGCCGCGGCGGTCGGCCTCGAGCACGACGTCGGTGCCGGCGCCGTCGACCAGGAAGGTCACCTCCAGCTCGCGGATCCGCCGGGCGTAGTCACCGGAGGGGCGCAGTTCGATCTCCTGGTAGAACGGCAGATCCGAACCGTGCAGGCGACCCTTCTCGACATCGGCGGAGTGGAACTGGAAGCCCAGGTCGCCGAGCGCGGCCAGCACCGCCTCCTGGATCGGCAGCGGATGCACCTCGACCGGGTCGAGGTCACCCGGGTCGACCGCGCCGGGGATCGCGAGCTTCGTGCGCACCCCGATCTTCATTCCGCGCAGCTGCCAGTCACCGACCGTGGTGATCGGGGTCTGCCACGGCACGGCCAGCTCGAACCGACCGCCGATCCGCTGGCCGGGGGCCACCGTAAAGCCACCCCCGACCTGCTGGGTACCGAACGTCACCTGCTCATACCAGGTGGAGTCGTCCTGTTCGACCTCGACGGTGGCCTCCAGCGAGACGAGCACCTTCTCGATCTCCTGCTCGACCTTCCCGCCGACGATGTTCGTCACGCCGGTGACAACCGTGCCCGGCTGGGTCTGCGGCCGGTCCAGCACCGTGTCCACCTCGGCCGCGCCCACCCCGAGCCGCGACATGAACCGCTTCATCACCATCGCCGTTGCTTCCCTCTCGTCCCGGCCTTATCGCCTGGCTGTCTGCCTGGCCGCGGCCAGGCCACGGCTGGCCGCCCGGTCGCCGGCTCGTGCCGCTCGCCCACGTCCGCGCATGCCGCGTCGACGGCTGTCCCGAGCCGTCATGGTCAAGCCTCCCATGCCGGGCCGTCGGGACGGCCGAACCGTCGCCTTCAAGACGGTCCGTGACGAAGACGACGGAGGCTGACGGGTGGGGCATCCGCCTGCGGTCAGAACCGGTACCATCCCGCTTCGTGACCTGCATCGTCGGTGTACAGAAAGACGGCCGGGTCGTCATCGGTGGGGACAGCGCCGGCGTGGCCGGCTGGTCCGTCACCGTGCGTGCGGACACCAAGGTGTTTCGCAACGGTGAGTTCCTGATGGGCTTCACCGACTCGTTCCGGATGGGCCAGTTGCTGCGGTACAGCCTCGTGCCGCCCGTCCCGCAGGACTGGGATCTCGACCGGTTCATGTCGACGGAGTTCATCGCCGTGGTCCGGGACTGCCTGCGCGACGGCGGCTTCGCCCGCAACGAGTCGGGCAACGAAAGCGGCGGGCTGTTCCTGGTGGGTATCCGCGGGCACCTGTACCGGATCGACTCGGACTACCAGATCGGCCGCAGCGTCGACGACTACTACGCGATCGGCAGCGGCGACGAGTACGCCAGCGGCTCGCTGCACACCACCGCCGGCCTCGACGCCGACGAGCGGGTCCGGCTGGCCCTGGAAGCCGCCGCCCACCACTCCACCGGTGTCTGCCCGCCCTTCCACTACGTCACGTCCGACGACGTCTACGCCCCCGACGGCACCGTCCGCGCCCCCTGACAGCACGGGCCCTGACACCGGGGGCGTCCGCGGCAGCGTGGGTGGGTCAGGGCAGTTCGGCGTCGCCGTCGAGATTGGCGATCATGCGGCGCAGGACGGTGAGTGCAGCCGCGTACTGCTCGGTGGTGATGCCCTGGTGCATCTGGGCATGGGCCTGCTGGGTGCGCTCGGCGGCCCGTGCCCGTCCGGCTTCGCCTGCCTCGGTGAGCGTGAACACGGGTGTTCCTGCCGGCTGCGGCGAGGGCGTCAGCCAGCCACGGGCGAGCAGATCGTCGAGGACGGCGTCGAAGTCGGTGCCGAGATCGTCGAAGCGGGCCAGCCGGCGGATCAGCCCTGGCCGGTCCCACCGGGCGGGAGCTCCGGCCACATGGTTGAGGATCCACCAGTGCGGCTGGGTGAGATCGTCGACGGCGAGTTCGGCGCGGATGCGGCCCACGATCGTGCGGTGGGCCGCACCGGTCCAGTAGCCGGCCGGCTGGCGGGCCAGGACCTCGTCCGGATGGGGCGTGATGTCGGTGGCCATGGGTGCTCCCGCCGGCGACGCCCGGCAGCCCGTACCGCCGGGTGGCAACGTCGCACTGTCGTCGGGCGGTGACGCTAGAACATGAACGTGGGTTCAGGTCAACAAGGGCCCGCAGGGGCGGGCGCGGTCAGCGGCGCAGGGCCTGGGTGGCGAGGGCGGTGGCAGCGGCGCGGCCGGCCACGGGGGTGAACCGCTCCGAGGCGGTGGTGAGCGCGGCGTACTCGTCGTCGGCGAGGGTGATGTCGGCGGCCGCGGCATTGCTCTCGACCTGAGCGACGCTGGACGCCCCGGGGATCGCGATCACCTGGGGATGGTGGATCGCCCAGGCCAGGGCGATCTGTGCCGGCGTCGCGTCGTGGGCGGCGGCGACGTCGCGCAGGGTGTCGAGCAGGGGCACCACCCGGTCGAGGTTCTCGGGCAGGAACAGCGAGTTGGCGGAACGGACCCGGCCGGCGGGCCGGTGGGTGGCGGAGTAACGGCCCGACAGCAGGCCCTGGGCCAGTGGGCTGTAGGCGATGACGATCCGGCTTTCGGCCGCGGCGAACTCGAGCAGCGCGGCGCCCCGGCGGGGCCGGGCAAGGCTGTACTCGACCTGGTTGGACAGCACCGGCGCACCGAGCGCCGCGTCCGCCTCCTACCAGCGTTGCAGCGAGTAGTTGCTCACGCCGACGTCCCCGACGAGCCCGACGGTGCGCAGCGCCCGCATTCCCGGCATCGTCCACCGGTCGCGGACCAGCGGGTTCGGCTGGTGCACCTGGTACAGGTCCAGGTGACGGACGCCGAGCCGGCTCGCGCTGGCGACGGCCCGCTGCTCGACGACGGCCGCCACCGGCAGCACCGGCATGATCTTCGTCGTGAGGTACACCTCCTGGAAGGTGCCGGCGGCGAGGGCCGCGCCGAGGATGCGTTCGCTGCGTCCGAAACCGTATGCCTCGGCGGTGTCGAACACGGTGATCCCGAGTTCGAGTGCCCGCCGGACGACCTGGGCCGCGCCCTGGTCGGCGTATTCGCTGCCGTAGCCCCACTCCCGGGATCCGAACTGCCAGGTGCCCAGGCCGATCTTCGACAGGCGTTTCGGGCTGCTGCTGACGCTGTGCTCGACGTGGCGCATGCGTCCAGTCAACGCCACCGGTGCATCCAGTGGCGAGACGGCTGCCGTCCGAAGTGGTGCGAACGGACGTGCTCGACGCAGCCAGCGGCCGGTCGGGCCCGGCTGGGCGAAAACGCGAGGTGGTGTGGCCCGGGCGCGCGCACAACCGGGAGATGTGGCGGGTGTCCCGTCCATGACAGGCCCTGGATGGTCGGCGTGTGCCGTGGGTCCGGTGGGTAGCTGCTAGTTTGCCCGCAGGTCCGGCGAACATCCGGGCATGGCGTGGCCCGGCGGCCCACGGGCGGCGGCAGGCGAGTGAGGGGAGTGCCGTGGTCACCCAGTTCAGTCGCGGGCAGAAGACCCAGCTGTCGGCAGTCACCCCGAACACCGACCTGTACGTCGGCGTGCGGATCAGCGCGCCGGGGGAGTGGGACATCTCCTGCTTCGGGCTCGACACCGGCGATCGGCTCTCCGACGACCGGTACTTCATCTTCTTCAACCAGCCGTCCTCGCCGGAGGGTTCGGTCCGCCAGGTCGGCCCGCAGCCGGGCGACAGCCAGGGATTCCAGGTCAGTCTGGACGGGGTGCCGGCGTCGATCGGCCGGCTGTCGTTCTGCGCCGCCCTCGACGGGGCGGGCAGCGCCGCGGCCATCTCCTCCGGCTACCTGCGCATCGTCGCCGGCGGGGTGGAGGTGCTGCGCTACGCGTTCACGGGTGCCGACTTCACCAGTGAACGTGCGGTGATGATCGGCGATGTCTACCGCAAGGGTGTGTGGCGGGTCGCCGCGGTCGGCCAGGGTTTCCAGGGCGGGCTCGCCGAACTGATCCGCTCCTACGGCGGCGAGGTCGCCGACGAACCCGAGGCCGCCGCGCCGCCGTCGCCCCC
>NZ_CADCWS010000136.1 GCF_902806475.1 Candidatus Frankia nodulisporulans
GGAGGGGAGGGGACACGCGCGAGACCCCCCGGCGGTCCGTGATCGCCGGGGGGTCTCGCGCGTGCTGTCAGTACTGGAGGTCGAGCCGCTCGAAGCTCTTCACCTCAAGGAAGCTTTCGGCCCCGTACTGCTGCATCAGCGCACGGCTGAACGCACCCCCGGCTTCCCCGTAGTCGCCACGCTCAAGGGCATCGGCGGCAGCATTCGCACCCCCGAAGGGTGCGAGATCCTGCCCCCGGGTACCGGCCCCCTTGCTGTTGCTCTTGACGTTCACAGCCGCTTTCCAGCCGATGACCATCGTCTTACGCAACTTGTCCGCTGCCGCGCGCCGCTTCAACGCTTCCAGCACGCGAGTATCCTGCGGCCCCTTGCGCCCTCCGCGGGTTTGGCCGCTACCTCCCGTGACGAGCTTCCGGTATCGCTGTGCCGTTCGCATTGCTGACGCGCGCTTGATGGCTCCTCCGTTGGTCAAGTCGAGCGCTTCGACGATTTCGCGATTCGACTTCCCCTCTTCCACGAGGGAACGGAACCCGTCGCGCCAGTCGAACGAGTCCGCGAACTTCTGCATTTCCTCTTCGGGAGTCATCGCCCTACCGCCTTACGCAGTGCGCCGAATACGTCGTCCGCGCCGGAGTTCAGGATCTCGATTATGTCGGGGGTGAGTTCGCCGTACGCTTCGCGCTTCCACTTGCCCAACTGGCCGGACACCACCATCCCACCCGGGATGTCGTCCGGCGATGAAGCCGTGAAATACGCCGCATCCTTGAATAGCGCGAATGGGGTCCGCCCGGATGTCTCCCGGACCTTGTCGAGCGAGCGTGCCTGATTCCCCGCGGCGCGGTCCCGAACGTGTGCGCGCCAATCCGGCCGGAACAGCGGTGTCGCGTTGTACTGCTCCGACGCGAGCCACCCCCCGAGGAACGTGGCGTACATCGCCTTTACCGCGGCCAGTGCCGCCAGGTCGACGCTCGCGGTTCCGGTGGCGAGGTACGCCCGCGCGTCACGTGTGGCCCGGTACCACCTGTCCAACCACGGGTGCCCGTCCGTCCAGACCAGCCCCTCATCGACGCTTCGGACGAGTCCGCGATCAGCGAGGTATCGAGCGCCCGGGGCGGAGTACCAGTCATCCCCGTGTGCCACGAACGGCGCCACGTCGCCCGCTTCGGGTGCGACGGTCAGCCGGTAGTACGCCGGAGCTTTCGGCGAGATGATGACCCGCTCCGCGAGGTGGATCGGCCTTCCGGTGCCGAGCGGGATCGCTCCCGCGGCAGCGAGGTACTGCCCGTTGACGTCGTACCTGACAAGGAACCGTGCGGCCCGCTCTTCCGGGGTGAGCGGCCTGTACCACGTCGCCCGGGGGGTCGGAACAGGGTGGGAGATGTCCCCGATCCGCTCATCCGGGGGAAGCCGGCGAGGTGCACGCCCTTGCACCATCCGGAACAGGCGGTAGCCGGTGAGCCCCCGCCCCTCGCCCCAGACGAGACCCGGGCCGCCGGAGCCGGGTGCACCCTTGCTCGGGAACGCGGACCCGATTCGCGCGGCCACGTCGCCGATGAACGTGTCATCGGTCGGACCCTCCCACTCGACTTCCGCGAGTGTCCGGCGGAGCGACTCCAAGCCGGCCGGCGTCAGCTCCGGTGCCGTCCAAGCGGCCGGAGCTGGTGCGGCCGGAGCTGGTGCGGCCGGAGCTGGTGCGGCCGGAGCTGGTGCGGCCGGAGCTGGTGCGGCCGGAGCTGGTGGCTCGCATGACGGATGCGCTTGGACGTAGGCGCCAGTGGCATCGATGTAGACGCCGTCTCCCGGGACGTGGGGTGCCATCGGCTCACCGCACCCGAGGCATGGGCCGGTCGACACCTCCCCATTCGCGGCCATCGCGGCCTGTTCCGGGGTGAGTCCGAGTGCGTCCAAGGGAAGGGCGGACGGGTAGCTCATCCCGTGCTGCTCCGCCGACGCGAGTTCGGCCAAAGCTGGGTCCGGCGTCGGAGTGTCATCGCCACCGCCGGAGTCATCACCGTCTTGGTCACGACCTCCACTGTTGTTGGGCGCGTCGTCGTCATCGTCGGTCCACGCCATGATTCGGTGAAGGTCGAGAGACAGCGTCTTCTCCCGCCTCCCGTCCCAGATCGCGGCCACCCATGCTTTTTCGGAGTGGAGTAGGCCGTCTTTCGCGAGAATCCGCCGGAGTTCGGAAGCGTGAGGCATCGGCCAGTCGGTCGTGCCTGCGATGAGTTCGCAGAGTTCCGGCCACTCGGCAACCCGAACCCGCCAGGAGCCGGTGGGGAAATCGTTTTGAACTCGACCCGTGGCACCTTCCACGCGCCGGTGAATTGCCCCGAACGCCTTACCCGACGCTCGCCACAGGGACCCAGCTTCGGTGCTGTCATCGCTCGGACGTATCGGCGTAGCTATCCACCCAAAATCGTCCGAGTGATAGTCGGGAACATGCGGCGGGATAGCCGCACCTGTCGCATCCCGCATCGGACCGGAAAGGTGCATCGAACCGGCTTTCAGAAGCTTTCGAACACCTTTCACGAACAGAGTCACATAGTCGCGTGCGGCCTGCCGGTCGCCCACCATCCCGCATCGGGACGCCTGACGCGCCAGGATCTCCCGCACCGTCGCTTCGGCCTGCGCCACAAGGTGCCCGGTCGGGCCGAACCCGGAACGCTCGACAGCGTCTGTGAACAGGAGCGCGCCGGTCAGCATCGCCGCGCCGTTGTCCCATGCTCTGTTGTGGCCTACCCGTGGCCACCTGTCCATCGTGTCGAGTGCGCGCGCGTGTGCCCGTATCGGCATGTCGATGTCGGCCAGGACGTCGCGGATCATTCGCGCGTAGGCGCGCCGGACCGCGGTGACGTTCTGCGGCTCCTGTAGGAACGACAGGATGTCGATATTGACGGGCCCATCCATCCAAACAATGAGGAGCCGTGCCGCTTCTGAACCGTGCTGATCCACGTAAGGGAGTTCCTCCATCGTGAAATGGAGGCAGCATCGTGGATATAGGCCAGGGTTCAGCCCGTTACCCTCGCGGCGCCCCTTCTGTCCGCCGGACTGGTCAGCCATCTTGTCCGCGATAGCCGAAGCGGTAATCCAGTCTGCTCGGACTTCCGAGGCGGTTTGGTTTCCTGGGAACAGGTCGTCGACCGTCGCGGTACCGGAGCCGTAGTGGTAGAGCGTACGTTCCGCGCCTACCTTCGACGACGCGGCGTGCCGCATCTTCACCGTCGGGATGTGCGCACGGGCGCGGGTGGGCATGAAGCCCCGGGACTGCGCCGCGTTTATCAACCCGGACACGGCGCTTTTCCGTGATCCGGTTGTTCCGACGATTGCTGTGGCGAGGTGACGCAGGCCAGAGAGCCCCGCCCACGGGCCGTAACCGAGCTGGGCGAGGTGCACCCACCCGATAGCCGGATCGTCATGCAGCGACAGGAACAGAAACATCACGGCCACGTCATCGGCATAGGTCTCATCGGTTGACGGTTCCCCGATGCCGAGCACACGGAAAGCCTCTGCTTCCGCAATGTCCGGGTGCAGCATCGCGTACACCGTGTCATCGACACCGTCTCTGGTGAGTGCCGGTGCGCCATACCGGGTGTAGACCCACTCGCCCGATGGACGGCGTAGCGGCCCCTGAACGGCGTACGCCTGCCGGAGTTCGCCTCGCATCTGGACCGTGAACCCCATGGCCCGGACGGCTTCTCCGACCGCTTGCGGGCCCCGGGCTCCAATGAGTCCGCCGATACCGAGTGCGTGCGGCCACTGTGGCTCGCGTGTACGCATGTCCCGGTCGGTTACCTCGACTTCCCGCGGCTCAGCCCCGGGCGGTGTGTACCGCGTATGGAAGAGCGTCTCTACGATCTTTCCGGGGGCACGTTCCCGGTCGACATCACGGAGTTCTGTTTTTCCCGTGACCTCCATAGTCCCGGGGGCAATCTGGTATTCCTCCTGCTCTTTGTTCACCGCGAACAGGCCCGTTTCGCGCTGAAAGTAGGTGCGACCGTTCAGGGTGTGGCGTCCGCCGACCGGTGGGGCATCGTGGGAGACGTTCGCGAGGTGGGGACGGGTGCGACCGGCGACGCTCTTGCTCTCGCCGCTCCGGCCCGCTCCGACCTTGCGTGACGTCGTGCGTGACGAGGTGGGGCTGTCATCGTCCGCGGGTGGCTCGACAGGGTCCGGCGCACCGTCCATCGCGGCGAGGAGACGCGGGTCCTCCGCGGGGGCCGTCACTGGCCCACCTCGCCGGAGCTGGTACCCCGAACGGGGTGGGTGTCGTGGTGAGTTTCCCGGGACTCCGTCCGGGTGTCAGGCGCAGACGCGCGCGCGACCGTACGATTGGTGTGCACGTAGCACTCCAGTTCTCGTGAAGGGGTTCGGGGGTGTCCGGCCCGGGTGTTGCCAGCACCCGGGCCGCTTGCGTTTCAGGGCATCACGCCGCCCGCTCTCCGTCCCCCGCCTGCTGACGGGTTCGGGGTCGCCTGTCCTTGGCGCCCTGCGGACGGCCTGTGCGTCGGGGGGTGTAGTCCGCGACGTCGACGCCGGCCGCGTACGCGAGAGCGGCACGGATCACGAGACACGATGAAGCGTCCGCCGCCACATCAAGCTGTTGCATCGCGAGTAGGTAAAGATCGTCTGGGACCCTCGCTGATCGCGTTCGCGTCTGCATCTACCCCACCTCCTCTACAAGTCGCATGCGATTAGTTCCAACGCTCAGAGTAGCACTGACGTTCCGGGCGCGACGGACATCCCACACTGCGTGTCGCACCTCGCGGGCGCATCCCCCTGTCCACCTCCGATGTGCGACATCAGACTGTGGATGTTCACAACACAGGGGGTGGCCCGTGCCATGCGGATACTGATCTTCGCCAGTCAGAAGGGCGGCGTCGGCAAGACGACGTCGGCCCTCAACATCACCCACTTGCTTGCCGAGACGCTCGCCGCGCGCGTGCTGCTACTGGACACCGACCCCAACGGGGACTCCGCCAGGTGGGCGGACCGTGCGCGCGCGGCCGGCGTCCAGCTCCGCTTCGACTACACCGCCGAAACCGACCCTCGACTCTTGGGGCACGTCCGCGAGGTAGCCGAGTACGACGTGATCGTTGTGGACACGCCGGGCGCCCGGGAGTCCGCCGCACTGCTTGCCGTGGTGCGTCACGCGGACGCGGTCATCCTCCCGAGTCCACCCGCGGCACTGGACCTCGCAGGACTCGCCAGAACGGTCCGAGATGTGGTCCGGCCGTCTGGAGTGCCGTTCCGGGTTCTCCTCACCCGAGTGGACCCCCGGTCGATCCCCCGGGCGGAACAGGCCCGGACCGATTTGGTGGAACAGGGGTACGGCGTGTTCAGCACGATCATCCGGAGCTACGCGGCGCACGAAGATGCCGCACTGGCCGGAGTACCCATCGGGGCCTATCGCGGCCGGTACGCCAGTGAGGCCGATCTCGACTACCGCCGGGTGACGGCGGAGGTCATCCGCGACTACGTAACGGGAGACATCAGATGACACCGCCCGGACGCCGGAAGTTCCGGGACATGCTCGCCCCGGAGTCGGAGCCGGAATCGGACGCGACACCGACTGTCGAGCCGCCCGCCGCGCCGGAGTCCGTACCGCCTACTGGACAGGCCCCGCCGGAGCCGACTCCCGCGCGGCCGGCACCCACCCGCACCCGAAGGACCCCCGTTCGCTCGCAACCAAAATCCGGACATCCAACACCGAAAGTCGAACACCGAACCTCCGACTCTCCGACTTCTGAGGTATCGTCGACTCCAGAAGCACCGACCCTGCCGGACTTGCTGAGGAGGCGACGAGTGACCGTACAGACGGAGATCCCGCGGGAGCGGGTGTCCTACTACCTGAGCAAGCCGATCATCGATGCTGTCGAGCGGCTCACCCTCGAACTGTCCCTGGAACTGGGCAAGCGCGTGACCAAGGCCGACGTCGTCGACGGACTGCTGACACTCGGGCTCGACCAGCGCGCGAAGTTGGTCCGCGAGATCAGGAAGTCGAAGGGCCTGTAACCAGACGGGCCGCGCCCGGGATTGCCCCCCGGACACGGCCCTTGACCGACCCCCTCCACAGAAGGGACCCGACCCATGACAAACCTACGACCCCCCGACCACTGCGGATGGGGCGGCGGAGAGCTCGACCTCACCCCCGCCCCATCCGGATGCGACTACTGCATCCCCGCCAGCACGCCGGACGGCCGCTTCCACCACATGCCCGTCTCCCCCGACTCGGCCGATCTGGACTGGCTGCGCGGGATGGTTCGCGACATGGGCCGCGCGCTCGACGCGCGGGACTTCGTCCGCCTGGCCGCGCTCGTCACCGAAGCTCGCGGCGAGGTGACCCGATGAAGTTCCGTGTCGAGACGCAGAAGTACACCGACACCCACACCGTCAACGGCGAGTCCGCGCCGGTCACCCGTACCCGTCGCGTGGCCGTGCCGGTGCTCCCCCGGGACATCGACGTTATCGCCGTGCGCGGTGTCGTCGGCCTGGTGCTTGCGCTCACGTTGGTGTCCATCACGTGGTCGACGGTGTCCATCGCGCACCTGTTGAACGGCACGTGGACGGCCTACCTCGCCGGTGCGGTGTTCGACCTCGCGTGGCTCGCCACGCTCGGCATGTCGTTCATCGTCCGGTTCCGGCCCGACCGGCGCGCGACGGTGGACAAGATCGGATGGGCGTTGCTCGCGGTCACCGTGACCGCCATCGCCCTTGAGGGACTCCAGACCGGCGGTGTTGCCATGGCGTGCATCGGCGCGTCCGTCAGCATCGCGGCGAAGGTCCTGTGGTGGACCCTGAACCGCGCGACGGCCCCGGACCTGTCGCCGGACGACGCACAGTGGGTGGCTCAGCAGATCTCCCGTGCGTCCGCTCAGATGGCCGTGGCCGCGGTTCGCCGACAGGTGGCCCGGGTGGAAGACCAGGCAACGGCGCAGATGCTCGCGATGGAGGCATCGCGACGTCCCCCCATCGGGACGGACGTCGTCGGCCTGCCCGTGGGCGAGGCGGCCACGGTGGCGGACTCCCCCGCACCTCCCGCGGGACGTCAGGTCGACGTCCTGACCGAAGTCCGGCAGGTCACGGCCTTGTCCGCCCCCATGTTGAAGGACGCCCCGGACGTCCCGAAGGACAACAGGACACCCCGCGGGTCCAAGGCCCGACGTGTCCGTGAGCTTGTCGCGAACGGAGTGACCGACGTCCCCACGATCCGCGAGCGTCTCGCGGACTCCGGCGTGACGGTCGACCCCTCGCACGTCCGCCGGATCATCCGGGAGTCCCGGGCCGCGGCGAACGAGCCGAACCCGTACCTGTAGCCCGAGCTGCCCCCAGCAGCAGTGGAGCTGGTGACCGACGCCATCGGTCACCAGCTCCCGGAACACCCCCGCCGTTGCACCCGGAAGGGAACTGTCCCGTGACCATTCTCGCCGTTCTCGTTCTGCTCTTGGCCGGTATCCACCTCGCGGAGCGCGCCGCGCACCTCGCCCGCGCCGTTCTCGCCACGCTCCGCCGGCCCGTCGTGGCCCTGAGCGTCGCCTTGGTGCTCGTCTACGGCGAGCCGGTGCTCGCACACCCGGAGATGGTCACGGGCGCCTTGCTGGCGATCCTGGCCGCTCTCGCCGGTGTCGCCGGACTCGTTCACCTCGCCCGTACCCGCGGACCCCGCGTCGCCTGACCTCACCCACCCACGGCCCGATCCCCGTTTCGCAGAGAGAGGCAGCACCATGCAGGAAGCCGTGATCACCATCGCAGGGAACCTCGCCAACGACCCCGAACTCCGGTTCACCCCGAACGGCGCGGCCGTCGCGTCGTTCGTCATCGCCTGCACCGAGCGTCGCCGTGACCAGAACACCGGCGAGTGGTCGGACGGGGCGACGTCCTACCACCGGTGCACCGCGTGGCGGCAGACCGCGGAGAACGTGGATGCGTCGCTGCGTAAGGGCGACCGGGTGCTCGTGGTGGGCACTCTCCGCCAGTCGTCCTGGGCCGACAAGCAGAGCGGCGAGACCCGCTACGGGTGGGACGTCCAGGTGGACGAAGTCGCCGTGTCGATCAAGTTCCACGCGGCCCGTTCGCATCGGCCGGAGCGCTCCGGCGCGGCCGACGACACCAGCGCCACCACCCCGGGCGGCGGGACCGTGGTTCCGGCGCATCAGTCCTGATCATCCCGGTTATCCACAGACCGGACGAAACCCCTTTGCTCGGCGGGATCGGGCGCGTGACTCTTAGCAAAGACTCCACGCGCCCGACCCCTTGACCACGGGAGCACACCCCATGGCCCGACATGACCTTTCCACACGAACCCCCGCCCGGATCGTCGGGTGGCGCTGGATCTCCGGCTCGCCGCTGGACGGAGTCCCCCGCACCGATGCCACCTGGCTTCACCCGGCAACCACCGTCGTCCACCCCTCCGGCCGCGCGTACCGGTGGCAGCACCGGCCCCGGTGGCAGCGCGCCGCGCACCGCACCGGCGGCACCCTCGCCGCCCTGGGCGAGGCGTACGGGCAGATTGCAGACCCGACCCTGACCAGCTCCCTGACCGCCACCGTGGCCGTAGGTGGGCTGGTCTACGCGGGCAACCGGGCGCACCGCCGGTGGGTGCACCGCCAGCACCGGCGACGGCTCGTTCAGCCGCTCATGAAGTCGCTGTCCGGGCCGCTCCAGCTCCCCATCGGCGCATCGGCGGACAAGTGGCTCATCGTCCCGCGGAACCCCGCCAAGCAGGGCTCCATCACCCGCGTGAACCTCCCGGACCACTGGGTGGGGGAGGAGTACCAGCAACTCGCCGTACACCGGCTCATCGACCGATGGAGCAAGGCACCCATGGAGGTGTCCCGCGTCCACCTCACCAGCGCGCCGCGGTTCATGGAGTTCATGCCCACCCCCCAGCCCCCGGACGCGGTCGAGTGGGAGTCCTCCGACGACCCGTACGTGATGCACATCGGCGCCGGTCCCGGCAAGGCGCCCGTCTACGCGCGAACCGAGACGGACGTGCCTCACCTGGCCGTGGTCGCCGGTTCCGGGAGTGGCAAAACCACCACCCTGACCGTTCCCCTCCTGCACAACCGCGAGCATGGCGCGTTGGTCGACATCATCGATCTCAAGCGCATGAGCTTCACGGAGCGGAAGCCGGAACACCCGGACGGGATCGCCGGTGACCCGACCCGTCCGTCTCGGACCGTGTCCGGGGTGCGGATTCACACGACGATTGAGGGAGCAATTCGCGCGCTGGCGGAATTCATTGCATCGGCTACCGCCGTCGCGCTGATGCAGCAGGAGGGATATTCCACGGAGGACATTCCTGCTCGCGTGCTCATCATCGACGAATTCGGCTCGTTCGCCGGAGGTGCAAAGCAGTGGTGGACTGGCCCCGGTAAGCAGAAGAAGCAAAGCCCGGTCCCCTTCTGGCTTTACGTCACGCTGATGCAGGGGCGCGCGTTGGAACACCGGGTGGTGCTCGGCGCTCACCAATTGGCGCTCAAGCTATTCGGTGACACGGGGTCCGACGCTCGGGACCTGTTCTCCGGCCGGATACTCACCGGGACGTGCTCCGCTCAGAAGTGGATAACCACATACGGTCATGTGAAGAAGCCCGCGTGGGACGCGAGCATCAAGGGGCGCGGCACCTACGGTCCGCTTGGTGAAAGGCCGGATCTCTTCCAAGTCGCCTACGTCCATCCGGCCAGCGCGAACGCTCGACTCCGCGCGCTTCCCGAGGCACCGGAGTGGTTCGACGCCGGCCGGTGCGCCCCGTGGATTACCGAAGAGCACATTCGGGAAGTCGAAAGCTCCTACGGTGCCGGCCGGTGGGTCCGCGAGTGGGAGCACCTGTTCACCGAGGACGACGAAGAAGAGCAGGTGGAAGACGCGCGACCGGCCGCGAGTGGCTCGCTTCCCGCGGCGGAGGGGTGGGTGCCGGCCGTCACCGTGGGTGGCTGGACCCCGGACGTAACGGACTACGTGACGGTCACGCACGCGGACTCGACAGGGGACCCGTCCACCGACGATGACCGTGACACCCCGGACCCTGTCACGGTCCAGCCCGTGACAGCGGACACCGACGGTGACGGCACAGCGGAACGGATCACCCTCCCCGATGCGTGCCGGACGGGCGTGATCCCGCTCAAGCCGGGAACGGCCCGCGCGGCGAGAATGCGTGACCCGAAATTCCCGAAGGGGCAGGGAGAAGGGCGAGACCAGACCTACACGCCGGAAGAGTTGCAGGCGTGGTACGCAAACCGGATCGCCCAATAGTCGAGCGGGACCCTGACCCCGTTCCGCTCGATTGGTCCGGCAACAACGGTTCCCCGAAAGGCGGCATCGGGAAACCCGCACCGTGCGTCATCTGCCACCGCCCCGCAATCGTCCGGGCGCCGAACGGCTCCCCCTGCCACAAGACATGCGCCGAACAGCGCCCGGACATGCACGATCAGCTCAACGCCGGGAACCAACCCCGGACACGGCGGCGCACATCAGATGCGACACAGCCGGAAGCACGAACCCAATTCCTGTGACAGACCCGGGAGGGCATCCCGTGATCCGATTCCTGGACCCGGACGGAACACGATACGGCATTCCCACCTGGCCGTGGGGCATGGCGCCATCGGGGCTCTACACCCGGACTCAGCTTCGGGAAATCGGATTCCGGCCCACCTCTCCGGGGGACCCTGTCGGACAACTGATGTGGCGCTCTCGGCGCGGGGACGCTGGCGGGATTCGGACCGCGATTCTCTACCCGATCGGCCAGACGGTCCAGCGGACCGCCGCAACTTCTCGGCAGATGGCCGCGCTCGACCGCGCACACGCCGCACGGAAGATATGCCCCGACTGCCGAGAGAACGTTGGATACACGATCCCTACCCATCTCGGAACCTGCCTCGACTGCGCATCGCCGGACGAACGTCGGGCGGCCTGACAGACTCGCATCGTCACACCCACAGAGGAGAGTTGGACGTGAGGATCTTCGGCAAGGACCCCCGCGAGGAAAAGGTCAGCATGGAACTCCCGGAGGGAAGTGGCAGGCCCGAATAGACCATGAATCTTGAGCCCAAGCCTGGACAGTGCACGGCGTGCGCGGACACCGGAAGCATCGGATTCGTCTTCGGTGGCAAGGGTGGCCGCGTTCCCTGCCCCGACTGCAAGTAGATCGCGGAAGTAGACCCCCGTCGCACCATCGCCTCTCTCGCACCCCCGACTGGTTTCCTCTCCAGTCGGGGGTGTTGTGCGTCCGGG
>NZ_CADCWS010000137.1 GCF_902806475.1 Candidatus Frankia nodulisporulans
CAGGCACAGCCGGGGGTTCGATCCCCGGCTGTGCGCGCTGTTCGACCGGTGGGACCGACGGGGACGCGTCGCTGATCGCCATCGCGCGCAGACGGGCGAGCCCCGCGAGCAGCCGCAGCTCAGCGATGCTGCGCGGCGCGCTGTCCAGCAGCGCTGGCGACATCACCAGCACCGCGAGCACCTGGGCCCGCGACAGCGCCACGTTGAGCCGGTTGCGGGAGAGCAGGAAGTCCAGCCCACGTGGTGCCTCGGCGGCGCTGGACGTGGTCAGGGAGGTGATCACGACCGGGGCCTCCTGGCCCTGGAAGCGGTCGACGGTGCCGACCCGCACCCCGGTGAGTCCGGCGGCGCGCAGGGCCTGTCCGATCGCCCGGACCTGCCGGTTGTACGGGGCGACGACCAGCACGTCCGCCGGTGCCAGTGGGCGCCGGCGCGCACCGTCGACGAAGGTGCGTCCGACCAGGTCAGCCACCCGTGCGCAGACCGCGTCAGCCTCGGCGTCGCAGCGTGTGGTGGCCCCCTCATGGGCGACGTCGACTAGGTGCAGACCGGGGGCGACCCCCTCCACCGCCCGTCCGGCAGCCACCGGATGGGCGTGCAACCGTCCCTGGTAGGCCAACGCCGACACCGGCGCGCAGACCGCGGGGTGCAGCCGCCGGGTACGGTCGAGGAAGTAGCCGAACTCCGGGGGCAGGATCTCGTTCTCCCCGAGCTGGCCGAGCCCGCCGTCGTCGCGGCCAAGCAGATGCGACAGCGCGGAGGCGTCCGCCCCGTCGGGGTGGATACCCGCCACCACCTGCGGCAACTGCTGCGGGTCGCCGAGCAGCACCAGGTTGCGTGCCGCCCCGGCGACCGCGAGGGTGTCGGCCAGCGCGAACTGGCCGGCCTCGTCGATGATCAGCACGTCGAACGGCTCGGCCGCCAGCTGCGGATTGGCGAACGCCCAGGCCGTGTCGCCGACGAGATGGCCCTGCGGGTGCTCCCGCCGCCAGGCCACCAGTGCCTTGAGGTCCCGCGGCACGTCCCACGGCGGTGTGTCCGGGCGCTGCGAGGCGGATCGTTTCGCCTTCTTGGCCGCCGGCAGCCGGGCGCCGGGCGCCGGCCCGGCGTCCTCGAGGGCGGCGAGCATGGCGTTCTCGATGGCCTTGTGGCTGGTCGAGCAGATGCCCACCGACGCGCCCCGCGCGACGAGATCACGGATGAGACGCCCGGCCAGGTAGGTCTTGCCGGCCCCAGGCGGGCCCTGGACCGCCAGATAGGACCGGTCGAGGGTGCTGACCGCGGCGAGCACCGCCGCCACCTGGTCGTCGCCGTGGGCGGCGGCGTCCGGCAGCGGTCCGCCGCGTCCACGGCGGCGGGGCGGCACCCGGCGCAGCAGGTCGAGGCCGGCCTCGGCGGGCAGCGCGGGCAGGGTCGCCGCGACCCGCTCGGCCAGCAGACGGATGGCCGCGGGTTTGGGCCTGGGTGACACCGGATCACCGGGTAGCACCGCCAGCGGCATCGCCCGGGTGGTCCGATCGGGGGGTGCGCTCTCGAGCAGGACCAGTTCGTTCGGCGCGGCCAGTTCCACGGTCGCGCCGCTGGTCACGCCCAGCGCACCGGGTGGCCCCGGGTAGAGCAGACGGACCTTGTCCGCCCGCTCGAACGGGTGCGGGCGGCGCGGGTCGATCCGGGCGCGCAGCTCGCGGCGGGCCTTGCTGCGCCGCCCGGACGGCTCGTCCCAGTCCGCGTCGAGCTGCCAGCCGGTCGGCACACTGCAGTCGTCGGCGGACTCCAGGGTCTCCCGGTCGGCCGCCAACGCGGCGAAGTACGTCCACCAGGCCGGCTTGTTCTCCCGCCGGTGGTAGCCGACGGCGGCGGCCAGCAGGGCCCGGGCCCGTTCGTCGTCCGACCAGCTCGTCTGGTCCACCGGTAGGCCCGCGAGCAGGGCGTTCACCACGGCCTCGGCTTCGAGGGTGGCCTGCCCCGGCAGCTGCGTGTCGGCGTCGTCCACCGCCGCGGGAGCGGTCGCGGCGCGTTCGGCGGCGGACTCGTCCTGGTGGGCGGGCACCCCCGCGGCCTGTCGCCGCGCCAACAACCAGCGGTGCAGCCGGTGGGTGGAGACACAGTCCACCCGGTTGTAGTCCGCGATCTCGGCGAGCAGCCGCTCGGCCTGCGCGTTCTCGCCCGCGGCCCGGTGCGCCAGGACCGACTCGTACGCGACGATGCTGTCCGCCGCGGTGGTGACCGCCGCCGTGCGCGCCCCCGGGTAGAACAGCGGCTCCAGGTACTTGATCGAGTAGGACGGTTGCGACACCCGCAGGCTGCGCCGGACCACCGTGTGCAGGTCGACCAGGCGATGGGCCCGCAGCAGCTCGTCGACCTGGTGTTCCCGGGTGCCGTGGCGGGCGGCCAGGCGGCGCAGCGCGTTCGGTTCGTACGGCGCGTAGTGGTAGATGTGGGCGCGCGGATGATCCCGCAACCGGGCCGTCGTCCAGTCGACGAACTCCTCCAACGCGCGCCGTTCGCCGGCGCGGTCGTGCGCCCAGAACGTCCGGAACTCCTCCCCCACCTGGTCCGTCCCGTCCGGGTGGGGGGACTCGTGCGGCTGCCGCGTCCCGTCCGGCCTTCGCACGCCGTCCGGGTGGGCGGACTCGTTCGGGGGATGGGTGAGGGTCACGGCTCCGAAGAGGTACTCCAGGCCGGATGCCTCCAACGCGTACGGATCACCTTCCATATCGAAGTAGATGTCGCCCGGGTCCGGCGCCGGCAGCATCGCGAGACCCGCGACGTCGACCATCCGCACGCTCACCGTGCCGAGTGGATCCTCCGTGCTGCGCGACGCGTCCTGGGCGGACTGCAACTCCGCCTGCAGCCGCAGCCCGGCGAACGTGGTCGTGGAGATCTCCGCGGGACGCCGCTCGTCGGCGGCGACCGCGAGCTCCTCGACGGTGGTGATCCCCACACCGCGCAACGCCTGCCGCTGCTGCCCGCGCAGACCCGCGACCAGGGACAGATCGCGGGCCTGTGCCCGGCCGGTGGCGCAGTGCCCGTTGAAGGCGCAGCTCGCGCACTGCGGCCGGGCCTGCGCCCAGTTTGGCGCGGGCACCCGCGCCGGCCGGTCCAGCCGCGCCGTCAGCCGAGCCCGCGCGTGCGTCACCAGCGGCGCGAAGTCATCCACCCGCAACGACCGCACCAGCCCCGCCGCCGCGTCCGGCTGTCCCGCCGGCCGCGGGTCGGCCGCGGTGCCCGGTCGCGCATCGGACCGCGCGTCCGGTCGGCTATCCGGATGGACTCGGCTGCCTGGATGGACTCGGCTGCCTGGATGGACGAGGTGCATCAGGTGCGGGACGGGGACGCCGACCGAGGGCAGCGCGAGCGCGTACGCGGCGAGCTGCAGCACCGCGGCGGGCGTGGCCGCGCGGGCGAGCTTGGCGTCGACCGGCTCGTAGCGGCCGGGCTCCACCGGACCACGACTCGCCCCGGTGGACGGGTCCAGATGCGCGGCGATCAGGAAGTCGGGCCGGCCCTGGAAGCTCCCGTCGAACAGAACCCCCTGGTAGACGACCGGGACGCCGCGGGCAAGCGCCGCACGGGTCCGGGTGAGGGCGGTGGCCAGGCCCTCCGCCGTCGGTACCGGCCGGGGGATCTCCACCACCGCGTCCACGCCGAACGTCCGGCGCAGATGACCAAGCCATCGCCGTTCGTGCGCCTCCCCGTGGCGCACCGCGGTGCGATCGGGTGGGCTCAGCCGCACCACCCCGGCGTCCGGGCCGGTCCCGCCGTCCGGGGCCACCCCGGAGCCCCCCGGGGTGGCCTGGTCGGCCTCGGCGGCCAGGCGGCCGTCCGCCATCGCCTGGGTGAGCTCCGTGCGGTGTCCGCATTCGACGACGTCCACGAGGTCACCCGCGGAGATGATCCAACGGCCGTCGAGCCTGTACACCGCACCATCCCCGTCCGCTCCCGCGCGGGCCGCCAGGCGCGACCCGGGCTAGAGACTGTCACCGGTCAGCCATCGGCCACGCCGGGGGTCCGTCCGGGCCAGGGCGCGGGGAGACGGCCGGAGCGACCGGCACCTTCGGGCCAGGATCCGCGGTCATGATGTGACACGGCTACATCCTCCCATCGGGCCACTTCTATCGGGTGTTCCTGACCGGGCGAACCGCGCGGGCGGCAGAAAGAATTGTGTGTGGCTCTCGCCACAACCCACTTCCGAGCCCCCCCGCGTACGACATGACATTGCGACTTGATGTGACATTGCGACCAGGTATGCCCGAATCGGTGCGTAACGCGCAGAGACCGTTCGGTATTACGATGAACGCAAAGGTCTACGGGAGGCACGGCGTGCGCAGCATCGATCGCCTGCTGCATCCGCGGGTCGTCGCCGTCGTCGGGGCGAGCCGGGCACGGTTGGTCACGAAGTGTTCCGTCGCCTGGTGGCCAGCGGCTTCACCGGCACCGTCTATCCGGTCAACGCCGCGGCGAGTCACGTCGCGTCCGTGTACGCCTACCAGGATCTCGCCGATGTACCCGAACGGGTCGATCTGGTCGTGATCGCGGTGCCGGCGCCGCGGGTCGCGGCGGTCCTGCGCACCTGCGCCGCGCGGGGGGTGCGGTCGGTGATCGTGGTCTCCTCCGGTTTCGCCGACGGCGGCCCCGCGGGGCAGGTACTGCTGGCCGAGGTGTGTCAGATCGCCCGTGACGCCGGCATCCGTCTGCTCGGCCCGAACGCGATGGGTGTCATCAACACCGCGTCCACCTCGCGTCTGCACGCGACGTTCGCCGTGGGTAACCCCCCGCCGGGGCGGGTCGGCGCCTTCACCCAGTCCGGCGCGCTGGCCGGCACCTTCCTCACCGACGCGGCACGCCGGGCGATCGGGTTCTCCACCTTCGCCTCCGCCGGCGACCGGTCGGACGTCTCGACCAACGACCTGCTCGAGTACTGGCAGACCGACCCACGTACCGAGCTCGTCCTGCTGCACCTGCAGAACTTCGGTAACCCGCGCCGGTTCGCCCGGATCACCCGCCGGCTCGGGCGGACCAAGCCGGTGGTGGCGCTCAAAAGCGGCCAGGACTCCTCGGGCGGTGCCGCCGACGCGCTGTTCGCCGGCACCGGGGTGATCCGGGTCGACACCCTCAACCAGCTGTTCGACACCGCGGCGCTGCTGGCCCATCAGCCGCTGCCGGCCGGTCGCCGGGTCGGCGTGGTGGGTACGTCCAGCGCGTTGGCGGCGCTGGCCACCGACGCCTGCCACAGCTACTCGCTGGCGGTGCCCGGCCTGTCCGCGACGACCCGCGCGGCGCTCGCGCGGATCGTCGGCCATGACGGCGCCGACAATCCCGTCGACCTCGGCCCGCTCGCCGACCCCGCCCGGTTCGACGCGGCGCTGCGCCTGGTGGCCGGCAGCGGCGAGGTCGACGCGCTGCTCACCCTGGTCACCCCGCATGCCCAGGTCGACCGGCTCGGCGCGGCCGTACTGACCGCCTCCCGCGATCATGGACTGCCGGTGCTGGCCTCCTACCTGGGTCAGGACGGCATGCCGGCGCCCCTGGCCGTTCCCGACGCGGTGGGTTCACCCGGACGCGGCTCGGTGCCGTCCTACTCGTCGCCGGAGTCCGCGGCGCTGGCACTCTCCCGCGCCGCCGATCACGCCGTCTGGCGGGCCCGGGCGCAGGGCCAGGTCCCGTCGCTGTCCGGCATCGACACCGCGCACGCCCGCGCTGTGACCGCCCGCGCCGTGACCGGGCACGCTGTGGTCGACGACGCGTGGCTCCCGGAGCCGGTGGTGCACAGCCTGCTCGCCGACGTCGGCCTGCGGCTCTGGCCCAGCACCCGGGTCGCCGACGCCGACGCGGCGCTCGCCGCCGCGCACCGGGTCGGCTGGCCGGTCGCCATCAAGATCGCTGAGGAGCGGTTCCGCAGCCGCCTGGACGTCGGCGCCGTGCAGCTCGGGGTGGGTGACCCCGCCGAACTCACCGCCGCCTGGCAGGCCGTGCGCGCCGCGGTCGGCCCCGGCGACATGCTCGTCCAACCGATGGCACCGGGCGGCGTGTCCACCGTCGTGCGGATGCACCACGATCCCAACGTCGGCCCGCTGGTGTCGCTGCGCCTCGGTGGCGCCGTGGCCGACCTGCTCACCGACCCCGTCGCCCGCACCCTGCCGCTGACCGACGCCGATGCCGCCGAGCTCATCGCCGCCGTGCGCGGCAGCGTGCTGCTGCTCGGCGGCTCCGGCGCGCCCGCCGCCGACACCGACGCCCTCGCCGACCTGCTGCACCGGGTCGCCCGGCTCGCCGACGACGTCCCGCGGATCACCGAGATCCTGCTCGACCCGGTACTCGTGGGCCGACGTGGCGTGGTGCTGCTCCACGCCGGCATCCGCCTCGCCCCACCAGTGGACGCGCCACCGCCAGCGACAGCGGTAACAGCACCGGCGACAGCGGCGGCGGGTGACAGCGCGGCCGGCTAGCCCGGTACGTTCGTAACCATGACGGCACGCCAGCGGATCGCGTTCCAGGGTGAGCGGGGCGCGAACTCCCACATCGCCTGCCGGGACGTGTACCCCGACTTCGACGCGGTTCCCTACCCGACCTTCGACGAGTGCTTCTCCGCGCTCGAGGAGCAGGCGGTGGACCTCGCGATGATCCCGGTGGAGAACTCCACCGCCGGCCGGGTCGCCGACATCCACCTGCTGCTGCCGCGCCCCACCGTGCACATCATCGGCGAGTACTTCCTGCCGATCCGCCACCAGCTGCTCGGTCTCGTCGGCGCCACCCTGGACGACATCAAGACCGTGCACAGTCACCCGCAGGCCCTCGCGCAGTGCCGGGCGGGGCTGCGCGCACTGGGGCTGGTCGCCGTCACCGCCGGTGACACCGCCGGTGCCGCCCGCGAGATCGCCGAGGCGGGCGACCCGAGCCGGGCCGCGATCGCCTCCCGGTTGGCCGCCGAGGCGTACGGCCTCGAGGTCCTGCGCGCCGACCTCGAGGACGAGGCGCACAACACCACCCGCTTCCTCATCCTGTCGACCGAGAACCTGCGCGCCGCCGCCGGTATCGGCCCGCTGGTCACGACATTCGTGTTCAAGGTGCACAACCGGCCGTCCGCGCTCTACAAGGCGCTCGGCGGGTTCGCCACCGGCGGCGTCAACATGACGAAGCTGGAGAGCTACATGGTGGGCGGCCACTTCGTCGCCACCCAGTTCCTCGCCGACATCGAGGGCAGCCCGGAGGACCCCGCGGTCGCGCAGGCCTTCGAGGAACTGTCGTTCTACGCCGACCACCGCATCCTCGGCGTCTACCGGGCCAGCCGTTACCGCGAGCGCCAGCGCCTCGAGCCCGCCCCGGTGGCCATGGCCGCCGGGGCCGAGGTCGCTCCGTACGCCGCGAACCGTCCCGCCGTGGACCGTCCCGCTCTGGACCGCCCCGCCGCGTCCCGGTGACCGCGCCGACCGCGCCACCTCGGCCCGGGCCGGCGCTGCGCATCCGACTGCCGCAGGTCGCGCCGTCCATGCGGGAGTTCCTCGCCACCGAGGCCGGTGGCGCGGTGCTGCTGCTGCTGGTCGCCGCCGTCATCGCGCTGATCTGGGCGAACTCGCCCTGGTCACACGGGTACGAAGCACTGTGGACGGCGACCGCCCAGGTGCGTCTCGGTGACGCCGACCTCACCCTGAGCCTGCACCACTGGGTCAACGACGGGGCGATGGCGCTGTTCTTCACCGTCGTCGGTCTGGAGATCAGCCGCGAGTTCACCGCCGGTGAGCTGCGCGACCGGCGCATCGCCGCTGTCCCCGCCCTCGGTGCGATCGGCGGGCTGACCCTGCCCGCCGTCATCTACCTGCTGTTCAACCCCTCCGGGCCGGCGGCGCACGGGTGGGGCATCCCGATGTCCACCGACACCGCGTTCGTGATCGGCATCCTGGCGCTGTTCGGACCCGCCTGCCCGGACCGGCTGCGACTGTTCCTGCTCACCCTCGCCATCGTGGACGACATCGGCGCCATCACCGTCGTCGGGATCTTCTACACCGAGCACGTCCGGTTCGGGGCGCTCGCCCTCGCCGGTGGGCTGGTGCTGGTCATGCTGGTACTGCGCTGGCTCGGCGTGTGGCGGCTGCTGCCGTACGCGCTGGTCGCCGTCGTGCTCTGGGGTGCGATCCACGCCTCCGGGGTGCACGCCACCCTCGCCGGAGTGATCACCGGGCTGCTGATTCCCGCCGTCCCGCCCCGACCCGACCAGGCGGCGCAGGTGCCGGTGTACGTGCGGGCGCTGGCCGAGGAGTCGAACGCCGCCCGGGCCAGCCTCGCCGTGATCGCGGCGAAGGCCACCGTGTCGGCGAACGAACGGCTGCAACGGGTGCTGCATCCGTTCAGCGCGTTCGTCGTCGTTCCCCTGTTCGGTCTGGCCAACGCCGGGGTGCACCTGGACGAGCACACCCTGCGGGCGGCGGCGTCGTCCCCGGTGACCTGGGGGGTGACGCTCGCACTGCTGCTCGGCAACGCGGACGGCATCACCGTGGCGAGCCTGGCGGCGATGCGCACCGGCCTCGGCCAGCTGCCCGGGCAGGTCCGCTACGGCCATCTGGTCGGCGCGGCCACCCTGGCCGGGATCGGCTTCACGATCTCGCTGTTCATCACCGAGCTCGCGTTCACCGACACCGAGCTGCGCGACCAGGCGAAGATCGGCATCCTGGCCGGTTCGTTCAGCGCCGCCGTGCTCGGCACCATCCTGCTGCGCACACTCGGCGAACGGATTCCGCTGTGCTCACCGCTGACCGACGAGCCGGTGCCGACGCTGCCCCCACGCCCCTGGCGCCCACCGGCACCTTTTCTCCCACCGCTGCCACCCCCGGCTTCGACGTAGCCCGCGGCTTCGACGCATCGTGTCCTGGCCGCCGTCCCTACCCGCGACGCCGCCGACGCTGACCTGACGGTGCGCGACGCAGCGACAGGGCCATCGCCTTACGCAGCGGGGCGATCTCCGCCCGACCCCGGTACGGCGTGCCGCCCAGGAAGATACTCGGCGTTCCCCGCACCCCCTGTTCGATGGCGAGGCCGTAGTCGGCCTCGACCGCGTCGCCGTAGGGCTGGGCCGCGTCGCCGATCACCAGGTCGCCGTCCACACCGAGCGCACCCGCGTAGGCCCGCAGGAACTTGTCGGCCAGCCGGTCCTGCCCGGCGAACAGCCGGTCGTGCATCTCCCAGAACTGCCCCTGGGCCCCGGCGGCCTCCGCCGCGAGCGCCGCCGTCAGCGCGTACGGATGGACGTCGTACACCGGAAAATGGCGGAACACCAGCCGAACCTGCCCGTCGGAGGTGTCCACCAGCTCCCGCAGCACCGGCGCCGCCTGCGCACAGTACGGACACTCGAAATCCCCGTACTCCACCACCAGGATCGGCGCGTCCGCCGGCCCGTACGCGTGCCGACACGGCGCGGTGTCCACCGCGACGACCACCGCACCCGACCCGCCCGCACCGGCGTCGCCCCCTGCCGGGCCGTTCGTACCGCCTGCGCCGTTCGTACCGCCTGTACCGGATGCACTGGCTGTACCGGATGCACTGGCTGTACCGGATGCACTGGCTGTACCGGATGAACGTCCAGGAACCAGCTTCACACCAGCGATTATGCCGCCCGCCCGCGTCCCGGCATCTGCCACGACCAGCTCCCGTGACCGCCACTACCGGCCATCTGTGACTCCCAGTAGCGGACCCTGCGGGCTCGGGCCGCCGTCGGGCCCTCGAGGTGAGGGAGAATCGGTGGTATGAGCTCCCAGGACGGCGATCCCGCCACGACCACGGGCGTCTCGGACGCCGCGACGCCGGTGTGGGATCTCAACGCCGATCTCGGCGAGGGGTTCGGGGTGTGGCGACTCACCGAGGACGACGCGCTGCTCCCGCTGGTCACCAGCGCGAACGTGGCCTGCGGCTTCCATGCCGGGGACCCTTCGACGATGCGGCGGGTGTGCGAACGGGCCGTCGAACACGGGGTGCGCATCGGTGCGCAGGTCAGCTACCGCGACCTGGCCGGTTTCGGGCGCCGCGCCATCGACATGGACCCCACCGACCTGCGCGACGACCTCACCTACCAGCTCGGCGCGCTGGACGCGTTCGCCCGCATCGCCGGCGACCGGGTGCGCTACGTCAAACCACACGGTGCGCTCTACAACCGGGTGGTGGCGGACGAGGAGCAGGCCGCGGCGGTCGTCGAGGCGGTCCACGGATACGACCCGGGTCTGCCCGTGCTCGGCCTGCCCGGATCGGCGCTGCTACGCCGGGCCGCGGCGGCCGGACTGACCTGTGTCGGCGAGGCGTTCGCCGACCGGGCCTACACCGACACCGGCACCCTGGTCTCCCGGCGCGAACCCGGTGCTGTCCTGCACGACCCCGAAGCCGTGATCCACCGCACGGTACGACTCGCGACGACCGGCACCCTGGACTCCGCGCACGGCGTCCCCGTACGGGTGGCGGCCAGGTCGATCTGCGTGCACGGCGACACCCCCGGCGCCGTCGACCTCATCCGACGCCTGCGCACCGCGCTACACGAGGCCGGAGTCACCGTGGTGCCGTTCTGCTGACCACGCCGCGTCTGCCCGAACCACATCGCCGATGTCGTCTGGGGGTCCCATGCGGGTACTGACCTGCGGCGCGGACGCGCTGCTCGTGGAGGTCGCCGATCTGGACGCGGCCGGCCAGCTCTACGCGCACCTTCGGACGGCACCCCCACCGGGTGTCGTCGCGCTCGTCCCAGCAGCCCGCACCGTCCTGGTCCGCTTCGACCCGACTCGCACCGACCTCCCCCGCCTACGCCGCCTGCTCACCGACCCGCCACCACCCGCCACCGCCGCCCGCGTTGGCACTGGGCCGTCCGATGCGGTGCGCCTGGACGGGGCGGCGGGCGAGGCGGGGGACCTGCCGACGGTCACGGTGCCCGTCCGCTATGACGGGCCGGACCTCGCCGAGGTCGCGCGCCTGAGCGGGCTGACCCCCGCGCAGGTGATCGACCGGCACATCCGCGGCACGCATCGGGTGGCGTTCTGCGGTTTCGCCCCCGGTTTCGCCTATGTCTCGGGGCTCGACCCCGCCCTGCGCCTGCCACGGCGCGACTCACCGCGCACCCGTGTTCCCGCCGGTGCGGTCGCGATCGCCGACCAGTTCACCGGCATCTACCCTCGGACGTCACCGGGCGGCTGGCATCTGATCGGACGAACCGACCTGGCCGTCTTCGACCTTGACCGCGAGCAGCCCGCGCTGCTCCCC
>NZ_CADCWS010000138.1 GCF_902806475.1 Candidatus Frankia nodulisporulans
CGCATCGACCGCACATCCAGCATGCTACCGGGCCTGTGGGAGAAGATCCGGTAGCAGTGGCCTTCGGAGAGCACGTCCGGTCCGCACCGGTCTTCAAAGGTGCTGGTTCGGGCAGCGGACGCCCCGGTTCGAAAGGTGTGCTCCGGCCGCGACTTCGATGTCGACCTGGGTCCCGAAAGCGAGCCGGTCTGACAGGTGCAGGGCATGTCCGGGCCTCGCCGCGGCGCCTTGACGGGGCGCTTCCCTCGCTCGCGTACCCGGTGGGAACCGTCGACCTTCCGTGCTCGACGACCACGAACCGATTCTTCTAGGACCGCCCGGCGACAGGCTCGCGATCTGTCACATTCCCTGCGGATGCCGGGAACAGCCCAGAAGCGGCAGCATCGCGGCGACCGGAGCGAGGGCCGGCCGGGCTGGACCGGCGGGGCGTACGGCTACGTGACCGCGCGGATGGACCCAGGAGCACCAGGGCGCGCCCACGGTGGAGGCGCCCGGGTGTGCGCGCTCCTGGCGGCCTCTACGTCGTCGTCCCGGGATCGCCAGCTCGGCACCGCCCAGCGCGGGCCTGGCGCCACCTGACCGGATGGGCCTGGCGGGCGGCGTGGGAGAGGAACAGCCCGGCGTTCCTGGCCCCCGTCGAGAGCGAGCGGTGCGCCTGCGGCGCTCTCGTGCTGATCGCGCGGCGGGCCGGGGGAGAATCATGCTGCGAGCGCACCAAAAACGCACGTCATGCGTTCGAGGATCTCACGATGATCGATCAGACAGCCGATCGATGCGGGTACGAAAAGTGTGGACCTAGGTGGACTTGAACCACCGGCCTCTTCCTTATCAGGGAAGCGCTCTAACCGACTGAGCTATAGGTCCGGACAACGACTGCAACCATACAGGACGGCGGCGCCGGGGTGGGTACCGGCGCCGCCACGATCGCGCTACTGGTCGCTGAGGGTCACTTCGATACCGCCGATCATCTCGGCGCAGAGGTTGTAGAGCAGGGCACCGAGGGTGGTCAGGGCGGTCATCAGGATCACGTTGATCGCGCCGATGAGCAGGCTGATCTCCATGGCCCGACCGAACGACAGCCAGCCCCGCACGTCACCCGCGCTGCTGTCGGTGAGGGTGTCGGCCGCGTCGGTGACGCTGTCGAACACGCCGATCGAGTTCAGGACGAACCAGAGCACCGCGACGGCGACGAGCAGGACGACGAAGACACACAGCGAGAAGGCGAAGCTCAGCCGGGTCACCGTGATCGGGTTGACCTTGGACAGGCGCAGCTTCGCGCGTCGGCCGGCGCCCGGTGGGCGGGAGCCGCCACCGGAACCGCCTCCGCCGGGCCTGGTGCCCTCACCGCCGCGAGCAGCACCGCCCGGTCGGTCCCCGGGGGCGGTGTCGAACTGGCGGGCCAGCGCGTCGGGCGAGGTCGTGGTCATCGGACGGCCGGGACCGGCGGTGCCGGTGCGGGTGCCAGCGGCCGGGGTGGTTGTTGGTGCGGGGCCAGCGGTGGCCGCGGGGCCCGCACCGGTGCCTGGTCGTCCGTGCACGGTCGTCGCGGCGGACGCGGCGGGCGTCGCGGCCTGCACACGCGGCGGTGCGGCCGGCCGGACACCGTCAGGAGCGGCCCCGCGCGGCGGCGTGGCGCGGGTGCTGTCGGGCTTCGTGGCACGGCTCCTCGTCGTGGATGGCGAACGGACCAGGGACATCGTGTCGTTGTCCCTGGTCCGTTCGGCCGGGGGCTCGGTACGGGCAGTGGACCGGTCGATGCCGCCAGCGGGCGTCGACGCGGGGGACCTCGCGGGCGACGATACGGCGCCCGCCTCGAGTTTGCGGGTTGCCGAGGCCGAGGCCGAGGCCGCCCCCGAACTCACCCTGGCCGCGGATGACGTGCCCGCGGACGAGCTTCCCGGCGACGACTTGCCTGGTGACGACGTTCTCGCACCCGATCCTCCCGCGCCAGAGGCCCGAGCGGGCGGTGGCTGGCGGGTGGTCGCCGCCGCGCTGGCGTTCGGTGGTTCCGCCTCGCCCCGGCTCGGGTTGCTCGCCCATGAACCGCCCTGGTCTTCCAGGCTGTCGGAGTCGTCCGTCGCCGACTGTCCCGACCGCTGGAAGAACGGGCTCGCGCTGGCTGACTCCGCCGCGCGGGACGCACCGGTTCGACCGGAGTCACCGTTACCGGCACCCCCAGTGCTCCCATGGCCCCCCGCGCCCCCAGGACCCCCGGCGCCGCCGGTGTCCGTGTCCCCGGAACGAGCGGGACCCTGGGAACGAGCGGTTCGGCTGGAGCCCTCGGCGCCGGTGCCCCTCGCCAGGCCGCCCGATGACGGTCCCGAGTCACCCGTCACAGGCATCACCATCGTCTCGCCGTCCCCGTCAGCCGTCCCACCACCACCGGACGCACCGCTACTGACGGACGCACCGCCACCGGCGGACGACCGGCCGCCGGACGCGCCACGACCGGGGCCGACATCCTTCGAACCAGCACGTTCCGAACCAGCACGGTCCGGATCGGCGTGATCGGAACCAGCACGATCGGAGCCGGCGGAGGCAGCGCCGCGCTGGGCGCCCGGCCGGTCAGGCCGGTCATCCTGACTGTCGCTCACGGACCACTCCCGGTTCGCTTCCGGGCGACGCACGCCGCTCGTGCGCCCGCCCCTGCCACGCGACCGCATCGCGCGGTGCCACCTGGACGCGCTGCCGGGGCCGGCACCGCGACGCGGACGGCCGCCGCCCGGCGTCGAGCTCCACGGTCCGGGACTCAGCCGTCCTGGGCCGGGGAACCGTCGCTGGCGTCGGTGTCCTCCACATCAGCATTACGCGCCACCCCGACGACCTGCACACCGGATTCCAGATCGATGAGGCGCACACCCATCGTCTGGCGCTGCGCTCGGCGGACGTCCTGGGCAACAGTGCGCAACACACCCCCGTTGGACGCGATCGCGTAGAGCTGGTCGTCCGGTTCGACGACCAGCGCGCCGACGAGCCCGCCGCGGGTCGAGACGATCTTAGCGGTGAGCACACCCTTGCCGCCGCGGCCCTGCACCGGGTACTCCGCCAGCGGCGTCCGCTTGGCGTAGCCGCCGGAGGTCGCGACCAACAGGTCGGCGGTGCTGTCGGGGACGACGACGTCCATGGACAGCAGTTCGTCCTCGGCGTCGAAGCGCATGCCGATCACACCGGAGGTGGCCCGGCCCATCGGGCGAAGCTGGTCGTCGTCGGCGTGGAAGCGGATCGACTGGGCGTTGCGGCTGACCAGCAGCAGGTCGTCGCCGGGGGCGACCAGGCGGGCGGCGATCAGCTCGTCGTCGTCGCGCAGGTTGATCGCCACCAGGCCGCCGGCCCGGTTGGAGTCGAAATCGCGCAGCGAGGTCTTCTTGCACAGGCCACGCTTGGTGGCGAGCACCAGGTACGGCGACACCTCGTAGTCCTGCAGAGCGATGACCTCGGCGATCCGCTCGTCCTGGCCGAAGGCGAGGATGTTCGCGACGTGCTGCCCCTTGGCCGAGCGGGCCTGCTCGGGCAGTTCGTGCGCCTTCGCCCGGTACACCCGTCCCTTGTTCGTGAAGAACAACAGCCAGTGGTGGGTGGTGGTGACGAAGAAGTGCTCGACGATGTCGTCCTCGCGCAGCGCCGCGCCCTGCACACCCTTGCCGCCGCGACGCTGCGAGCGGTACAGGTCGGTCTTGGTGCGCTTGGCGTAGCCGCCGCGGGTGACGGTGACGACGACGTCCTCGCGGGCGATCAGGTCCTCGATGGACATGTCGCCCTCGAACGGCACCAGCCGGGTGCGTCGCTCGTCGCCGAACTTCTCGACGACCTCGGCGAGCTCCTCGCCGATGATCTCCCGCTGGCGGGACGGTGAGGCGAGGATCGCCTCCAGCTCGGAGATCCGGGCCCGCAGCTCCGCGGCCTCGTCGATGATCCGCTGGCGCTCGAGGGCGGCCAGGCGGCGCAGCTGCATGTCCAGGATCGCGGTCGCCTGGATCTCCGAGAGCGTGAAACGCTCCATCAGCTGGCCGCGGGCGGCTTCCGCCGACTCGGCGTTGCGGATGAGGCTGATCACCTCGTCCAGATGGTCGAGCGCGATCAGCAGACCGTCCAGGACGTGCAGCCGCTCGCGGGCCTTGCGCAACTGGTAACGGGTGCGCCGGACGATGACGTCGACCTGGTGCTCGACGTAGTAGCGGATCATCTGGTCGAGGCGCAGCGTGCGCGGCACCCCGTCGACGATCGCCAGCATGTTGACGCCGAAGGTGTCCTGCAGCTGGGTGTGCTTGTACAGGTTGTTCAGCACAACCTTGGCGACGGCGTCCCGCTTGAGGTCGATGACCAGGCGCTGACCGATACGGGCCGAGGTCTCGTCGCGGACGTCCGAGATGCCGGTGACCTTGTTGTCGCGGACCAGCTCGGCGATCTTCTCGGCGAGGTTGTCCGGGTTCACCTGGTAGGGCAGCTCGGTGACGACGAGCTGGGTGCGGCTCTTGTTCTCCTCGACGTTGACGACCGCCCGCATCCGGATGCTGCCGCGGCCGGTGCGGTAGGCGTCCTCGATGCCGCTGCGCCCGACGATCAGGCCGGACGTGGGGAAGTCCGGGCCCTTGACCAGGCCGAGCAGCGCCTCGAGCAGTTCCTCGTCGGTCGCGTCGGGGTGGTCGAGCGCCCACTGCACACCGGAGGCGACCTCACGCAGGTTGTGCGGCGGGATGTTCGTCGCCATCCCGACCGCGATGCCGCCGGCCCCGTTGACCAGCAGGTTCGGGAACCGGCTGGGCAGGACCAGGGGCTCCTGCGAACGGCCGTCGTAGTTCGGCGCGAAGTCGACGGTCTCCTGGTCGATGTCGCGCAGCATCTCCATGGCCAGCGCGGCCATCCGGGCCTCGGTGTACCGCATGGCCGCGGGCGGGTCGTTGCCCGGCGAACCGAAGTTGCCGTTGCCGTCGACCAGCGGATACCGCAGCGACCAGCTCTGCGCGAGCCGGACGAGGGTGTCGTAGATCGCCGTGTCGCCGTGGGGGTGGTAGTTACCCATGACGTCCCCGACGACACGGGAACACTTGAAGTACCCGCGGTCAGGGCGGTAGCCGCCGTCGTACATGGCATACAGCACCCGACGGTGGACGGGCTTGAGCCCGTCCCGTACCTCGGGCAGCGCGCGTCCGACGATGACCGACATGGCGTAGTCGAGATACGACCGCTGCATCTCGACTTCGATGCCGATGGGTTCGATGCGGTCAGCGGGGGGTGGCGGCAGGACGTCGACCACGGGGTCCTTCCAGGGCAAGAGGGATCAGTCGTCAGGGGGACGGGCAGCCGTCCCGGGGTGCGCTGGCTCAGATGTCCAGGAAACGCACGTCCTTGGCGTTGCGCTGGATGAAGCTGCGACGAGCGTCGACATCCTCGCCCATGAGCACGGAGAACAGTTCGTCGGCGACGGCCGCGTCGTCCAGGGTGACCTGCAGCAGGATGCGCCGGTCCGGGTCCATGGTGGTGTCCCACAGCTCGGTCGCGTTCATCTCGCCGAGACCCTTGAACCGCTGGATGGCGTCCTTGGGCAGTTTGCGCCCGGCTTCCACCCCGCGCTGGAGCAGACCGTCGCGCTCGCGGTCGGAGTAGGCGTACTCCCAGTCCTCACGACCCCACTTGATCTTGTAGAGGGGGGGTTGGGCCAGGAAGACGTGACCGGCCTCGACCAGCGGACGCATGAACCGGAACAGCAGAGTGAGCAGCAGCGTGCGGATGTGCTGACCGTCGACGTCGGCGTCGGCCATCAGCACGATCTTGTGGTAGCGCAGCTTGGCGATGTCGAAGTCGTCGTGGATGCCGGTGCCCAGCGCCTGGATCAGCGCCTGGACCTCGGTGTTCTTCAGGACCCGGTCGATGCGGGCCTTCTCCACGTTGAGGATCTTCCCGCGCAGCGGCAGGATCGCCTGGAACTTGGAGTCCCGACCGCCCTTGGCCGAGCCACCCGCCGAGTCACCCTCGACGATGTACAGCTCGCAGCGCTCCGGGTCGGTGTACTGGCAGTCCGACAGCTTGCCGGGCAGCCCCGTGCCACCGAGCAGACCCTTGCGCCGGGTGAGGTCCCGGGCCTGGCGGGCGGCGATCCGGGCCCGCTGCGCGTCGAGGGACTTGCTGACGATCGCCCGCGCCTCGGTCCGGTTCACCTCGAACCAGTCCTTGAGCGCCGAGTAGCACATCTCCTGGACGAACTTCTTCGCCTCGGTGTTACCGAGCTTGGTCTTCGTCTGCCCCTCGAACTGGGGCTGGGCGAGCTTCACCGAGATGATCGCCGTCAGGCCCTCGCGGATGTCGTCACCCGAGAGCCGCTCGTCGCCGCCGCGGGCCCCGGCCTTGACCGGCTTGAGCAGGTTCTGGTCCTTGGCGTAGGCGTTGACGGCGCTGGTCAGCGCGGCGCGGAAGCCCTCCTCGTGGGTGCCACCCTCGTGCGTGTTGATCGTGTTCGCGAAGGTGTAGACCGACTCGGAGTAGCCGGCGTTCCACTGCATCGCGAGCTCGGCCTCGATGCCCGTGCCCTTGGACTCCAGCGAGATCACGCTGCGGTGGATCGCGTCCTTGGTGGCGTTGAGGTGGACGACGAAGTCGACCAGGCCGTTCTCGTACCGGTAGGTGGACTGGAGCTCCTCCTCACCGCGCTGGTCGATCAGCGTGATCGACAGGCTCTTGTTGAGGAAGGCCATCTCCTGGAGCCGCCGGGAGAGCGTCTCGTACTTGTACTCGGTGGTCTCGAAGATCTCCGGGTCCGCCCAGAACGTGACGGACGTGCCGGTCTTCTTCGACGGACCGGTCTTGACCAGTGGCTTCGCCGGACGGCTGGCCACATACGGCTGGAACCAGACGTGCCCGTCCACCTGGATCTCGACGTCGAGCCGGGTGGACAGGGCGTTCACGACGCTGACACCGACGCCGTGCAGACCACCGGAGACCGCGTAGGACTGGCCGTCGAACTTGCCTCCCGCGTGCAGGGTGGTCAGCACCAGCTCGACCGTCGGCACCTTCTTCACCGGATGCATGCCGACCGGGATGCCACGGCCGTTGTCGACCACGCGGACGCCGCCGTCGGCCAGCAGGGTCACGGAGATCGTGTCGCAGTAACCGGCGAGCGCCTCGTCCACCGCGTTGTCGACCACCTCGTAGACGAGATGGTGCAGGCCGCGCTCCCCGGTGGAGCCGATGTACATGCCCGGACGCTTGCGGACCGCGTCGAGACCTTCGAGAACCTTGATCGAACTAGCGTCGTAGGCCACGCTGCGGGTCCCCTCGTTCTGGGCGGAAGTATCCACCAGTCTACCTCGCGACCCGTTATGGCGGACGCAGGGTGACCCCTGACGCTGACACAGCGCCCCGAGCAAGGGGATGGTGAACTCCCCTACCCGACCGACGTCGTTCGGCCTTCCACGCCGTCACGAGGCCAGCCGACGCCCGATCGACGAGCGACTGGACGAGATCAACCGTAGGTGTCCCGGGGACCACGCCCGCCGGTCCGGATCGACCCGTGACGCCAGGACGGCGCCGTCGGCCCACGCACCGTGATCCGTTGGACGACCCGAGGGCCGAACTCGCGGTGCAGGATCGCGAGGATCTGCGGCGCCAGCATCCGCATCTGGGTGGCCCAGGCCGTCGACTCGGCGACCAGCTCCAACTGGCCGTCACGCAGGGACACCGGGGTGCAGCGTTCGGCGATGTCCGGCCCCACGATGACGTCCCAGCGGCTGAGCACACTCGCGTCCGCCGCCTGTTCCCGCCAGCCACGCGAGGCGAGCAGCCGGCCGATCGCGGACCCGAACGCCAACGGCTCCCGCCACTGCCGCCCCGGCCGAGCGATCCCCGGCAGCTGCGCCAGCCGGGGCGGCTGGCCGTCGTCGTCCGCTCGACGCCGCCCACCGACACCGCCGCTGCCACCGCCTTGGAACCGGCCTCCCGGGCCGCCGGGGAACGCCGCGCCCGCCACGCCGCCGGCCGGATGGTCACCGCCGCCCGCGTCACGGTCCTGGCCCGCCTGGCCGCGGCCGGCTCCGGACCGGTTCGGGTCCGGCGTCGGACGTCGGCCCCGGGCTCGATCCCGCGCGTCCTGTTTCGCCTGGGCGAGCACCTGCCGGGCGAGATCCGCCCCGCGCGCGGCGGCCGCCGCGGCCGCCGCCGGGGACACCTCGGACGGGTCAGCCGGCATGGCGCACCTGCGCGTCCAGAACCGTGTAGCGGGTACCGGCCAGTTCGACGGGCACGTCCTCCGCCACCGCGGCCGTCACCAGCACCTGTTCGGCGGGGGCGACCAGTGCGGCGAGCCGGGCCCGGCGGCGGGCGTCCAACTCGGCGAAGACGTCGTCGAGCAGCAGGACCGGTTCGCGGTCATCGGCTCGCAGCAGCTCGAACGAGGCGAGCCGCAGCGCCAACGCCAGCGACCACGACTCACCATGGCTCGCGTAGCCGCGGGCGGGCCGGTCATTGATCGACAGCGCCAGATCGTCGCGGTGCGGTCCGACCAGGGTCATCCCGCGCTCGATCTCCCGGGAGCGGGCCGCGGCCAAAGCCCCGTGGATGGCCTGCGCCAGCCGGGCACGGTCGCCACCGGCGGAACCGACCGTGGGCGCGTCATCGCCGGACTCGAGGGCGGCGCGGTAGTCGATGGAACTGGTGTACTCCAACGCGATCGGGACCTCGGCGCCGGCGACCGACCGGTAGGCGGTGGCCACCGCCGGCCGCAGCGCCTCGACCAGCGCCAGCCGGGCGGCGAGCACCTCGGCGCCATGCGTGGCCAGGTAGCCGTCCCAGACGTCCAGGGTGCGCAGGTCACCCCGACCGCCGGAACGTCGGGCCGCGCCGGCCGTGCGCAGCAGCGTCGAACGTTGCCGGACCACCCGGTCGTAGTCGGCGAGCACCGCGGCCAGCCGGGGCGTGCGGGCGACCAGCAGTTCGTCGAGGAACTGCCGCCGTCCAGCCGGGTCACCCTTGACCAGCGCGAGATCCTCGGGTGCGAACAGGACCGTGCACAGCAGGCCCAGCACGTCGCGCGCCCGGGACACCGGTGCCCGGTTCAGCCTTGCCCGGTTCGCCCGTCCTGGGACGATCTCCAGCTCGACCAGCGCCGCCCGGTCGCCGCGCACGATCCGCGCCCGCACCACCGCCCGTGACGCACCGTCACGTACCAGGGCGGCATCGGCGGACACCCGATGGCTGGCCAGCGTCGCGACATAGCCGATCGCCTCGAGCAGGTTCGTCTTGCCCTGGCCGTTGCTGCCCACGAACGTGACAACCCCAGGACCCAGCGTCAGCTCCAGCGACGGATACGACCGGAAATCGACGAGGGACAGATGGGTGAGATGCACGTCATCCGTTCAACCGGATCGGCATCAGCAGATACCGGTAGTCGGGCAGTTCGCCGTTGTCGTCGGCGGCCAGCTTGCCCGTGAGGATCGCCGGCTTGCTCGCCGCGACGGTGGGATCGTCGGCGCTGGCGAAGCCGATCCGCACCACGTCGGACTCCAGGGCGCCCAGCGCGTCCAGCAGGTACGACGGGTTGAACGCGACGGAGAGCTCCGGACCGTCGTAGCTGACCGGCAGTGTCTCGGTGGCCTGCGCCTCACCGCCGGTGCCGGCCTCGAGCACCAGGTGATCCGGGGAGAACGACAGCTGCACCGGTGCCGTCTTCGCCGCGACCAACGCCACCCGTCGGACGGCCTCCTGCAACGAGGCGATCTCCAGCTGGGCGATCAGCGGTGAACTGTCCGGCAGCAGCTTGCGAAACGGCGGGAACTGACCTTCGAGCAGCCGGGTGGTGGTCTGCCGGGTCGAACCCGCGAAGCCGGCCAGCGTCTCCCCGGACGGCCCGGCGCCCAGCGCGATGGACACCTCGACACCCGACCCGGACAGCGACTTGGCCGTGTCCAGCAGGGTGCGGGCCGGCACCAGCGCGACCGTGGCCGGGGCGCCGGGGAACTCGCTGGCCTCGCCGGCGGGACGCCACTTCAGCGTGCGCACGGCGAGGCGGTAGCGGTCGGTCGCGGCCAGGGTGAGGGAGTCGCCCTGGATCTCGATCCGCACACCGGTCAGGACCGGGAGGGTGTCGTCACGGCCGGCGGCGATCGCCACCTGCGCGACGGCCGCGGCGAAGGCGCTGCCCTCGATGCGCCCGGTGACCGGGGGCATCGAGGGCAGCGTCGGGTAGTCGTCCACCGGGAGCATCGGCAGCGCGAACCGGGCGTTCCCACAGGTCAGGACGAGCCTGGTGCCATCGACGGACAGGTCGACCGGAGCGGCGGGGAGGGCTCGGGTGATCTCGGCCAGCAGCTTGCCGTTGACGAGGCCGCGGCCCTCCTCCTCGACGGCGGCGTGCACCGTGCTCTGGGCGGCGACCTCGTAGTCGTAGGCCGCGACCTTGAGCAGCGGACCGGTGGCGTCGAGCAGGAGTCCCGACAGCACCTGCAGCTGGGTGGTCGGCCGGCTCGGCAGCGTGCGGGCGGTCCAGGCGACCGCCTCGGTGAATTCGTCCCGTTCCACCCGGAACTTCATGGTTAGCCCCTCCTGTCGTTCCCACCGGCTCGTTCTCACCGGCGTTCGGAGTCGTTCCGTTGGGAACACCGATCAGCATCCCAGAGTGCCAGGCGCCACCGACGGGCGGCTGGCCCCAGCCCCAGCCGCTGGCAGGAGCCCGCGACGGCGGACGGCCGACCTCCTCCCGACCGCCTGATCGCGCTTCTGCCTCCTGATCAGAAGAAGCTTGATCGTCCAACGATCCGATCATGATCGTTCCGGATTCGCGATCTTGAAGCGAGTTTTCCACATCCCCTAGTACTTGCAGTTCTTGATTTTTAAATTTTTAAATTTGAGATCTTAAGAGCCGTCGTAGTAGGGGATGTGGAAACTGGGGATAACTCGAGTTTTCGCAGGTCAGAGCCCCTGTAGGCCGGTGCAAAACCTGTGGGGGCCGCTGTGGATCGGCGCAGGAGATATCCACAGGCCGGGATCGCGTCCACAGGGACCACACTGTCCCTCCACACCGGATCCCCGAGTTATCCACAGTCTGTCCACGGCCGCTTCCACCGATTTAATCGCGTAACTGGTCAGGTAGCGCTTTGATCGTGGGTTAG
>NZ_CADCWS010000139.1 GCF_902806475.1 Candidatus Frankia nodulisporulans
TGGTTTCGGCGGGGCTACCGGCAGGGGGCTCGGGTCCGACACGGACGATTGAAACGTGGTTCGTCAAGTGCCCCCGGTGCGGGCGGCGGCGTACACGCAAATAGCCTTTCGGCCGGGAAGTCGCAGTGCGCAACGTCACGGCCGGTTCCAGGCGGAGGACTCTTGCCGGTCGGGTGTCGGCAGGGGGCGACGTACGAGAGGCGAAGAGGAACGAGGCACGTGAGCGAGCCGGGAACAGCGCAAGCGGGAACGGACACGCGGGTGGATGCCTCCCGCGAGCTCGGCCGCCCGCCGGTCGTGCGGGAATCCACCGACGGTGCCGAGGCCTCCGTGCGCCGCGCCGCGCCGACGCCGGTGAGCGCGGCCGTCCCGGCGGGTCGGGCCGTGCGCCCGGCCGACGCCGCCGGCGAGCCCGTGGCCACCAGCGCCTCGGTGGGCGCCGCGGTGGACCCGCCCACCGAGGCGCCCATGGCGACCGGCCCGTTGCGTACCGGGCGGCACACCCATCGCGAGGTCAGGGTGGGGCGAGGCTCACGCCGCCGGTTCGCGCTGCGTGACCTGCCCGTCCACGGCAAGCTGTTCGCCGCGCTCGCCGTGCCCACGGCGGCCTTCCTCGCCCTGGCGTTGCTCTCCGCCGCCACCTGGCTGTCCAGCGCGGCCAGCTATGGACGCGGAGTGACCGCGGCGAAGCTGGGACGGCAGGTGGTCGCCACCGTCCACGAACTGCAGATCGAGCGCGACCTCGCGGTCGGGTTCATCAGTGCCGGGCGAGGGGCCGACCCGGCGACGTCCCTGACCACCCGCCTCGATGGCGAGCAACGCGTCGTGGACACCACGGTCGGCGCGCTGCGCGGATCGCTGCGCTCCTCCCGGGACGATCTCGGTGGGTCCGGCGGCCGGCTGGTGGACGGACTGCAGAGCCGGTTGGACGGACTGGCGGCGCTACGCCGCTCCGTGCGGGCCGGCGGGCTGCCCACGGATGCGATCTTCAACCAGTACTCGGGCACGATCGCCGCCCTGGTCGCGCTCGACGCGCGGATCGGGCAGGGCCGTGACGACGTCGACCTGCAGTACTCGGTCGCCGTCCTGAACAGCCTGACCGCGCTGAAGGAGACCGAATCCCAGATTCGTGGTCAGCTGTTCGCCACCGCGTTCGCACATCGCTTTGCCTTCGGTGACTCCGATCGGTTCTCCGGTCTGCTCGCGCAGGAACAGGCCGCGCAGGACGCCTTCCGCGCCACCGCCCGGGTCAGCGACCGGGCCCGCTTCGACCAGGTGGTCAATGGGCAGGCGGTGCTGACGGTCAAGCGCATCGCACAACGCGCGGTCCAACGGCAGCGACTGAGCGATCTGGATATCGATCCGGAGCAGTGGTTCGCGGCCAGCACCACCTACATCGAACTTCTGCGCACGGTCGAGTCCACGTTGCTGGACAACGTCACCGGCTCCGCGGAGGATCTGCGCTCGCAGGCCTGGGAACGCACCGGACTGATCGGCGCCTTCATTCTGGTCATCACCATCGGCGCGGTCATCTGGACACTGGCGATCGCACGGACGATGACGGTCCCGCTTCGCCGCCTGCGTACCGGCGCGCTCGAGGCCGCGCAGGTGCGGTTGCCGGCACTCATCGAGGAACTACGCAGTTCCGACTCCGAACATGTCGAGACGGTGATCCGACCGATCAGCATCGATTCACGCGACGAGATCGGTGAGGTCGCCCGCACGGTCGACCATCTCCAGCGTGAGGCGGTGCGGCTGGCAACGGAACAGGCCGGACTGCGACGCAATGTGAACACTCTGTTCCTGAGCCTTTCCCGGCGTAGTCAGAGTCTGATCGAACGCCAGATCGCGCTGATCGACCGGCTGGAAGCGGCCGAGGAGAATCCGGCCCAGTTTGGAGAACCTGTTCCGCCTGGACCATCTGGCGACACGGATGCGGCGTAACAGCGAGAACCTGCTGGTGCTCGCCGGTACGGGGCCCGGTCGGCGCCGGTCGGGTCCGGTGCCCCTCGGCGACGTGCTCCAGGCCGCCCTCGGCGAGATCGAGCAGTACGAACGGGTGCAGATCGTCGAGGTGGCGGACGTGCGCCTGGCCGCCGACACGGTGAACCACGTCGTGCACCTGGTGGCCGAACTGCTCGAGAACGCCGCCCAGTTCTCCCCGCCGTACCTCCCGGTGGACCTCGCGGCCACCACACTGGTCGACGGCGCGGTGCTGGTGGCCATCGACGACAGCGGTCTGGGCATGTCCGACCGGGAGCTCGCGCTGGCCAACCAGCGGCTCGCCCAGCCCCCGCTGTTCGACTTCTCCATCGCGCAGCGCCTGGGCCTGTTCGTCGTCGCCCGCCTGGCCGACCGCCACGGCATCGAGGTGCGGCTGGCCCACTCGCACGACGGTGGGGTGCGGGCCACGGCCCTGCTGCCCGCCGCACTGCTGGCCCCAGCCTCGACCCCGATGACGAGCCCCCGCGAGATCACGGCGGGCGGGCTCGAACCGGCTTACACCGACCCGCCGCTGCCGAGGATGTCGGCGGGACCGGACCCGGACGCCGACCAGACGATCACCCGGCCGGTCGACCTCGTCGCACCACCGGCCGCGGACCCGGTCACCACCCGGGCCGTGCCCACGGACCATCTCGACCTGCCCGTCCGCACGCCGCTGCCCGTCCGCACCGGTGCGCCCGCCGGCGCCGAGCCGCCCGCGGCCCTGGCGTCACCGCCGGCACCCGAACTGCCGGCGATCGCCGACGCGGTGGCGGCGTTGCGGCAGCGGCGCGTCGAGGCACAGGAGACCGAGGCACAGGAGACAGAGACACAGAAGACAGGGCGCGCACCGGTCGCCGCCGCGGCCCCGGCTCCGGCCGGTCCCGCGGCCCCGGCTCCGGCCGTCACCTCGGCTCCGGTCGCCACGCCGGCTCCGGCCGCGGCTTCGGCTGCGACCGGCCGGCTGGCGGATCTGGTTCGGACCGCGGCGCAGGAGGCGATTCCGGTCGCGTTCTCGGCGGCGCCGTTCGACTGGTTCACCCGGGACGAGCAGGACGGCGAACCGGCTGGGCAGGTGGCCATCGCGACCCGTGTGACGTACGACGCGGCCGCGGCTGCGGCTGAGCGGACGGTGGGGGCAGGCGGTGGCGGGGTACCCTTCGGGGACGATGATGTCGCTGGTCCCGAACCCCGGTGGGCCGCCGATCTACCAGTTACTGGCACGCCAGCCAGCACGTCGCCGGGTGGTGGCGGGCAGGCCGCGTCCGCCGGTTCCGTGTCGGAGTGGCCCTCGGCTGAGCCCGGTCCGGCTGAGCCCGGTCCGGGCGTGCCGCGGCGGGTCACGTCGTCCGGTCTGCCCAGGCGCACGCCCAGCACGCAGCCGTTTCCCGGCGACCTGCCCTCCGCCGTTCCCGCCGCGCGCCCCGGCGACGGGCCGGTGCAGAACCCGTTCTTCGGGACGGTACAGCTGCCGTCATCCTCGGCCCAGACCCCACAGGCGCCAGCACCCGACTGGATCCGCGGCCGGTTGAGCCGCCTGTACGAGGGAGTCCAGCACGCCCGCGACGGCCAGCAGGCCGGCGCCGAGGACTCCGACGCGGGGCCAGATCCGCCGCTGCGGGTGGCGACTTCTCCGGTGCCGAGACCGGCGCTGTCGTGTTCCCCCCCGGCTCGCCGTGACCACCCACCCGCCATCGCTGCCTGGAGGACGGTCGTGACCCATCCGGATCCCGAGAACCCCTCGCTTGACTGGCTTATCAACAACTTCGTCGACTTCGTGCCGGGTGTGGCCAACGCGATCCTGGCCTCCTCCGACGGGCATCTGCTCGCCGTGTGCAGCGGTTTCCCGCGGGAACGGGCCGTGCAGCTCGGCTCGATCGCGTCCGGCCTGTTCAGTCTGACCGCGGCCGCGGCGGAGTTCGCCGACGGCGGTGAGGTGACCCAGACGGTCGTCGAGATGGTGCAGGGGTCACTGCTGCTGATGGCGGTGGGGGAGGGTTCGTGTCTGGCGGTGCTCGCGAGCAACACCTGTGACATCGGCCTGGTGGGGTACGAGATGACGGTGCTCGTCGCGCGTACCCGGGAGGCGCTGACGCCGGCTCGGCGTGCCGATGCACGCGAGAGCGTGTGAGACATGATCGCGCGAGCGGCGTCGCTCGCCGCGGGCGGGCGGACGACCGGGTGAACGGGGACGCGATGGAACCGTCGGGCGAACTCGTCCGGCCGTACGCGGCGACCCGTGGCCGGGCCCGGCCCTCACGCCTGCTGGCCCTCGAGGCCATGGTCACGACCACGTCGTTCGGCCTGGCCCGGCTGCCCGCGCTGCTGCTGGAACAGCGCTCCATCGTGTCGATGTGCGAACGTCCGCAGTCAGTGATCGAGATCGCGGCGGGGTTGCGCCTGCCGGTGGGCGTGGTGCGGGTGCTCGTCGCGGACGCCGCGGCCGAGCGCCTGGTGGACGTGTCCCAGCTGACCCTCAACAACGGTGCGCCCGGCCTGGATCTGCTGGGCCGGGTCCTGTCCAGCCTGCGACGCCTCTGACCCACCAGCACCGTCCGACCACCAGCACCGTCCGACCGGCCGGTCGGATGGACAGCCCGCCCCGATCGGGTGACGCTACGTGAGGTCTCTGCTCGTATCCGCGGTGTCGAACGGCAGGTGGTCATGCTCAGAACCCTGGTCCCACACCTGGTCCGGACCGCGCCGGTGCGCCTCGCGCTGACCCATGGCCCGCTCTCGTCCGCCGTGGTCGACCGGTTCGTGGCGGGTGGCACCGAGCAGGACGCGGTGGCCGCGGTCGTCCGACTGGCCGGCGGGGGACTGCGGGCCTCGGTGGATCTGCTGGGCGAGGGGGCGCTGGGCGCACAGGACGCCCACGGCACCGTCGAGGCGTACCTGCGCCTGCTCGCGGTCGCCGACCAGCACGGGGTGGCCGACGGCCTGGACGTCTCGGTGAAGCTGTCGGCGCTCGGCCAGGCCGTGCCCCGCGACGGGCAGGCGGTGTCCGCCGCGAACGCCGCGCTCATCGCCGAACGGGCCCAGTCCCTGGGGGCGACGATCACCCTGGACATGGAGGACCACACCACCACCGACGCGACCCTGGCCACCCTGGTGCGGCTGCGCCACGATTTCCCGACGGTCGGCGCCGTCGTGCAGGCCCAGCTGCGCCGCACCGAGGCCGACTGCCGCGACCTGGCCCGGGCCGGCTCCCGCGTGCGGCTGTGCAAGGGTGCCTACCTCGAACCCGCCTCGCTTGCCCACCAGGGGCGCCGCGCGGTGTCCGCGTCCTACGCCCGCTGCCTGGGCATCCTGATGGCCGGCCCGGGCTATCCGATGATCGCCACGCACGATCCCGAACTGCTCGAGCTGACCGGACGGCTGGTGCGCCATCTGGACCGCCCGGCGGCCAGCTACGAGTACCAGCTGCTGTTCGGGGTGCGTCCCGCCGAACAGCGTCGGCTGGCCGCGGCCGGCGCCACCGTGCGGGTGTACCTGCCGTACGGGCCGGACTGCGTGCCGTACCTGTCCCGCCGCGTGGTCGAGAAACCGGCGAACCTGCTGCTGGCCCTGCACGCCGCGAGTGACCGAGCAGCCCGATGAGCACGTCCACCGGAGCGGCCCCGACCGGACCGGCTCTGGCCGGACCCATCTCGGCTGGGATGGTCCCGGTGGTGCCGGTGTCCGGCAACGAACCCGTCCGCTCGTATCCGGCCGGCTCGGCGGCGCGGGCGCGGTTGCGACAGGAACTGGAGCGGTTGCGCGCCACACCACTGGAGCTGACGAACACGATCGCGGGCCGCCCCCGGCCCGGGGGTGGTGAGCGCCGGGACGTCGTCATCCCGCACGAGCACCGGCAGGTGCTCGCCACCCTGCGGGAAAGCACCCACGCCGACGCGGCGGCCGCCGTCGCCGCCGCGAAGGCCGCCGCACCGGCCTGGCGCGACTGTGATCTCATCGACCGGGCCGCGGTGTTCCTACGGGCGGCGCAGGCCCTGGCCGGCCCGTGGCGGGACACCATCAACGCGGCGACGATGCTCGGCCAGGGCAAGACCCACCACCAGGCCGAGATCGACGCAGCCTGCGAACTCATCGACTTCTGGCGCTTCAACGTCGCCTTCGCCGCCCGACTCGCCGCCGATCAGCCACACAGCGTCACCGGAGAGTGGAACCGTCTCGATCTGCGTCCGCTGGAGGGCTTCGTCTACGCGGTCACCCCGTTCAACTTCACCTCGATCGCGGGCAACCTGCCGACCGCGCCGGCCCTGATGGGCAACACCGTCGTGTGGAAGCCGGCGCCGACGCAGGCGTTCGCCGCCCACCTGCTCATGCGGCTGCTGGAGGCCGCGGGCCTCCCGCCCGGTGTGATCAACCTGGTGGGAGGGTCCGGCGGGCCGGTCACCGAGGTGGTGTGCGCCGATCCCGACCTCGCCGGCGTGCACTTCACCGGTTCCACGGCGGTGTTCGGCCGGCTGTGGCGGAGCGTCGCCGGCAACCTCGAGCGCTACCGCGGCTATCCCCGGCTGGTGGGGGAGACCGGCGGCAAGGACTTCGTCGTCGCCCATCCCAGCGCGGACGTCGCCACCGTGCGTGACGCGCTGGTTCGCGGCGCGTTCGAGTACAGCGGCCAGAAATGCTCGGCGGCCTCCCGGGCCTACCTGCCGGCAAGCCTGTGGCGCCGTCTCGGCGCCGATCTCGCCGCCGCCACCGAGGCACTGACGGTCGGTGACATCGGCGGGTTCGACCACTTCACCGGCGCCGTCATCGACGCCCGGGCGTACGCGCGGCTCGCCGCCGCCTGCGCCCGCGCCCGCGGCGACTCCACCGTGACGGTGCTGGCGGGTGCCCGCTGCGACGACAGTGTCGGCTGGTTCGTCCGTCCGACGCTGTTGCTCGGGACGGACCCGGGACGGGAGTGGTTCACCGAGGAGCTGTTCGGCCCGGTCCTGTCCGTGTACGTCTACCCCGACGACCGGCCCGACGCCTGGTCGGACGTCCTGGCCCTCGTCGACCGGACCAGCGCCTACGCGCTGACCGGCGCGGTCCTTGGCACCGACCGGGCGGCGCTGGCACAGGCGCAGCACAGCCTGCGCTTCTGCGCCGGCAACCTCACCGTCAACGACGCGCCCACCGGCGCGGTCGTCGGCCGCCAGCCGTTCGGTGGTACCCGCCGTTCCGGCACGAACGACAAGGCCGGTTCGGCCCAGAACCTGCTGCGCTGGGTGGCCCCCCGGATCATCAAGGAGAACCTGAACGCAGCAGTGGGCGATCCGAGGCGGTTGGAACCGAACGTGGGAGAAAACACGCATCACCACCACGATGGCATCCACGGACTCTAAACTTGCGCCATCCGGTCATCCCCCAGCCCTGGAGTTGCCATGTCGGCTGCCGAGCAGGCGCGTCATGTCCTGACTTTCTGCGGGAAGTGCAGCTGCGGCTGTCCCGAACTGTTCGTGGACCACGACGCCGCCCCCGAGCGCCGCATCGTGATCACCGATGACTTCGGTCAGCGGATCCAGATGAGCGTCGAGCAGCTACAGGTCATCGTCGACGAGGCCCGTTCCGGGCAGATCACCACGCTCGTGGACGCGGAACTCGCCCTCGGCGTGCACTGACATGGCGGGTACCAGTGGCATGACGGGTAGCGCTGGCATGACGAGCGCTGGCATGACGGGTAGCGCCGTGTGGTCGGGCCGCGCGTCCACGCGCCGGTGAATCACGACCATCTGACGCGTTCCACCACCGGGCTGCCCACCTCCGTCGCGGTCCTCGCGGCGGTGCTGGCCGGGATCGTCGGGCTGTACCACGCCGCTCGTCTGCTCGGCCCGGTCGCCGGTCGCGTGGTCGGGGGGCGTCCACGGTTCGTCCCGGCGGAGACCGGGCACACGATCGTCGCCGTCGGCATGGTCGTCATGTTCGTCGGCCCAGCCGGCTGGTGGCGTTCCCCCGCCTTCGCGCTGGGGTTCGCCGGGCTCGCCCTGGTCTTTCTCACCCTGGTGGTGACCGGGCCGGCGTGCTGCGAGCCCGCCCGCTGGTCGTGCTGCTCGATGCTGGTCGTGGAGTCGTTGGCGATGGCGTGCATGGCCCGGGCGGGGCAGTGGCCGATGGCGGAGTTCGGCATGGCCGGTGACCTCTCCGGCTGGTTCATCGTCGTGTTCGCCGTCTCCGCGGCCTCCGCGCTCGCCGGATCGCTGCCGCGCCGGGCTTGGGCGTGGATGCGGGCCCGGCCGCTGAGCGTGGGACCGGTCCTGCCCGCCGCGGTGCCGATCACGCCCGCGGCCAGCCGGCTGGTGATGGCCGCCGCGATGCTTGTCATGCTGGTCTGATGCTTCCCTCGGGGCATGGCGGCCCGGGCCCGGCACCGGACGCGCCCTTCGCCCTCGAACCGGGCGAGCGGATGCTGCGGGTCCGCCTCGAGGGCGGGCGGGTCCACGCCAAGCAGGGCTCGATGGTCGCCTACCGCGGCCGCGTCGCGTTCGCCTACCACGGCGGCGGTGTCGGTGGATTCCTGCGGCGGGCCGTCACCGGCGAAGGTCAGGACCTGATGAAGGCGACCGGCCAGGGCACCGTCTGGTTCGCCGACGCCGGCCACCACATCACGATCCTCACCCTCGACCAGGACAGCCTCACCATCAACGGTCGCAACCTGCTCGCCCTCGAGTCGAGCCTGCGGTACAAGGCGACGACCACCTCCGGCGGGCTCGGCGCCATGGTCGCCGGCGGCCTGTTCAACACCGAGATCTCGGGCACCGGTGGGGTGGCGGTGCTGTGCGTGGGTTCACCGCTGGTGCTGCCCACCGACGAGCCGGTGTGCGTCGACCGCGACGCCGCCGTGGCCTGGTCCGCCGGGGTGCGTACCCGGGTCGTCTCGACGTTTCGGATCGGCAACCTCGTCGGGCGCCGATCCGGAGAACTCGCGCAGATCGAGTACTCCGGCCGCGGCGGTTTCGTCGTCGTCCAGTGCGGCGAGACTCCCGTGGTGGAACCCGCCGCCGAGAGGCACTGACGAGCGCCGCCCCCGTGCCGACCTCGCTGGACCAGCATCTGTGGGACGAGCTGTGCGCCGCGCTCGCCGCGCAGGGCCTGCCCGTCCCCGTCGACGCCGGACCGTCCCCGTCCCCGGCCGCGGCGATGGTCTCGCCGTCATGGGCGTCGGTGTCGGCCTGGGCGGACAGCGGACTGATGTGGCTCACCGGCTCCCCGCAGGCGCCACCGACACTCCCGGACGGGCCGGTGCTCGGCCGGGCCGAGGCCGCCGCGCGCCTGTTCACCGCCCTGTCGGCACGGCTGGGCCGCACGGTGCGACCCGACGTCGCGGTGCTGCTCGGGGGTCGGGCGGCGCTGCTGGGTCTGACCCGGGGCGGAACCCGCTCGGCCGGCGGCAGCTGCCGTCTGCTGCCCGCCGCGGACGGCTGGCTCGCGGTGAACCTCGCCCGCCCCCACGACGAGGACGCCGTCGACGCCCTCCTCGGCGCCCTCGACGATCCGGCCACCTCCACCACCCCGGCCACCCCGGCCACCTCCACCGCCCCGGCCGTCCGCACCGGCTCGGATGCCTCCGAGGTGGGTGCGCGAACCTGGTCGGAGCTGGGCGCCGCGGTGGCCACCCGTCCCACGCGGGAGGTGGTCGAGCTCGCCCGCCTGCTGGCGATGCCGGTCGCGGCGCTCGAGGTGTCCCGCCGGCCAGTGCCCATCCGAAGCCTGCCCCGACGCCTGGCCCGTACGCCGGGCGGCAGCCACCCCCCGTCCGGGCCAGTGGACCGGGCCGGCGGTGGCCCGATCGGGGGGCGCGTGGTCGTCGACCTGTCGTCGATGTGGGCCGGACCGCTGTGCGCGCACCTGCTGGGCCGGATGGGCCTACGGGTGATCAAGGTGGAGAGTGTGCGCCGGCTCGACGGTGCCCGCCGGGGCAACGCCGACTTCTACGACTGGATGCACACCGGCCACGAAAGCGTCGTCCTCGACTTCGCCACCCCGGACGGCCGGGCGACCCTGCGCCGTCTGCTCGCCCACGCCGATGTCGTCCTCGAGTCCTCGCGGCCCCGTGCCCTCGCCCACCTGGGAATCGACCCGGACGCGCTGCTGGCGGCCCGTCCGGGTCAGGTGTGGGCGAGTATCACCGCCCATGGACGCACCGGAGCCGCCAGCGACTCCGCCCCCGATGCGGTGGCCTTCGGTGACGATGCCGCCGTCGCCGGCGGACTCGTCGCCTGGCAGTGGCACACCCACACCCCCAGCCCCACCCCGGTCTTCTGCGCGGACGCCATCGCCGACCCCCTGACCGGCCTGTTCGCGGCGGTGGCCGTCGCCGCCGCCCTGCGCTGCGGCGGTGGCCAACTGCTGGACATAGCCATGCGCGACGTGGCCGCCTGGACCGCCGCCCCCCTGCCTCGCATCCCACCAGCACCCACGGCCACCGCCGACCCCGCGCACATCGCCCCACCCGTGGGCGCCATGGCAGCCGCCGTCCGAGTCACCGGTAGTGATCAGTACGGGTGGACGGCACACCTCGACGGGCACTCCCGTCCGGTCGCGCCCCCCACCCCGCCCTGGCCGACCGGGGACACCCCACCCTGGCCACAGGCGGCCGAGCCCGGCGCGCACACCCGCACGGTGCTGGCCGACCTGCCACCCGTCTGACGCCCACCCGTCTGACCACGCCAGTCGATGGAGCGCCTTCGTGGATCAGGAGCGCCGACCGTGCGGCCGTGATGATCGACGCGACCCGAGGGCGTACTACTGGGAGGTCGGCGCGGGGGTGTGCTGGTTGGGCGGGGTGAGGATCCCGAGTTCGGTGGGATCGTCGTTACCGATGGCCCGTCCGGCGGGCTGGGGTGCCGCGCGCAGGGCGACGCCGCTGCTCGCCGGGTCGTCCGACGAGGGCGCCTCGCTGGTCCCCGACGGCGGCTCGGATGCCGGTGGCTCGGATGTTGGCGGCCCGGGTGCCGGTGGTTCGCAGGCCGGGACGTCGGCGGTCGTGCGCGGTTCGATGTGGGTGATGGCCTCGAAGAAGGCGTCCTCGATCGGAGTCTCGGGTGAGGAGACGGAGGCGGAGGCGGAGCCGCTGGGTCCGGCCGGGG
>NZ_CADCWS010000140.1 GCF_902806475.1 Candidatus Frankia nodulisporulans
CGGTACGGGTGGTCATGGCAGCGCAGCAGCACATGCGTTCACCGTAGCCGACCGAGCCGCCCTGACCGTTCAATCCTGCGCGGTTCCTCTCGCCTGCCGGTGGGGGGCCATGAGTCCCATCGGGGCGGCGGACGGGCGGTGGCGACCTACCATGGGGCGTCACCGAACGGGATCCCCACCGGGAGGGACGCCACCAGGCGCGTCCGGGATTGCGGACGCCGGCCGACTGTCGCGACGAAGGGTGAACGACGACGTGACCAGCTTCGAGGATGCCGCCCAGCTTGGCCGGGCGGAAAGCGGCCTGGCCGTGATCTCGACGCAGCGACCGGACGGCGGTGTGCAGGCGTCCGTCGTCAACGTGGCCTTCATGGCGCATCCGCTGGACGAGTCCGTGCCGCGGGTGGTGGCGTTCGTGACCTACGGGGCGGTGAAACTCGCGCATCTGCAGGCCCGACCGGCGGCGAGCGCGACGGTGCGTTCGGGCTGGCGGTGGGCGACGGTGGAGGGCACCGCCCAGCTCGTCGGCCCGGACGACGCCTTTCCGGGAGTGGACGCCGAACGACTGCGACTGCTGCTGCGGGAGATCTTCCTGGCGGCCGGTGGCACCCACGACGACTGGCCCACCTACGACCGGACGATGCTCGAGCAGCGCCGCACCGCGGTGTTCCTCACCCCCACCCGTATCTACGGCCCCTGACACCCAGGCCCCCACCCGGCCGCCGGCCAGGCCCTCTCCCGACCGGCCCCGCACCGACGCCGACCCGTCGCCCAGCGTCCACCGCCGGACAAGTACGTTTTCTCCGGTTGGAAGATTCCGCCCTGCCGGCGAACTTCCTCAGGATCACCAGGCTGGGGGTAGCGCAACCATGGCGAACGACGACGTTTCCACCGCGGACGGTGCGGCGGAGGCCATCGCTGACGGCGGGCCAGGTGGCCCGCCGTCAGCGATGGCCTGGACCAGACACGCCTGGCAGTCCGCCCCGCGCCAGCCGGTGAACCTGCGCACCGACCAGCCGCACTCGGCGCGGATGTACGACTACCTGCTCGGCGGCAAGGACAACTTCCCCGCCGACCGCGACGCCGCCGAGCAGGCCCTCGCCGGTTTCCCGCATCTGCGGACCGCGACCCGGCAGAACCGGGCGTTCATGACCCGGGCGGCGCGTTATCTGGCCGCCGACGTGGGCATCCGCCAGTTCCTCGACATCGGCACGGGCATTCCGACCTCCCCGAACCTGCACGAGACCGTCCAGGACGTCGCCCCCGACGCGCGGGTGGTGTACGCCGACAACGATCCGATCGTGCTCGCCCACGCCCGCGCCCTGCTCACCGGCACCCCGTCCGGGCGCACCGCCTACCTGGACGCGGACCTGCGCGACGTCGAGGCGATCCTCGCCGCCCCCGCCCTGCGCGACACCCTGGACCTGGACCAGCCCGTCGCCCTGTCCCTGATCGCGATCCTGCATTTCGTCCCGGACGAGGACGGCCCGTACAGCCTGGTCGCCCGGCTGCTGGCGGCGTTGCCGTCCGGGAGTCATCTGGCGATCTCGCACGGCACCGCCGACTTCGACGCGGCCGTCGGCGGCGGCGCCGCCCCCGCCTACCGGGCCCGGGGGGTGTCCGCGGCGCCGCGTGGCCGGGAGGCGTTCGTGCGCTTCTTCGACGGCCTGGAGCTGCTCGAACCCGGCGTGACGCTCGCGCACCGCTGGCGTCCCGACGGCCCGATCCCCGCGGACCTCACCGACGCCCAGGTCAGCTGCTACGCCGCCATCGCCCGCAAACCCTGACCCGCCCGCGGCGGCGGACCGGCGGCGGCGGCGCAAAAAACCGCTGTCCACGCCGGACGTGCTACAGCTGGACAGGTGCGGTCACCGCGACCGCGCCTGTGAGACGACCGTGGGAGACCCGCGATGACGACGGCCACCGGCACCACCCCCGATATCACCCCCGACGAGGACGAGCTGCTCTCCGAACGGCGCGGCCCGATCCTGATCCTGCGGCTCAACCGGCCGGAGTCACGCAACGCACTGACCGGGGAAGTCGCCTCCGACCTGGGCGCGGCGCTGATCGACGCCGAGAACGACCCGGACATCCGCGCCGTCGTGCTCACCGCCACCGGGGACCGGGCGTTCTGCGTCGGCATGGACCTCAAGGTGTTCTCCAGCGGGGTCAAGCGGGAGCGCACCGATCGACAGAAGGCCGGGATAGTGGCCTTCCGCCGGATGATCCGCGGGGAGATCACCGTGCCGCTGATCGGCGCGGCCAACGGCACGGCGGTCGGCGGTGGCTTCGAACTGCTGCTGTCGTGTGACCTGGTCGTGCTGTCCACGAAAGGCAAGTACGGCCTGCCGGAGGTCAAGCGCGGGCTGATCGCCTCCGGCGGTGGAGTGGCCTACCTCGGGACCCGGCTGCCGCTGGCCCTCGCCCTGGAGCTCGCGCTCACCGGCGACTACATCGACGGTGAGCGCGCGCAGGCGCTGGGGCTGGCCAACCGGGCCGTGCCGACCGAGGAGGTTCTGGACACGGCCCTCGCCCTCGCCACCTCGATCGCGGCCAACGGTCCGCTGGCTGTCGCGGCCACCAAGCAGGCCGTGCGGCTGGCCGCCGGCGAGACGACCGCGATCTTCGACCGGCTCTCCGAGCTGGAGAAGTTCGTGTTCGCCACCGATGACGCCAAGGAAGGCACCCGGTCGTTCATCGAGAAGCGCACCCCGCAGTGGCGGGGCCGCTGACCCGAACGCCGACGCACCGCAGCGGTGGGTGAGCTCGAACGGTGAGCCCGGATGGGGGTGGAGGCGGGCATCGGTGATGTCGACGTCGATGGGTGGCGGGTTTTGTGGGCAGGCTACAACGCCTGGCCGTGGCTCTCGGCGCTGCCAGCCCTGGGCCACCCACTCACCCACCTGACAGGGTGGACGGACACGTCGGTGGCATGTCGGTGGCATGGCCGCAAGACGACGCGCGTGCGACTCGGCGGTCGTCGGCGGACACGTCCGTCGATGGGAGCATCGGCGGACAACACGCGGCGGCGGCACCTCGGCGGACAACGCCGACGAGCCCATCGACGAGGGACACCGGGACGGTCACGGTCAGACCCCCGGTCACAGGTGAGAGGGACGAGCGGATGGCGGACGAACGAATCATGGTCACCGGGCTTGGCGCGATGACCCCGCTCGGCGGAGACCTGCCCACCAGCTGGAAGGGGCTGCTCGCCGGCGCCTCCGGCATCAGCCTCATCGAAGACGACTGGGCCCGTGACCTGCCGGTACGCCTAGCCGGCCGGCTCCCCGTCGACCCGGGTGCGTCCCTGCCGCGCGCCGAGGCCCGCAAACTCGACCGTGGCGAGCAGATGGCGCTGGTCGCCGCCCGCGAGGCCTGGGCGCAGGCCGGCAAACCCGAGGTCGACCCGTACCGGCTCGCCGTGGTCATCGGCACCGGCTACGGCGGGGTGCAGTCCACCCTGAGCCAGCACCGCATCGTCGAGGCCGGCAACGCCCGCCGGATGTCCCCGCACGCGATCATCATGCTGATGGCCAACGGCCCGGCGGCCTGGGTCGCCATCGACCTGGGGGCCCGCGGCGGCGCCCGCACCCCGGTCAGCGCCTGCGCGTCCGGCGCGGAGGCGATCGCGATCGGCATGGAGATGATCCAACACGGTCAGGCCGACGTCGTCGTCGCCGGCGGCGTCGAGGCACCCGTGGACAACCTGCCGCTGGCCGCGTTCGCCCAGATGCGCGCCCTGTCCACCCGCCACGACGACCCGGCCGCCGCCTCCCGTCCCTTCGACGCCGACCGGGACGGTTTCGTCCTCGGCGAAGGTGTCGCGATCGTGGTCCTCGAACGCGAGTCGTTCGCCGCCGCCCGCGGCGCCCAGGCCCTCGCCGTGGCCGCCGGCTGCGCGGTCAACTGCGACGCCATCGACATCGTCGCCGCCGACCCGGCCAACCAGGCCCGGGCGATCACCACCGCGCTGGCCCGCGGCGGCGTCGCCCCCACCGACGTCGACCTCGTCCACGCCCACGCCACCTCCACCCCCGCCGGTGATCCCCGCGAGGCGGAGGCGATCGAGACGGCGATCGGCGCGCATCCCGCGGTCACCGCCACCAAGGCGATGACCGGTCACACCCTCGGCGCCGCCGGGGCGATCGGCGCGGCCGCGACGATCTGCGCGCTACGCGACGGCCTGATCCCCCCGATCCGCAACCTGGAGCGGCTCGACCCCGCCGTCAAACTCGACGTCGTCACCGGCACCGCCCGCCCCGGTGTGCTGCGCGCCGCCGTCGCCAACGCCTTCGGTTTCGGCGGTCACAACGCCGCCCTGGTCTTTACCGCCGCCTGAGACCCGACCCGGGTCGATCACGCTCCGGTTCCGATCCGACACCGTTCAAGGTGTGCTCCGGGGCGGACCGTCATAGGTTCGCGGTGGGCGTGCGCAAGCATCGCGAACTCCCACGCCTGACCGACGAGCAGGGGAGCGTCCTCATGGTGCAGACCCAGACGAGTGCGGACCGAGCGGTTGTCGACTGGACGGACCTGGGCAAGGACCTGTGGTCCTTCCTGACCGGCAAGGGTGCGGTGATCAACTACCAGTTCGTGGACATGCTCGTCGAGGTCCCGCGCGACACCGGGCCCGACGCCGCCCGCGCGACCTGGCGACTGCACGGCACGCTGCGCATCGTCACCTCGGACAACGACTCCGTCGGCGGTGCCGCCAACGGCGCCGTGCGCTAGTGACAGCCCGCTTCGCATGACAGCCCGCTTCGAAGGCGACATCGCCTTCAGCGTCGAAGAAGGCTCCGGGTCGGTCGGCGGGCGCCTGGAGGCGTCCGCCGACCGCATCCGGATCACCACCGGTCAACCGGGCCGGCTGTGGTCGGCCACGGGAGATCTGCTCACCGCCCTCGCCGCCGTCCCGGCCGGCACCCGGCCGGGAACCCTTCCCCAGGGGCGCGCCGGCCTGCGAGAACTCGCCGACACCCTCGCCGCCGAGGGCGTGACGGTCGAGATCCACGGCCCGACCGGCCCCCTGGTCACCCTCGGAGCCGACGTGAACTCCCGCACCGGGGGTCTGGCCACGGGCAGCCGCCGGGTGGAACCACACCTGCGCGCCGCCCGCCCCGGTCCGCACCACCCGACCGGACGGGCCGCCGCACTGGGTTTCGCCGCGTTCGCCGCCGGGTTCGCGGCCCGCAGCCAGATCCGTCGCCGACACCCCTGACCGCTCTCGGCCGTCGGTCGGGCACGGGCCGTGGGCGGGTCAGGGCAGCAGGTCGCTGGCGTGCCGGCGGTACAGGTCGGCGACGAGATCGGGGTCGGGGGCACCACCGGGAGGCATGATCGCGCCGATGTCGGTCATGAACGCGAGCCCGGCGCTCCCCGGTGTCCACAGGCCCAGGACCCGCACCGGGGATTCGCTCGGGTTGGCGAAGGTGTGCCGCACCCCGCGCGGCGCCAGGCAGAAGGTGCCCGCGGACGCCTCCACCGGATCCTCATGACCGTAGGTGAGCAGCAGCGTGCCCTCCAGGACGTACAGCGCCTCGTCGAAACCATGGTGGGCGTGCGGTATCGGGCCGGCGAAACGCGCCGGGACGATCATCTCCGCGGCGGCCAGCGAGTCCACCCCGGGCGTCGGTTCGGCCAGAACGGCCATCGACTGCCCGGCGTAGGGGAAGGTGCGGGCGTCCACCGGACGGATCACCGTGCCATGTGTCATACCTGATTGTCCGCGCGGGGACGCGACGTGGCCGACGTGGCCGGGGCGTCGCAGGGCTGGGGGACCGCGATCGCGCAGGGGTTACCGGGCGGGGGGATGCACGGTTCGCATTCGGCTTCGACGGTGACGTGGGTGATGCCGTACCGGGCGGCGAGCATCGTGCGGATCTCCCCGGAGACCTCACGGGCCTGCGCCAGACTCGGATGCCCACCGTCATCGCCGTCCCCACCGTCGAGATGACCGAGGGCCACATGCACGGACGCGGCGAGCACCCGGTCGGACAGGCCCCACACATGCAGGTCGTGGACGTCCAGGACGTGCTCGTGGCCGAGGATGTCGGCGCGCACGGCGGCGACATCCAGGTTCTCGGGGGCCGCCTCGAGCAGCACCCGCGACGCGCTGACCAGCAGCCGCGCCCCCTGGGCGGCGATCAGCAGGGAGATCGCCAGCGACACGGCCGGGTCCAGCCAGTACCAGCCGTCCACCAGCCAGATCACCAGCCCGGACGCGGCCACCGCCACCGACACCGCCGCGTCCCCGCTCAGGTGCAGCACCGCGGCGCGGGTGTTCAGATCGGCGTCACGTTCGCGCACCGCCAACGCGCATCCCCCGTTGATGGCGGCCGCGACCAGCGCGACCAGCACCACCAGCGGCCCGTTCACCGTCTGCGCCGACCCGAGCCGGCGCAGCGCCTCCACCGCCAGCAGCGCGGTGACCACCAGGATCGCCGCGGCGTTCGCCTGCGCGGCGAGCACCGGCCAGCGCAGTCCGCCGAACGTCCGGTGCGCGGACGGCGGACGCTGCGACAGGATCAGCGCCACCAGCGCCAACGCGACCCCGGCGGTGTCGGTCAGGTTGTGCCCGGCATCCGCGAGCAGCCCGATCGACCCGGCCGCCACCCCCGCGATCGCCTGCACCACCACGATCGCCAGGTTCAGCCCCGTCGCCACCCACAGCCGCCGCCGCTGGGCCGCGGTGGCCCGCCCCACCGCGGCCCCGTGCTGATGCCCATGCCCGCCATGCCCATGACTGTGGCCATGTGTGGTCATGACATCGCCGCGTCCTGCGGCCGCACGGCGGACGGGCCCGGCGCACGGCCGGCGGCCGGCTCCAGACCGGTGTCGAGGTCGGCGTCCGCGTCGAGGTCGGCGACGAAGCTGTGCAGATGGTCGAGATCGACGGCGAGCACCACGTCAAGCAGGTCACCGAGGGCGTGGTGCAGCTTGGTGTCGGCGAGTTCGTAGCGCTGGCGGCGCCCCTCCGGCGTGGCGACGACCAGACCGCAGCCGCGCAGGCAGGCCAGATGGTTGGACAGGTTCGTCCGACTCACCCCGAGCACCTGCGCGAGCTCGGACGGATACGCCCCACCGGAACGCAGCACCAGCAGCAGCCGAGCCCGCGTCGGTTCGGACAACGCATGCCCGAACCGGGCCAGAACCTCCGCGGAGGACGCCACAGTCATCACCCCTCAAAAGTACAGCCGACGCTGACATCAGCCAAGCCTGAACCATCCATCGGTGTGACCACCCACCCCGCCGGACTGTCCGACCGTCCGCCGAGCGCCGGACGACACGGCCTCGCGGCACCGTCCGAAAGCTTCGCCATTACGGACAGTCATGCAATGGTGGCGCCCTCAGTGGAGGAGGTCGGCATCATGGGACAGCACGAAGCACCGGACGGACGAACACCGCAGCACCCGGCAGCGGAGGACCCGGCAGCGGAGGACGGGCGAAGGCCCGGGCGACGCGGACCGGGCCACCAGGAACCGAGACGGCGAGGGCCGCTCGCCCGCGCGGGCCTGGGGCGCCGGGAGCTGCTGATGGCGGCGGGACTCGCCGGCGGCGGCCTGCTGCTACGCCCCACCGCGGCCCTGGCCGCCATCCCGACCCGCCACCTCACCCCGACGATCCTCGATCCGCGGACGCAGCCGACCGCGTACGCGCTCTCCGCGGCCACCGGCGTCAACGCCGCCGGCGAGGTCACCGGCTGGTACGGCGCCCAGGGTCTCAACGCGTTCACCTGGACGTCCAGCCGCGGACTACGACTGCTGCGCGAGTTCGGGGCCCGCGCCACCGGCATCAACGCCCAGGGCCAGATCATCGGCCGGCTCGAGATACGCGACCGCCCATCGGTCGGCTTCGTCTACCGCGACGACCGCATCACCCTGCTGCCGACCGGCTTCATCCCGATCATGCAGAACGACCGCGGGCAGGTGGTCGGCAACGCCGACGGACCCGACGTGGCCCGCGAGGGACTGCTGCTGTGGGAGAACGGCATCATCACCGACCTCGCCCGGCTCCTGCCGTCCTACCGCAACGGCGTACCGATCGCGATCAACAACGCCGGGCAGATCCTCGCCTCGTTCAGCATGCTCAACGGGCTGGACATCCTCACCGGCGGCGGCCTCTACGACAACGGACTCTGGCGTGATCTGGGCGTGCTCGTCCGCGGGCGGGGGATCTCCACCTACCCGCGGGCCCTCGGCGAGGACGGGGTGGTCGTCGGCGGGGCGGACACCGGCGCCCGCAACGGCGACGGGCTGCTCCAACCCACCCCGTTCCGCTGGGAGGACGGCCAGCTCACCGACCTCGGCGACCCCGGCCCCCAGCAGCGCGGCGCCACCGCCTCCGCGCTCAACCGCCACGGCCAGATCCTCATCGACACCGAGGACTTCCGCACCGGCGCCACCTACCTGTGGGACGCCGGCACCGCCGTCCAGATCAGCCCGGACGGCGGACCGCTGGCGTTCCGCGGCTACGCCCTGACCGACAGCGGCATCGCCCTGTACGGCCGGATCTACACCGACAACGCCGGGTTCGCCTGGCGCGGCGGCGTCTCGGCCTGGCTCGACGGGATCAACGGGTTCACCACGTCCCAGTACCGCCCGCTGTGGCGCGTCAACGAGTCGGGCCTGGTCGCCGCCTCCGCCACCTGGCCACCGAACACCCCCCGACGCGCCGCCGTCTACCAGGTCCCCGCCACCCTGTGACCCCGCTGGGCCACCCTGTGACCCCGCTGGGCCACCCTGTGACCCCGCTGGCCGCGGTGAACGGCCAGCGGGGAACGACCAGACATCACTGGCCGCGGTGAACGGCCAGGGACGAACGGGTCAGCGACGGACGGGTCAGGCGTCGAACAGGGCGCTGACGGACTCGCCGTTGTGGATACGACGGATCGCCTCGGCCAACGGCGGCGCCACCGTCAGCACCGTCAGCTCCGGCACCCGCTCCCCGAACGGCACCGGGACCGTGTTCGTGCACACGATCTCGGCGACCTCCGGCTGGTCGGCGATCCGCTTGAGCGCCCCCGACGAGAACAGCCCGTGCGTGCACGCCACCCGCACCGACCGCACGTCCAGTTCCCGCAGCCGTTCCAACAGCTCCAGCACGGTGCTGCCCTTGGCGATCTCGTCGTCGAGCACGATGACGTCCTTGCCGGCGACCTCACCGATGACCGCGGAGATACTCACCCGGTCATCGGCGAAACGCTGCTTGGCACCGGCGGCGACCCCCACCCCGAGCATCCGCGCGAACGCCGCGGCCTCCTTGGCGTTACCCAGGTCCGGCGACACGACCACCGTGTTCGACAGATCATGCTGGCGAAAGTGCTTGGCCAGCTCCCGCAGGGCATGCAGATGGTCGACGGGAATGCTGAAGAACCCGTGCACCTGCGGGGAGTGCAGTGTCATCGCCAGTACCCGGCTCGCCCCCGCGGCCACCAGCAGGTCGGCCACCAGCCGTCCCCCGATGGAGATCCGCGGCGCGTCCTTCTTGTCGGAACGCGCGTAGGCGTAGTGAGGAAGCACGACGGTCGTCCGCGCCGCCGACGCACCCCGGGCCGCGTCCAACATGAGCAGCAGCTCGACGAGGTTCTCCTGCACCGGAGTCACAAGCGGCTGAATCAGGAACACGTCGCGCTCCCGGCAGTTCGCCGGCAGCTGCACCTCCAGACAGTCATTGGCGAAACGCTGCACCAGAACCCGGTGCAACGGCACCCCGAGATGGGTGCAGATCTCCTCGGCGAGGCTGGGGTGGGCACTGCCGCTGAAAACGGCGATGTCGCGCACGGACCGCTCCCTGTCCTGTTCTCCGGCGTCCCGCGACGCTGCGGGCCGGCGAGACGTCCCACCCCGACACAGCACATGGCGCTGCACGGCCTGGCCGGACGTCCTGGATCGCCCCGGATGCTACCTAGCCGACCCCCGTTCACGCCCCGTTTCCCGACAAGGCTCACCCTCGGAGACACACAGCGCACAGCCCGCGCGCCCGCCACACGTCAACCGGCGCGCAGGGCATCACGCAGGGCGATCCTGGTACCGGAACGTCGCACCGCGTTGCCGTACACCCGACCGGCCAGCCACACCAACACGACGATCATCGCCACCGTGAGCACCACCGCCACCACCACCTGCCACGCCGCCACCGCGCCCACCCCGACCAGCATCGGCATCAGGATCGGCGCGAACAGCGGAATCATCGCCAACACCAGCACCAGCGTGCTCTCCGGCGACGCCGGCAACACCGTCAACCCCACCATGTACGGGATGATCAACGCCACGATGATCGGCATCGTCACCCCGGTGGCGTCCTCCTGCCGGCTGACCAGCGCCCCCGCCCCCGCGAACAGCAGCGCGTACATCGCGAACCCCAGCAGGTACCACAGCAACGCCGTCGCCACCGCCCCCACCGCCAGCCCCGCCGGCATGTCCAGCTGCCCGGTGGCCAACCCCAACCCCAACCCGACCACGCCGATCAACGTCAGCTGCGCCAACGCCACCACGCCGATCCCCAGCACCTTGCCCGCCATCAGCTGCCATGGCCGCACCACCGCGAGCAGCAGCTCCACCACCCGGGGCGACTTCTCCTCGATCACCCCCTGCGACACCTGCGGCCCGAAAGTGATCAGCGAGACGTAGATCAGCCCACCCGCGAGCATCCCCAGCAACAACCGCGACCCCGACCGGTCCTCATCCGAACGCAGCGCCGTCACCGTCAACACCGACCCGAGCGCGTCGCCCAACTCGTCCTTCACCGCCACCCGATAACTCCCGGACGCGGTGACCTGCGCGAACGCATCCACATCCCCATCCAGGACGGCCCGACTCCCCGCCGCCGCGTCCGCCACCGTGCGCACCTGGACCTGCTCGCCCAGCGAACGCCCCGCCGCCACGATCGAGGCGGCCTGCCGCCCGTCGGCCGCCGTCAGCGCCACCGTCCGCGTCGGGGGCGACCCGTCCACCGCGTTGAGGATCAGCACCGTCGCGGCGATCGCCACCACGAACAACCCCGTGATCACCTGAAACGTCCGGT
>NZ_CADCWS010000141.1 GCF_902806475.1 Candidatus Frankia nodulisporulans
GGCCTGGATTCCCACACAGTCGATCTATTTCGGGTGGGGTGGGGCGGTGCTGTGGTCGCTGTCCTGCGAGGCGTTCTTCTACCTCGCCTTTCCGCTGCTCTATCCACGGCTTGCTGCCCGGTCGCAGGCGGGCCGGATACGCCTGGCACTGGTGGTCCTGCTGCCGACGGCGGCGATCTCGTGTCTGGCCGGGGTGGTCGACCCTCGGCTTGATCTGGCCGTCTACGTCAATCCGGCGGTGCGGATCGGCGAGTTCGTCCTGGCGCTGCTGGCGCGGGACGGCGTGCGCGGCACGGCGGGGCAGCGCCGGACCCTCGCCGTTCTGGCGACTGCCTGGCTGGCGGTCCTGGTCGCCCTCGGCTTCTCCCACGGTGACCGGCAGGGGCTCATCGACACCCTCGCACTGCCGTCCTTCGCGGTGGCGATCTTCCTGGTCGGTACCCGGGAGGCCGACGGTGGCCGGGTGGCCGGGGCGAGCGCCCGTCCGCTGGTGTACTTCGGGGTGATCTCCTACGCGTTCTATCTCGTTCATCCCGTCGCGCTGACCGCCGGTGGAGAACTTGGCTGGTTCGAGGCGACGACCGCACCCGGGATGGCGCTGGGCGTCCTCGCGGGTTTCCTTCTCGCCTTCGGATGCGCCGCCGTTCTGCATCATGGAGTGGAGCAGCCCGCGCAGCGGTATCTGCTGCGTGCGTTCCGTGCTCCCGCCGTCCGGCCGGCCACGTCCGGGCCGAGTGGTGCCGCGGTGCCGGGCCAGTCCGCCGGGCCGGGATCGACCGCGGATCCGGGGTGGCCGGGGGTTGGGCACCGGGCGGCGTCCCGGGGCGGTTCGTGGCCGTCCGCTGACCTGCGGTGAGCGGGGGAACCTCGGCCACCGGCTTGACATTGACGTTACGTTAGGGTTGGTCGCAAGGCTGCCAGCGGTGGGTTGTCGGCCGGGAGCACGCGGATGGATTCGAGGATCACATGAGAAAGTCCGGCCCCCTTGTGAGGTGGCGGGAAAGGACTGCGGTGCTCCCCTGCTCCGGGCCTGTTTCACAACGTGCGCGCTGGTGCGCGCGCCGCCGCGGACCGCTGCTTGTGCTGAGCGCGCTGATCGCACTTCTGCTGGGCGTCGCGGCGTGCTCCGGCTCCTCCGCGCCGACCTCCCGACCCGCGACACCGTCACCGTCGTCCTCGCCGACCGCCGCCGCGACACCGTCGCCGTTGGTTCCCCGCTCCGGGTTGGGCTGGGCTTCGGGTGCCAACGGGAACTATCCCGCGGACATCAACGCCTGGGCGACCTGGACGGGGCGCCCCGTCGACGTGGCCGTGGTGTTCACCACCCGCAAGGACTGGCCGGGTATCACGACGGCGACCTGGCCGGTCGGCGCGTTCTCCCGGGACGCGTTCACCGGTCAGCTTTCGGTGGCGCAGCCGCTGTATCCCGAAGGTGGTGACGAACAGGCCTGCGCCCGCGGTGACTACGACGGTCACTGGGCCCAGTTCGGCACGACCCTGACCCGGTACGGCCGCGGGGACGCCTACGTCCGGCTGGGTTGGGAGTTCAACGGTAGTTGGATGTACTGGCATGTGCGTGACCCGCAGACGTGGAAGAGCTGCTTCGTGCACGCGGTCACCGCGATCAGGTCGACCGCCCCCCACGTGAAGATCGAGTGGACCATGAGCGCGCACAGCAACACGCTGCCCGGCAGCGGTGCCGATGTCTGGTCGGCGTATCCGGGCGACGCCTACGTCGACGTCGTCGGCATTGACGACTATGACATCTATCCGGCTTCCACGACGCAGCAGGCGTGGGACAAGCAGTGCACCGAGCCATCCGGGCTGTGCACTGTCACCGATTTCGCCCGCGCGCACGGCAAACCGCTCGCCGTGCCCGAATGGGGGCTGTCCTACTCGAACGGTGGGGGTCAGGACAACCCGTTCTTCATCGAGAAGATGCATGAGTTCTTCGCGCGGAACGCCGACCTGCTCGCCTATGAGGCGTACTACAACAACGCCGAGGCCGACAACGTGCGTTCCTCACTGCACAACCCCGTCCTGAACCCGAACAGCTCCCGCCGCTACCTGGAACTGTTCGGAAAGAACCCCGCGACGGGCTGAGCTCCGCGCGCCGCGCAGTGTGCTGATCGCATCGTCTCGGGTCAGGCCGGCCAGGTCGATGTGCCGAAGCGGGCGGCGCAGGCCGTCGGCGGCGCCGTCGTCGACGCGCGCCGGGAGCAGCCGCCACGCGTCCAGGAAGACGTCGTAGGTGACATCGGGCCGCGGCGGCGGCTCGGTGTGGATGCGCCGCGCGGCGAGGGACCTGGTGGCGTCGGGCGGCGTAGCGTTCGCCCAGGTCAGGTGAATCGTCAGGGCAGACGGTCGGCGGAGGCGTGATGGGCGGGCAGCGGGCGGTCGCCGGGGCGTTGCTGTTCTGTCCGGCGGACCGGCCGGAGCGGTACGCGCGGGCCGCGGCCGTGGCCGACCTGGTGGTGCTCGACCTGGAGGACGGCGTCGCACCGCAGAACCGGGCGCGGGCCCGGGCGGCACTGGTCAGGGCCGCGCCGGAGCTCGACCCGGCGCGGACGGTGGTCCGGGTCAACCCGGCGACCAGCGCCGCGTTCGCCGCGGACCTCGCCGCGCTCGACCGGACGGACCTGCGGATGTGCATGCTGGCCAAGACCGAGTCCGCCGACCAGCCCGCCCGCCTGGGCCCCACCCGCACGGTGATCGCGTTGTGTGAGACGCCGGCGGGGGTGCTGGCGGCGCCGGCGATCGCCGCGGTGCCGAACGTGGTGGCGTTGATGTGGGGCGCCGAGGATCTGCTGGCCGCGCTCGGTGGGCGCTCCAGCCGGCATCCCGACGGGCGCTACCGGGATGTGGCCCGGCATGCCTCGTCCACCGTGCTGCTGGCCGCGGCCGCGTGCGGGCGGGCCGCGATCGACGCCGTCTACCTCGACATCCCCGACCTGGACGGGCTCGCCGCCGAGGCGCGTGACGCGGCGGCGACCGGCTTCGCGGCCAAGGCGTGCATCCATCCGAACCAGGTGCCGGTCGTGCGGGACGCGTTTCGGCCCGACGAGGAGTCGCTGGCCTGGGCCGACCGGGTCCTGCGCGCCGCCGAGCGGGCCGGCGGCGGGGTCTTCACCTTCGAGGGCAGGATGGTCGACGCACCCGTCCTGCGGCACGCCGAACATCTGCTGCGCGCCGCCGACATCGACCCGCCCACCGGCGAGTTCCCCACCATCACAGCGCCGGAGACCTGACCGGCGACCAGGTAGATGGTGTCCGGTCGCGTCGGCGGGGATGGTGGGGTCATGGCTGACGTGACGGGCAGCGGTGATGAGCGGGACGAGGACGAGGGGCTTCGGATCTCCGAGCCGAAGCGGTGGGCGGCGGGGGTGCCGGGGGTCGGGCACGCGCTGGCGCGGTCACTGACCCGGATGGGGACCCGACGGTCGGTGCGGACGTTGCGGCTGGTCAACCAGGACCATGGGTTCGACTGTCCGGGATGCGCGTGGCCGGAGCCACCACCGGGAGAACGATCGGCGGTCGAATTCTGCGAGAACGGCGCGAAGGCGGTCGCCGAGGAGGTGACCCGCGCGCGGGTCACCAGGGAGTTCTTCGCCGAACACAGCCTCGCCGATCTCGCCGGGCGCACCGGGCACTGGCTTGGCGGCCAGGGGCGGCTCGTCGAACCGATGTACCGCGCACCGGACGCCGACCATTACCGGCCGATCAGCTGGGACGCGGCGTTCACGCTGATCGCGCGGGAACTGGCGGCACTCGAGAGCCCGGACGAGGTGGCCTTCTACACCTCGGGGCGCACGAGCAACGAGGCCGCGTTCGTCTACCAGCTGTTCGCCCGGGCCCTGGGCACGAACAACCTGCCGGACTGCTCGAACATGTGCCACGAGTCGTCCGGCACCGCACTGACCTCGACGATCGGCATCGGCAAGGGCTCGGTGACACTCGCCGACCTCGAAGCGGCCGATCTGGTGCTGGTCGTCGGGCAGAACCCGGGGACGAACCATCCGCGGATGCTCAGCTCGCTGGAGAAGGTCAAACGCGCCGGTGGGCGGATCGTCGCCGTCAATCCGTTGCCGGAGGCGGCGCTGCTGCGGTTTCGTAACCCGCAGCACGCGCGGGGAGTCGTCGGGCGGGGCACGGCGCTCGCCGACCAGTTCCTGCAGATCCGCCTCGGCGGCGACCTCGCCCTGTTCCAGGCGCTGGGACGGCGCCTGCTGGACGCGGAGGAGGCCGCACCGGGCACCGTTGTCGACCATGACTTCATCGCCCGCCACACCACCGGCTTCGACGACTACGTCAGGCACATCCGCGGGGACGGGGGGCCGTCCGTCGGGGGGCTCTCGGCGGCGGAGATCGCCGCCGCGACCGGGCTGACCGGCGCGGAGATCGACGAGCTGGCCGGGCGGATGCTCTCGGCGAAACGGGTGGTCGTGTGCTGGGCGATGGGGCTCACGCAGCACGCGGGGGCGGTCGCGACGATTCAGGAACTCGTCAACGTCCTGCTGTTGCAGGGCAACATCGGCCGGCCGGGGGCGGGAGTGTGCCCGGTGCGCGGGCATTCCAACGTCCAGGGTGATCGGACGATGGGAATCTGGGAACGGCCCACGGCGGCGTTCCTGGACGCGCTCGGGGCGGAGTTCGGTTTCGCGCCGCCGCGGCGACACGGACTGGATGTCGTCGACACCATCCGGGCCATGCGCGACGGCAGGGTCCGGGTGTTCGTCGGAATGGGCGGGAACTTCGTCGCCGCCACCCCGGATTCGGCCGTCACCGAAGCGGCGATACGGTCGTGCCGGCTCACCGTCCAGGTCTCCACCACGCTGAACCGGTCGCACGCGGTCACCGGACGGGCGGCGCTCATCCTGCCGACGCTGGGCCGGACCGAGGCGGACGTCCAGGTCAGCGGGCCGCAGCAGGTCACCGTCGAGGATTCGATGGGCATGGTGCACGCCTCCCGGGGTCGGCTCGCGCCGGCCGGGGCGCAGCTGCGCTCCGAGGTCGCGATCGTCTGCGGGCTCGCCGAGGCCACCTTCGCCGCCCTCGCCAGACGGACAGCGCAGGCAGCCACGGAGACGGCAGCCACAGCGCAGACGGCCGCGGAGACGGTTCCCGCGGTCGGGCGGACGGCGGATGTGGACTGGGCGGGGCTTGGCGGCGACTACGCGCGGATTCGGGCGCACATCTCGCGGGTCGTGCCGGGATTCGACGATTTCGAGAAACGACTGGCCGAACCTGGCGGATTCGCGTTGCCGCATCCACCACGCGACAGCCGGACCTTTCCGACGCCGAGCGGGCGGGCCGCGTTCACCGTCAACACGGCGCCGGCGCTCACCGTCCCGCCCGGGCATCTTCTCCTGCAGACCATCCGATCACACGATCAGTACAACACGACCATCTACGGGCTTGATGACCGTTATCGCGGGGTGCGCGGTGGGCGTCGGGTCGTCCTCGTGTATCCGGACGATCTGGCGGCGCTCGGCGTGGCCGACGGCACGCACGTCGATCTGGTCAGTGTGTGGACGGACGGGTCGACGCGGCGGGCGGAGAACTTCCGCGCGGTGTCGTATCCGACCGCGTCCGGCTGCGCCGCGGCCTATTTCCCGGAGACGAACGTGCTCGTCCCGTTGGACGCGACGGCGCGACGCAGCAACACACCGACGTCCAAGTCGCTGGTCGTTCGGCTGGAACCGACGGCGGGTCGGGCCTGATGGGCCGGGCCAGCGACCGGCGGCGGGTGACGCGGGTCCGGGCGGGGGTGGCGACGGCGGTCCGGCCGGACACGGTGGTCGGCGAGGAACCGCTGGAGATCCGGGTCGGCGGGCGGGCGCTCGCGGTCACCATGCGCACGCCCGGCGACGACATGGACCTGGCGCTCGGCTTCCTGCTCGGGGAGGGGCTGATCGGCACCGGTGCCGACGTCGCGGCGATGCGCTACTGCGCCACCCCGGACGGTGCCACCCCGGACGGTGCCGCCCCGGACGGTGCCGCCCCGGACGGTGCCGCCGTGGACGAGGACGGACGGCCGACCTACAACGTGCTGGAGGTGACGCTCGCCGCCGGTGTGCCGCCGCCGGCGCTGGAGGACGCGCGCACCTTCTACATGAGCAGTTCCTGCGGGTTGTGCGGGAAGGCGAGTATCGACGCGGTGCGGGTGCGCGGACGGTATGACATCGCCGACGACCCCCTGCGGGTCGCACCGGAACAGATCACCGGGCTGCCGGAGACGTTGCGGGCCGCGCAGCGACTGTTCGCGACCACCGGCGGTCTGCACGCGGCGGGCCTGGCCGGGGCGGACGGCGCGCTCTGGGCGGTGCGGGAGGACGTGGGGCGGCACAACGCCGTCGACAAGGTGATCGGCGCGGCGGCCCGGGCCGGGCGGGTTCCGCTGGTCGGGCAGATCCTGGTGGTCAGCGGCCGGGCGTCGTTCGAACTGGTGCAGAAGGCGCTGCTGGCGGGGGTGCCGATGCTCGCCGCGGTGTCCGCGCCGTCCACGCTGGCGGTGGATCTCGCGGTGGAGTCGGGGATGACGTTGGCGGGGTTCGTCCGCGGCGACACGATGAACCTGTACAGCGGCGCGCACCGCGTCCTGTGTGGGTGAACGCGTCCGCTGGGGTCGGACGGCGGCTTGGCACGGGGTGGGTTTCTGGCCCGGGACGGGGGAACGAACAGCGGATGGCGTCCCGCCGGCTGACGTCCCGCTCGGGCGTCCGACCAGGGGAGACACCACCGGAAGGAGTGGCAGGTGACAGTCACCCACGAGGTCGAGCATGCCTTCGCCGTGGACGAGACGTTCCGCGTTCCCGCCTTCGACGCGCTCAAGGGTGTCGCGTCCGTCGGTGCGATGGGGGTGACACGCCTGGACGCCGTCTACTACGACACCGACGACCTGCGCCTGGCCCGTAACCAGATGACGCTGCGTCGTCGCGAGGGCGGTGCCGACGCCGGCTGGCACCTGAAGCTGCCCGGCGCCGACGGCGCCCACGACGAGATCGGGCGGCCACTGGACATCGTGCCCGCGGAGGACGAGTGGGACGCGCGGGACGCGGCCCGCCCGGACCTGGAAGCGGGCGCGGAGCAGGGTCTGGGCTTTGGCGGGCAGGCCAGGGTCGTGGTGCCGCGGGTACCGGAGGATCTCGCCGATCTGATCGCGGTGTGGGTGCGGGGGGCGCCGCTGCGGCCGGTGGCGCGGGTCAGCACGGTGCGACGGACCTGGTTGCTGCGTGATGCGCAGGGGCACGATCTGCTCGAGGTCGCCGACGATCAGGTGCAGACGCGGACGATGGGTCGGCCGCTGGCCGGAGGCGGGCGGGTGGTGGCGTCCCGCTGGCGGGAGATCGACGTCGAGGTGCTCGACCCGGCGGGCGAACGGCTGCTGGCCACCGCCGATCATCTGCTGCTGGACGCGGGTGCGCGGGTGGCGGTGGGCTCGTCCAAACTGCGCCGTGCGTTGGCCGTGGACGTGGGCCCGCCCGAGCTCGAGGCGATGGTCGCGACGGGCACGGAGAGCGGCCCGGGCACCGCCGCTGGGACTGCCACCGATCCCGGTCGCGGCGGGGCGGGCAGCGCCGGGCAGGTGGTGCGGACGTACCTGGCTCGGCACGCGACGGCGCTGCTCGCCGCCGACCCGGGGGTGCGGCTGGGAACACCCGAGTCGGTCCATGATCTGCGGGTGGCCGCTCGGCGGTTGCGCAGCACCATCGAGACATTTCGGCCGTTGCTCGACGGCGAACAGGCCGGGCGGATCGAGGCTGGGCTGCGCGAGATCGGGGAGGTGCTGGGTCGTCCGCGTGACGCCGAGGTACAGCATGCCCGGCTGCGGCGAGCGCTGGCCGCGACGCCGGGCGAGCAGGTAGTGGGTCCGGTGGCGGCGCGTGTGCAGGAGACCCTGCTTGGGGAGGTGCTGCGCGGACGGGCCGAGGCGCTCGCCTATCTGCGCGGCCACCGTTACTACCGCTTCATCGACGACCTGCTGGCCTTCGTCGCCTCGGTCGGGACGACCGACCTGGCACGGCAGCCGGCCCGGCGGGAGCTGCCGCGGCTGGTCCGCCGCGCCGACCGGCGGCTCACGCGGCGGGTGCGCACCGCCCGGCTGGCGCCGCCCGGCACCGCCCAGGACGTGGCCTACCACCGGGCGCGCAAGTCCGCGAAGCGGCTCCGCTACGCCTGCGAGCTGATGTCACCGCTGGTAGGCAGGGATGCCCGCCGCCTCGCGACGCGGGCGCGGCGGGTGCAGGACCAGCTGGGCGCGCATCAGGACGCGGTCATGGCGGTGGCACGTCTGCGCGCGCTGGCGGTGGCCTCGAACCACGCCGGGGAACCGTCGTTCACCTACGGTCTGCTCACCGCGCAGGAGCAGGATCGGGCGGCCGCGCTGCGTCGTGAGGTCACGCGGACCTGGCGGAAGGCGTCCCGTCCCGGCCTGCGCCGCTGGCTGCGGGCCTGACCGTCCGGACCCCGACCGGCCGGTTCGGGCCGGACCATGTGATGGCCACGGAGCCTGCCGTGGCGAGTCCGGATGTCCCGCCGTCCGCGGACGTTCGACGCCTGGTGTGGGCCGCGCCACGGATGTCCACTGGGTTACGGACATGCGACGGTCCTGTGCCGTCGGCGCGCTCACCCGATGGCGCGCGACGGCGAGGTTGGAGGCGCGGCGATGCGAGCTCTGGTGGTCTACGGGATGCGGTGCGGGGGAGCGGACGAACTCGCTCGTATGATCGGCGCCGCTCTGGCCGGCAGTGGGGTGGCTGCCGATCTGCGCCCGGTGCGGCGGGTGGTCGAGTTCGAGGGCTACGACGCGGTGGTGGCGGCGGGCGCGGTACGGGCCGGCCGCTGGTCGGGTGATGTCCGGCGGATGATTCGCAATCGGCGGGACGCGTTGGCGGAACTGCCGGTGTGGCTGGTGGCCGCGGAGCCCGGCCTCGACACCCGTCCTGCCAACGCCACCGCCGCTGCCATCGCTACTGCTACTGCCGACGGCGCCGGCGGGTTCGCGCCGGTTTCCCAGCTGGCCGCTCTCGCCAGCCTGATCGGCGCGCGGGGCGCGTTGACCGTGGGACGGCAGCTGTCCGTCGAGGCCCTGCTTGGACTCGTCGAGGCGGTCACCGCGCTGGGTGCCGTCGCGCCGTCGCGACTTCTGCACGCGGTTCCAGCCTGGGGGCCGGGCGCCCGTGGCCGCCGCGGGAGCGTCGCCGGCGCCCGCTCCCATCTGCGACTGGTCGTGGCGGACGGGCTCAGTCCGCATCTGCTGGCCCCGCGGGATCCTTCACCGGACGGCTCGCCGACCAGCGTGACCATGTGAGAACCTCGGCGGACGGACCACGATGAGCTGTCGCAATGCTCATCTTCGATTACATTAGGTGAGATAGACCGTGGAAGGGATGAGGCTACCGAGGGGGCCCGCGGTGCTGCTGCGACCAGAGCTCGTCGACGGTGAGGTGACCGTACGGCCGGGTCACAGCGGCGATGTGGATCCGGTGCTGGCGATCCTGTCGCAGCCGTCGGTCACCGACTGGTGGGGGGCACCACCGTCGTCCGAGACGCTGCACGAGGACCTGCTGGCCGAAACCGACCCGGTCCTGCTCGTCATCGACGTCAGCGCAACGGCGGCGGGTGGCATCCAGTACAGCGAGGACAGCGACCCGCGCTTTCGATCCGCCAGCATCGACATCTTCCTCGGAAGAGATTTTCAGGGCCGTGGCGTGGGGACACGCGCGGTGGCCATGCTGGCCCGGTTCCTGTTTGCGGAACGCGGCCACCATCGGCTCACCATTGACCCGGCCGCCGCCAATGCCGCGGCCATCCGGTCCTATGCGAAGGTCGGGTTCCGCCCGGTGGGAATCATGCGACAGTACGAACTCGGCCCCGATGGTGTCCTGCGCGACGGGCTGCTGATGGACCTGCTGCGCACCGACTTTCTGGGTTCGTAGTTGGTGGCCGACCAGCACGCCGGGCGATGGTCGTGCCTGGCGAGCGCCGCGGGCGATCCCCGGTGTCAGGGCCAGTTGAAACGGGAGAAGGTCGTGGCCTGCTGGTAGAGACGGATGATCTCGCCGGTGTAGGGCATGGTTCGGGTGGGGAGCTTGTCGAGGGGGTACCAGCGCAGATCGGCACACCGGTCGGGTTCGCGGATGGTCGGCTCACCGGTGAAACGCCGCATGGCGAAACCGAAGCCGATACGCGCCTCGTGGTCGGGTGGCTGGGCGTGGGTGACGGCGGTGAAGGTGACGTCCGCCTCGTCGATGGTGAGAGCGAGTTCCTCGTCGAGTTCCCGGACCAGCGCCGACACGACGTCCTCGCCGGGCTCCACCCGCCCGCTGGGCAGCGCCCACCAGCCGGCGCCGTAGATCTCACCGGCCCGCAGGGTGAGCAGCAGGCGGTCCTCGCGTAGCACCAGGGCCAGCACATCCACCGGGGACCTGGGCTCGTCGCGTACCCGCATTCCCGCTCCTCACCTGCGCCGGGCGGACCATCGGCGTGGCCCGCCCGGCGGGACCTCCGCCTTCGCCGCGCCCGGACACCCGCCGCTCGCGTTCTTCGACATGGTCGGTGGGTGCTGGGACGGTAAGCGGGTCGAGCTGGGTGCGTGTAAGGAGGGTCACTTTTGTGTGATCGTCGACGACAGTGGTTGTTGTCCGGGTGGGAATCATGTCCGACGACTGGCGGGGCTGCGTCGGCGAGCTGGTAGTGCGGTAGCCGGTCGGTGAACGGTCACCGAACTTCTGTGGCTTTTCGGGTAGTGATTCTTTGGGGTGTCGAGGAAGGGCTCGAACGGTGGCGTCCCCGCTATGTCTGCTGGATATCAGGAGAATCCGGTTTGGTAGCGTGCGTTGCCGCGATGAATCCGACGGTGTCGCAACCAGGGTTCGTTCCCGGTGATGTTCCATGCGTCTGGCCCGCCGAAACCGGTCCTCGTCGGGTTCCTTTACCCCACCGACCGCGCAGGGGGACCTGTGTTTCC
>NZ_CADCWS010000142.1 GCF_902806475.1 Candidatus Frankia nodulisporulans
GGGTCTGTGGCGCGTGGTCTGTGGCGCGTGGCGCGTATGGGGCGGGGATGCCGTGGCGTGGGTGCTTCGAGGTCACCGTAGAAGCTGATGTCGAGGTGAGGTCAAGGCCCGGCAGCGGGTCCGCGACGCGCCGTTGATCAGCTCGACGCAGTGCAGCTACTCGCTGGTCCACCGCGATCTGGAGCAGAACTCCTGCCGTACTGCCGGGCCGACAACGTCGGCGTCCTGTGTTACAGCCCGCTGGCCGCGGGTCAGCTGACCGGATGGCGGGACACCCCGAGCGCCCCGGGGCGCCGCCGGATGGGCACGATGTCGCCGTTGCCCGGTCCCACCCTGCGCGCGGCCCGCGCCGCCCTGGACCTGGTCGCCCGGGCGCACGGTGTCTCGATGGCCCAGGTCGCGCTGGCCTGGCTGTTGGCCCAGCCGGGGGGTCACATCCGTCATCGTCGGGCCGAGCCGGATCGAGCAGCTGGAGGACAACCTCGGCGCCGCGAGCCTCGTGTTGACCGAGGAGGAGCTGCGCAGCCTGGACGCCGCCACCCAGCCCGAACCGATCTACCCCGGCACCCTCGACCGAGCCCTCGGCGCTCTCGCCGAGCGATCCTCGTCGTGGACGAAGCCCAGGAGCTGACCCCGGCGGCCACCATGGTCGCCGATATATCAACTCGGGGTTGGTACTTCGGTACGGTGGGTTCGGGGTTGACGCTGGTACCGCCCAACAGTCTGGCCTGCGCCGCCTGGGACGAGACGGAACTCGAACGGTGGATCAGCCCGGGCACCGGACCTGAACGAGGCGATGCGGGCCCGGCTGCGCAAGGCCGCGGCCGCCGTTCGGGAACGCGGCTACAGCGTCGTCCTTGACCCGGCCACCCGCCGGAAGCGCAGATCGACGGTCGTCGGGCTGTCCGGGACCCGGCGCCCGTTCGCGGCCGTCGCGCTCGAGGAACGTCCGGCGTAACGGGTAGGAAGGGACCGCAATGGTGGACAGGTTGGCACGGAAGGTCGCGCTCATCACGGGTGCCGCGAGTGGCCTGGGCAAGGCGCAGGCTCAGCTGTTCGTGGCGGAGGGCGCCCGCGTGGTGGTCGCCGATATCGACTCCACGGGCGGCCCCGCGCTGGTCGCCGAACTCGGGGAGGCGGCGGTCTTCGCCCACCTGGACGTCACCGACGCGGCCGCCTGGGAGCCGGTCGTCGCGAGCGCGCTGGCCCGCTGGGGGAGCCTGGACGTCCTGGTGAACAATGCCGGCGTCGCCGCGGTCGGCACGCTTGAGCAGCTGCCGCTCGAACAGCACCGCCAGATGGTCGACGTGAACATCAACGGCGCCTTCTACGGCACCCGGGCGGTCGCCGCCGCGATGCGCCGGCAGGGCGCCGGTGCCATTGTGAACATCTCCTCGATCGACGGGTTGGTCGGTATCGCCGGGCTGTCCAGCTACGCGGCGACCAAGGCCGCGCTCACCGGGCTCACCCGTTCCGCGGCCCGGGAACTCGGGCCGGCGGGCATTCGGGTCAACGCGGTGTACCCCGGTGTCATTGACACACCGCACATTCCGGCGGCGTCCCGGGCCTACGTCCAGCGGCTGGTGGACTGGCAACCCATCCCCAGGCTGGGCCGGCCGGAGGAGGTCGCCGCGCTGGTGCTGTTCCTGTCCGGGGACGAGGCGAGCTACATCACCGGGGCCCAGATGGTCGTTGACGGTGGCCACCTCGCGGGCCCGTGGCGACCATCCCAGGAAGGCGCGAACGAGACCTGACCCAACGCCTTCGGTGCCGCATCGAACCGGTCGAGCTCGCGGGGGAACGAGGGGCGGTTGCGCGGCACAGCCGCCCCTCACGGCGCGGCTGTGGTCGTCGGGCTTCAGCTCGAGGACGTCGTGAATCCGGTTTGCACACCCTGGTATTAAGATCGCCCGGAAGCGCAAAGTTGGCAAGGGTGTTCGGAGATCCAGGGTGGTGCTCCGGATTTCCGAGACGGAAATAAATTCCCATTCTGGGGTTGGCGACTTCTGGCGGAATGAACTTCTCCTTCTCGTGTTCGCTGTCCGGTGCTTCCTGTAGGACTCCAGGGTTCCTTGGTGATATGCGACCGTCGTGGCTGGTGCTCTTGTCGGCCGGCCTGTTCGGAGGGCCCGCTGGTCCTGCTGTGGACACGTGGCCTGTTCGGACTAGACATCAGATGGTTCGAACTAGCGTTCGACATCGAAGTGTGCGTGGTAGATGCTGTGTTCATGATGTTCAAGGAAAATTCTCCGGACGGCCCTGCGCCGCCGCCCGGCTCCGCCGGGAAGGTTGGTGAAGTCGCCTCCGGTTCCATGCCCGCCGGTGTTCGGCATCTGATTCCCGGAGCTACCGGCCGGGTTCTCCTGTCCGGAGGCGACGAGCTGTCGGCCGGTGGTGCGGCGGATCCCATTCCGTCAGGAGAACCGTGTTCAGGATCGGTAGCTGGCGCCAGCGCTGGCCCGGATTCGGTTGCCGGCGCAGTCGCGGCAGCTGGCTCCGGAACGCGGTCCGGTCCGGTCGAGTGTCTGGCCGCGCTGTCGGAGGTGATGGCGGATCTGTTGTCATCGCCGTCATGGCAGTGGTCGAACGAGGACGTCGGTGAGGTACTGGAGGGTGTACGGGCGTTGGCCTCCCAGGTGGTTGCCGCCCGCAGTCAGGTACTGGTCGAGGCCGGGGCCCGTGGGTTCGCCGCGAGTACGGGCTCGGATGATCTGCCGGCCTGGATGTGCGACCGCCTGCAGATGACCCGCGATGATGCGCAACGGGAGATCGCGCTGGCCCGCGACACCGTCGAAGGTCCTTATCGGGCGGTCGGCCAGGCGCTGGCCGACGGGCGACTGGGTCCGGAGAACGCCCGGTCGATCGTTGAGGCGTTGCGCCGGCTTCCGAAGGACCTTCCCCAGGAAGCCGTCGCGAAGGCCGAAGCTCTGATGCTGGAAGCGGCCCAGTTCATGGATCGCCGCGAGTTGCAGAAGTACGGCGTGGAGATTCGCGAGCGCCTCACGTACGTGGATGACTCCCCGGGCGGGGACGATCCCGAGGCGGATGCGCTGACGGGTGAGCACGAGGGCCGTGGCAAGCCCGGCACGAAGAAGAGCGGCGACGGTGGTGGTGACGCGGGCGGCGCTCCGGTGGATCCGCATGCGGCGCGGCGCCTGACGTTCGCCGATACGGCCTCAGGCACGACGCTGATCAGCGGGGAACTTGACGCTGAAGGCGCAGGCCTGCTGCGCACCGCGCTCGATGGTCTGTCCGCCCCCGCGCCGAGCGCCGATGGAATCCGTGATGAGCGCAGTCCCGCTCGGCGCCGGGCGGATGCGCTGGTGGAGCTCGCGCATCGGGCGCTGTCAGCCGATACGGTGCCGTCGTCAGGGGGGACCCGGCCGCATCTGACGGTCACGGTGGGGTGGGAGACCCTGGCGGCGCACGTTCCCGCCGCATATCCGCCGGGCCCTGATCAAGCGGGATCAGGGATGTGCGTTCCCCGGCTGTGATCGGCCCCCGTCATGGACGGATGCGCATCATGTGGTCTCCTGGCTGGATGGCGGCGAATCCGCGCTGGATAACGGCGTGCTTCTCTGCGGGCATCATCACAACCGGGTGCATCACGAGCACTGGGATATTGTCATGGACGTGGATCGGCGCCCCACGTTCATTCCTCCGGAGCATATCGATCCGCAGCGTCGCCCCCGGCGCAATCCGTATAGCCAGCCGCGTCCCGATCTTTTCTCCACGGCATAGGTGCGAGAAGGTGTGGAGGGCCATTGGGGCGACGGAGTGGTGCCAGCGTGCCGTTCCACCGGTCGTCCTGTCGTGCTCGTGGGCATCGGGAGCCGTTCACGGTTGGGCTCGCGAGGCCTGTGCCCGTTGGACCGGTGCACCGGAGGGTTCCCTCGCGGTGGGCGCGGTGGGTGGAACGCGGCCGAGGCAGTGCGGAGGCCGGGCGGGACACGGCCCTGCCTGCCGAGACGCATCGATCGACGCACGCCAGTGGTGCGAAGGGAGGGGAGGAGAGATGTCCGGTGTTTCGTGCGGCTTCCCCGTGCGTGCGTGTGACGGCAATGACGTTTTGGCCTCGCATGGGCAGCCGTCGACGTCACCGGCGGGTTTGGCCGAGGCCACGACAGCGGCGGGCATTCGATGGGGCACTGCAGTGTCGGGTTCTCGTGGCCATTGGGGCGACGGGTGTTCATGCTGGAGTCATGCGCGAGTCCCTTCCCCTGACCGCACCGGTCAGCTTGGCCGATCCCGATGGCGAGACGGGCCTGGCCGGCCTGCCGGGTGCGGCAGGACCGCAGGGCGCGGCCGGCGGCTCGGGCGGCCCGGCGCTGGTCTGGTACGCCAGCTACGGCTCGAACATGCGCCTCGCGCGGCTCACCTACTATCTGGCCGGCGGCTGCCCGCCCGGCAGCACCCACCGGCATCCGGGCTGTCGGGATCCGCGGCCACCACGCCTCGCCATGCCGGTCATGTTGCCGGGAGCGATGTACTTCGCCTCGGAGTCGGCGATCTGGACCGGTGGGGTTTCCTTCTACGACCCCACCGCGGCGGGGGAGACCGCTGGCCGCGCCTACCTGCTGACCGCCGGGCAGTTCGCCGACGTCGCCGCGCAGGAGATGCACCGCACGCCCGAAGCCGATCTCGACCTGGCCGCGGTGCTGCGTACCGGGCGGGCCCAGATCGGATCCGGTCGGTACGAGACCCTCGTGCTGGTGGGCCACAGCGGCGGGGTCCCGGTGCTGACCTTCACCGCACCCTGGCAGATGGCGGACGTCGAGCCGTCCGTGCCGTCCGGCGGCTATCTGACCATGCTGGCCGCGGGCATCCGCGAGGCGCACGGCTGGCCCGCCGCGCAGATCGCCGCCTACCTCGCGGCTCGCCCGGGTGCGGCCGGGTACTGGGCGCCCTCGGAGATCGAGCGTCTCCTCACCCCGACGGAGTCCCTCCCCATCCAGACCGCGCCCCTCCCGGGCCGGGCTGGTGCCGCACTGGATCAAGCGGGTACCGCGCTGGGCCAGCCTGGTGCTGGACTGGGCCAGCCTGGTGTCGCGCTGGGTCAGCCTGGTGTCGCGCTGGTCCCGTCTGGATCTCATCCGGGACAGGCCGAGGTTCTGGTGCCGGCCGAGCCAGCTGCCGCCGTTTTCCAGTCAGCCCTCATCCCCACGCAGCCGGGCATGCTCCCGGGCCAGCCGGTCGGCACGATCGACGTGGCGCGCGACATCGCGACGCCCGCGGATCGCGCCGGCTGACTCCGGCTGACTCCGGGTGGCGTCGGGTGGCGCGGGCTGGCCCGGCTGATGGCCATGCGGCCATGCGTGCCAGGTGGTTGCGCCAGTACCGGTTGTGATGGGCCATCGCGGCGCACCGGTCACGAGGGTGCCGGGCCGGCGGGGCCGCCGCTGTGGGAACCGGGCGCCCACGCCTGGACGGCGGGCCCGGGTACCACCGGTCTGGTATGCCCGGGCGCGGGCACCGGGACGGGCCACCCCCGCGCGTGCGACCGTCTCCGGTTGCGATAGAAGTTGCTGGTAGAAGGGTGTTTGTCGCCGACCGCCGGGGTTTGCTGCGGCCGAGGCGGCGGGTGGCCCGTCCGATGGCTGCGGGGCGGGGCACCGCCGGGCGTAGTACCCCCGAGAGACGCGCATCGGCGTGACGCCTGGCGGTCGACGGTGGCACGGCCATCGCCGGCGCGGGCCGATGGCCCTCGTGGACGGATCACCGGCGACCAGGGGAGAACCATGAGCAGGGAAGCCGGTTCGGTAATCGCCGTGCGGGACGGCGCGGAACGGGGGAATTCGGTGCCCGGTGGTGCTGTGCTGGAACGGGAGGAACCAGCGCGGAAGGCGGGTGTGGAGCGAGTGATCAGTGGTCAGCCGCATGTACGGGTGATCCACCCCGTCCACCCTTCGGCGTCGCCGCGGCCCTCGATCCCGGGTGCGGTCGGCGATGCCGGCGGCGTCGTGGATGACGTCGACCCGGATGACGCCGCAGCCGCTGTAGGTATCAACGTTGCCGCGGGTGCGGGTGCGGGTGCGGGTGCGCGGGTCGGTGCTGGTGCGGGGGCCGCGGCCGATTCCACCACGGGTACGGGTGTCGCGGCCGGCGCGGGTGTGGATGTCGCCGTCGGTCTGGGTGCTGACGTCGGCGTCGGCGTGGGCGCCGAAGCCTCGGGTGGACCCGCGGGCGGTGCGGGGGAGGTGACGCGGCCGCAGGTGCTTGGGCCGTCGGCGCAGGGGGCGCTGTGGGCGGCGCTGCAGGAAGAGCGGTTCGTGCTGGGTCACTGCCAGCGGTGTGGGGCGTGGCTGGAGCCGGTGGCCGCGGCGGTCCGGGACTGCGAGCAGTGCGGCGGGCCGGCGGTGCTCGAGTCCGCCGACGGGACCGGTGTGGTGCAGGGCGTCCTGGTGATGCGGCATCCCGACACCCCGGCCTTCGCCGGCCGTGCGCCGTACGCCCTCGTGCTGGTCACCCTCGCCGAGGGGGTCAGGCTGTCCGGGCGGCTCGACGGGGTTCCGGCCGACGAGGTGCCCCTCGGCCTGCCCGTGCGGGCGGCTCTCGCGGTGCGGCCCGGCTCGACCGAACCCCACGTGGTGTTTCGTCCGCGGGTGCCGGCCGCCGCCGGGGTGCACTGATCGTCGGAGCTGGCCTACGAGGCCCGCCTGGCCTGTGCGGCTGGTTGGCCTGTGAGGCCGACTGGCCCGCGAGGCTGGTGACCTGCGAGGCCGGCCTGTCCGCGAGGCCGGCCTGACGCGGGTGCTGCGGAGGCGCCTCAGAAGTTGATCATGTGGCCGGCCAGGCCGTGGATGGCTTCCTTGACGGCTTCGCCGAGGGTCGGGTGGGCGTGGACGTTGCGGGCGAGTTCGGACACGGTGAGATCCCAGCGCTGGGCCAGGGTCAGCTGCGGGAGCTGTTCGGTGACGTCCGGGCCGATCATGTGCGCGCCGAGCAGTTCGCCGTACTTCCCGTCCGAAAGGATCTTGACGAAGCCGGCGGTCTCACCGAGACCGTGGGCCTTGCCGTTGGCCATGAACGGGAACTTGGCGACCTGCACGTCGAAGCCGAGCTCGCGGGCCTGCGCCTCGGTGTAACCGAAGCTCGCGATCTGCGGCTGGCAGTAGGTGGCGCGCGGCACCATCACGTAGTCGATCGGGTAGGTCTCGGCGTCACCGATGGTCTCGGCGGCGATGATCCCCATGGCCTCGGCGGCGTGCGCGAGCATCAGCTTGGCGGTCACGTCCCCGATGGCGAAGATGTGCGGGACGTTCGTCCGCGCGTACTCGTCGACGTCGATCGCACCGCGCTCGGTGAGCGCGACGCCGGTGTTCTCCAGGCCATAGCCCTTGACGTTCGGTGCGAAGCCGATCGCCTGCAGCACCTTCTCGGTCTCGATGACCTGGGAGGTGCCGTCCTTGCCGGTCACGGTGACCCGGACGAGCTCGCCCGACTCGTCGATCGAGTCGACCCGGGTCGAGGTGAGGACCTTCACCCCGGCCTTCTTGTAATGCTTGATCAGTTCCGCGGAGACGTCGGCGTCCTCCAGCGGCACCATCCGGTCGAGGAACTCGACGATCGTGACGTCCACGCCGTAGTTGTTGAGCACGTAGCCGAACTCGACGCCGATCGCGCCCGCGCCCGCGATGACGATGCTGCGCGGCAGCTTCTCGGTGAGGATCTGCTGCTCGTAGGTGACCACCCGGTCCGACAGGGACGTGCCCGGCAGCAGTCGCGGGGTCGCGCCGGCGGCGATGATGACGTGGTCGAAACTCACCGTCTGGGTGGAGCCGTCCGCCGTCGCCACCGACAGGGTGTGATCATCGAGGAACGTGCCGCGCCCGTTGAACTCGGTGATCTTGTTCTTCTTCATCAGGAAGTGGACGCCCTTGACCCGGCCATCCGCGACCTTGCGGCTGCGGCGAAACGCCTCCCCGTAGTCGAACGACAGTTCGCCGTTGACCGAGATGCCGAAGGTCTTGGCCTCGTGGGTGAGGGTGTGTACCAGCTCGGCGTTGCGCAACAACGCCTTGGACGGGATGCAGCCCACGTTGAGGCACACCCCACCCCAGTACTTCTCCTCGACCACCGCCGTGGACAGACCGAGCTGGGCTGCTCGGATCGCGGCCACGTATCCGCCCGGCCCGGCGCCGAGCACCACCACGTCGAAATGTTCGCTCACACACCGAGCCTAACGACCCTGGACAGTCCGGCGACGAGCCCGTCACCCGGCGTTCGGTCACACCTCGCGTGGGCCGACCGTCCCCCCACCCCCGGGGAGACGGTCCGTCCCGCTGTGCCCAGGATGCCCACCCGCCCGTCCGGTGGCCGCCGCGCCCGTCGGTCAAGGTTGTCCGCCGGTCGAGGCCGGACGTCGGTCGGTCCGGCCGCTCGTCGTGGGGCGGGGCTGGCGGGTGCGGGGTCGGAGCTGGACAGGGCAGTGGGGCCCGGAAACGGCGGGACATTCGGGCGACCCCGTCGGCAGTAGGAGCTCGGCCTTTTCGTGGTGATACACCGCCGGGCCATGCGGGGGCGGGTGGGCCCCTTTTCAGCTGCATTGACATGGCGATACCTGGGCGGGGGCTCCCGGGGGCGACACGTTTAACGTCCTGGTATCTCGAGACCTGCGACACAAGGTTGTCAGGGCGGAACGGCCCGGGGATAAACAGGTCCATGGGTACAGGTCCGCGCGGCGCGCTTTCCCGCCGTTCTGCTAGCATTGTTCCGAGGGGTATCAGCGTGTGTGCCCACTCCCCGGTCTCGGATGGGGGGCGCGCCTGATGACGCTCGTCGACTCGGTCTCGAAGACCGGCTACAACCGGGCGTTCGCCCGTCCACTCACCGCGGGTGACCGAGCGTACCTCGCTTTCCACAGGCTGAACCCGGGCGAGTTCCAGGATGTCGGCGCGGTGCTTTTCCTTGATGGTCCGGTGGAACTCGCCGACCTGCGGGCGCACGTCGCCGAACGGCTGCGTCAGCCCCGGGCACTGATGCTCACCGACCGGCTGGAAACGGTGACCGTCCGCCCGACCGACCGCCGCTCGACCGTCACCGAGACGCACTGGGTCTCCCAGCCCGACATGGACATCGACGCCCATGTCGCCGCCGTCCCGTTGCCGACCCTCGAACAGGCCGAACGCCTCGGTGACAGTGACGCCGTCGGCGATCGGCGCATCCGCGCGGCCATCGACCAGATCGCCAGCTGGCCGACCGACACGAACAGCCAGCCGTGGAAGATCTACCTGATCTGCGACAGCACCGGCACGTCCGGTGGCTCGTCCGGTGAACCGTCGGACATCACCGGTTCGGGTGGGCGCCGCGGTACGACGTCCGGCTCGGTGCTGGTGTACCGCACCAGCCACATCGCCCAGGACGGCGCCGCGCTCTACCGGGCGCTGCACCTGCTCTTCGGTGGCGAGGACGATCCCGACATCGGGCTGCCCACGTCGATCGCGCGGCCCAAGGCCGCCGACTATCTGCGTTTTGTCACCCGTGGCCTGAACGTGCTGTCACCGACGCGGGTGCTCGACGCCTGGGGCGGCCCGCCGCGGGGCCCCACCCGGCACACCTGGACCACCGCCGACCTCGGTGAGATCCGCACCGCCGCCCGCCGACACAACGCCACCGTCAACGACGTCTATCTCGCCGCGCTCGCCGGTGCCATCCGCACCTGGTCGGAGTTCGAATGGCGCCACGACGACCGTCCGGTGCACGCGCTGATGCCGGTGAGCATCCGGCTCGCGGCCGACCAGAACGTGCTGTCGAACTACACCTCGGGTGTGCGGGTCGCCCTGCCGTGCGGGGAACCGGACGCCGCCCACCGGCTCGCCCGCATCGCCGAGCGGACCAAGGCGCTCAAGCGTGGCGGCATCGGCCTGGTCGAACACCATCTTTTCCCCACGGTCGCCCAGCGCGCCACCCCACGCATGCTGTCGTACGCGGCGAGTTTCGGGGGACGCACCCACGAACTCGCGATGGTCGCCACGAACGCCCGCACCGTGTACGGTCCGCTGGAGGTCGCCGGACGCAAGGTCACCGAACTCATCGGCACCGGGCCGCTGCTCGCCGGGCGCCAGCACCTGTCGGTGGCGTTGTTCGGCGTCGGCGACCGGGTCGGCATCACCTTCGCCGCCAGTGACAGCGTGCCCAACCACGAGCGACTCGCCACCCTGTGGCGCCACGAACTCGACGAGATGAACCGCCTCGCGCCGATCGGCGTGCAGGTTCCGCACCAGCGTCATCCGGGTCCGCGCGCCCGGTGAGGTGGGCCCCCTCGGTGTGCTGACCGCGCCGCCCGCATCCCCACGCCGTCAGTCCCCGGCCGGTACTCGCCCCGGCCGATCACCCTGGTGGGATGCGGGCGCCTCCTGGGGCGGGCATGCGCCGTGGCCTGACGCATGCCCGCCCCTGGGGGCAACCGCGCGACTGTCTGTGCCCGCTGTGCCTGTGCCCGCCGTGCTTGCGTCCATGGTGTCCATGGTGTCCATGGTGTCTGCGGTGTTCGCGGTGTTCGCGGTGTTCGCTTCGTTCGTGTTCTTGGTGGTGGTCAGGGGAGCGGCGATCTCCTCGAGGGAACGGCCGGCCGCGTCCACACCGAGCAGGAGTTCGGCGACGCCACCGATGGCCATCACCGCGGCGCCGATGAGGAAACCGACCATCACCGGGCCGGTGCGTCCGGTGTCGATGAGATGGCCGAACAGCAGCGGGCCGGCGATGCCGCCGATACCGGTGCCGATCGCGTAGAAGAACGCGATCGCCAGGGCGCGGGTCTCCATCGGGAAGATCTCGCTGACCGTGAGATAGGCGGCGCTCGCCCCCGCCGAAGCGAAGAAGAAGGTGACCGCCACCACCGCGAGGAACGTCCACGCGGTCAGCGCGCCGGAATGGAACAGCACCGCCAGGACCACGCCGAACACGGCTGCCGCGA
>NZ_CADCWS010000143.1 GCF_902806475.1 Candidatus Frankia nodulisporulans
GTCGCGCGTAACACCGTCCGCGTCGTCCACCAGCAGCCGGCCGACGACGCGGACACAGACGACCATGGTCAGGATCTCCACCAGCGTCTGGGTGACCACCGCCACCGCCGCCACGGCGAGTTCGTCCGGTAGGGCGAGGGCCAGCGGCAGCACGACGAGGGAGTTGCGGGCGGTGCCGCTGAACACCACCCCCCGTCCGGCCGGCGCGTCCAGGCCGAACAGTCGGGCCACCACCACCCCCGCGCCGACCATCACCACGGCGAACAGCAGGTAGGACGGCACCAGCCGAGCCACCGCCACCGCCACCGCCGTCGCGGAGCCGGGGCAGCTGCGAGGTGATCACAGCGAGAAGGGTCGCGGCCAGCAGTGGCACCATCGCCACGTCCGTACCGGCCGCCGCGGCCGCGAACCAGCCACGCGGACGGCGAGCCATCCCCGCCTGCACCAGCCACGCCAGCAGCAGCGGGACGGCGATCAACCAGGCGAAGGCCGACAGGAACGGTCCGACCCGCACCACGTCCCCGAGCTCGGGGCCAAAAAGGACCCTCAGATAGCCCGGCAGCAGCACCAGCTGCGTGACCAACAGCAGCGGCGTCACCGCGAGCAGCTGTACCCGCCGTGCACCGCCCAGCCCACCGAACACCACCACCCAGTCCACGCACGGGCACAGCAGCACCAGCAGCACGCCCAGGCGCAGCGCCCGGTCGTCCGGCAGCAGCGGCAGGAGGGCTGCGACCACCACGGGCACCACGACGAAGTTCACCACCAGCACCGCCGCCACGAACCGCCCGTCCCGCCACGACCGCCGCAGTTCCACCGCCGGCACCTGCCGGAACGTGACGAACAGCAGCGCCGCGATCAGCGGATTCACCGCCTGCTCCAGCCCCGACCCGACCCCCGGCGACACCAGCCCCACCAGCACGCCGAGCCCGATCGCGGCCAGGTACACCTCCACCTGCCACCGCTCCAGCGCCGCCCCGACCTCCGCCAACCCTGTCCCCGTCCCCACGCTGTGCCGTGACCACGGGCCGCTCCGCGCGCCCTGGCCTGGCGCCGCCTGGTCGCCACCGCCATCCTGGCCGCGAAGCCTGGTCGCTGACCCCGGTTCTCGTCGGGCCCGTCGACCAGGCTTCGACGCCGGACCGTCGGACGCCGGACCGTCCGAGGCCGGACCGTCCGAGGCCGGACCGTGGACGGGCGGGTCGGTCAGACGGGGCCGCGGCGACGATCACCGGGGGTGCTGGGGTCCTCCGGGGGTGCGGAGCCGGGGCCTTCGCCCTGCGCCCAGACGGTGCGGTCGACCAGGCCATGCGGGCAGTGACCGGAGCCGTCGCGGGGCGAGGGGCGGGCGCCGCGGACTCCGGCGAGCGCCGCGCCGCGGGCGCGGCGGCATTCCCGGCAGGCCGTCACGCTGATCATCGGGACGAGACGGCCGCCGACCCCCATCAGCTGCCCACCCGCCCGGTGCCATCGCAGACCAGGCATCGCACGACCGCGTTGCCGAGGAAACGGCCGTCCTCGTCGACCTCCTGGCGTCCGGACTCGATCTCGCCCTTGCCGTTGCAGGTCGAACAGTCGCCGAACTCGACGGGACGGTCCCCGGTGTCCCCGCCGGCCTTACGCCGGTGCCGGTCGCCGTCGTCGCGGACCACCGGCGGGCTGCCACCGCGCTTCGTGCCGCCGCGACCGGACGACGCCCCGCCGTCGGTGTTCCCGCGCCGGTTCCAGACCATGGCCGCACAGTAGCCGCACCACGACGCAAGCGGATCCCGCCCACGTCGGACCTGTTACCGAAACGCCTGTTCAGAACTGTTTCGGCCCCAGGCCGACGCACCCGCGCAGCTGGCCTCGATCTGAGGTCACCTCGGATGCCCGGCCCACACCCACCGACGCGCCGAGGACGACGGTGAACGGACGGGAAAGCGTCGGCGAAGAAGTAGCGATCGACCACAGCAGGGCGGCGAACTGTCGGACACCCGCCGTAGCCTCAGCAGAAATCGACGATCTGAGTGCCTCTGCCCAGGTTCGCCCTGGACGAGGTTCAGGGCCAGCGAGGTTCAGGGCCAGCGAGGTGCACGGGGGATCGTGGTCGAGGAGGACCGTGGCTGACTGGTGGAGCGCCAGCAACGTCGTCGCCGTGCTCACCGCGATGCTGGGTGTGGGCACGTCGGTCGCGGCGGTCTGGTACGAGCGACGCCCCCGTCGCCGGCAGCTCGGGTACCGGGTACAGATGGCGATCCGGGTCGGTGGGGGCAACCGGGGCGCGCGCGACCAGGCGGTCTTCGGCCAGTTCACGAACCTTCCCGGGATCTCCGACGCCACGCTCGTCCTGCTGCGGATCGAGAACTACGGCGCGCAGAGCATCAGCGAGTCCGACTACACCAACAACGGCCCGCACGGCCTGACCGTGGATTTCACCGACCTCACCGTGCGCGGCATCGTCGTCATCCCCGATCCCGACGAGCTGCATCTGCTCGGCCACTTCGCCGCCCCGGACAGCCTCCGCTACGGCGACAACCTGCTCCAGCTGCCGCGTGTGCCGCTGAACCCCGGCCAGCGCTACAAGCTGCTGATCCTGCTCAGCGGCGCCGGCACCGGCAGCGACCTGCACGTGCGCGGCGGTATCCGCGACGGTGGCATCGTCGAGACCGAGAGCGTCTCGGTGGACGACAAGCCCCAGCGGTTCAACCGGCCGACCCGTCTGATCATGGTGATGCTCACCGCGTGTGTGGTGGCGCTGGCGGCGATCATCCTCATCCCGGGTGACGGCGGGCGCACCCGGGTCGGCTGTGTGAGCGGGCGGCTGACGATCGCCGGGTCCACGGCGTTCGCGCCGACCGCGCGGGCGGCCGCCGACCGTTACCAGCGTGACTGCCCCGGTGCGACGATCGTCGTGGACGCCCGTGGCAGCGAGGCCGGTCTGCGCGAACTGACCGCGGGAAGCGAACCACGCACCGATCTGATCGCCTTCTCCGACGGGCGGGTGCAGACCGGTGCGAGCCCCCGGCTGTGGGGGCAGGCCGCCGCCCTGTCCGTGTTCGCGCTGGTGGTCAACAACCATCTGGCGGTGTCGAACCTGACCTCCGGGCAGATCCGCGCGCTCTACACCGCCGACCCGGCCGGGCGGATCACCGACTGGAGCCGGATCAGCCCTCGCGATCCCGTGCCGGTGGCCGCCCTGAGCCGCACCGGCGATTCGGGCACCCGGCTGGCCTTCGACGCGTTGTTCCTGCGCGGCGACGCGGAGCCGGCCACCAGCTCACCCGGTGGCTGCCTCGGTGATGGTGCGGCCGGCGGGCAGGCGGTGTACTGCCAGTTGGCGAGCAGCGCGGAGATCGCGGGCCGGGTGGCGGCGCTGCCGGGCGCGGTCGGGTACGTCGACCTGCGGGCCGCGCGGAACATACCCAACGTGCACCCGGTGTCGATCGACGGCCACGCGCCGTCCATCCATGACAGTGGGTATCGCTTCACCGAGATCGAGTACGCCTACACCGACGGCAGGCCGGTGCCGGGCAGCCTCGCCGACGCCTTCCTCAGCTATCTGATCACCGGCCCCGGCCACAGCGACCTCACCACCGACGACGACCAGCCCTGCTACACCCCTGACAACCTGCCCCGCTGCCGTGGCTGAGGCAGGCCGGCCGCCTCGTCGTCGCCGGCCGCGGCGGCGAGGGTCGCGCGCAGCCGACAACGTTCGGCGAAGGCGAGAGCCGCCAGGTGGTAGGGGCGGGCCGCCCAGCCGAGGCTGATGTTGTGGCTGGCATCGGCCAGCAGGCAGGTCTCGACCGTCGGCGCCGCGGTGAACAGCCGACCGATCGCGGCAAGCTCCCCCTCGTCACTCGTCCACCACTGTTCGTACTCGGCCATGGTGATCCGCACCGGCACGCGGATGCGGTGCGCCAGCGACGGAAACGACGGCGGCCAGGTGTGGATCTCCGCGCTCTCCCCCTTGGCGGACGGCTCGAGAAAACCGCGCCGTCCCCGCAGCGTGTCGGCGGGATACAGCTCGGACGCCCCCCAGAACACCTCGATCGCCTCGGCCGCGGTCGCCGGCGGTGGGACATCCGGGTGGATGCCGTAGCGCTGCGGCTGGTAGCGCAGGCCGACCCCGGACCCCTCCAGCCCGAGCAGCGCACCGCTGCCGGCCTCGGCGGCCTCGGCGGCCTCGGCGGCGGCGATGTGGATGGCCAGTTTGAAGCCGTTGGAGTGGGCGACCAGGACGAAGCCCGCGCCGACGGTGTGCGTGGCCGCGAAGTCGGCGAGGGCGGCGCGGGCGATGCCGGCCTGGGCGGCGAAGTTCTGGTCGGCCTCGGCCAGGGCGGCGCTGGCCCGGTAGCCGGGACGGTCCAGCGCCAGCACGTTCCAGCCGGCGGCGGCGCCGATCCTCAGCAGGGACAGCTCCGGTGCCGCCCCGCCGTGGAAGTAGCCGGCGTTCATCCCCCCGCCATGCAGCGCGACGATCGTCCCGCGGGGCTGCGCCACCTCGGCCAGCAGCCCCGACACCGAGTAGCGCCCCGCGTCCAGCAGGACGGGTGCGACGGCCGGCTCAGCCTCGGGCACTGGCTGGCAGGGTGATCGTCTTCGGTTCGAGGTAGGAGGCGAGCCCCTCCGGGCCGAGTTCCCGGCCGAGACCGGACTGCTTCACACCGCCGAACGGCGCCGCCGGGTCGAGCGAGATGCCGTTCACCCCGAAGGTTCCGGTGCGGATGCGCCGTCCGACCTCCACACCGCGGTCGAGGTCCTCGGTCCACACCGTGCCGTACAGGCCGAACTCGGTGGAGTTCGCGATGGTCACGGCCTCGTCGACATCCCGGTAGGGCAGGAAGGCGACGACCGGGCCGAAGATCTCCTCCTGGGCGATCCGCATGCCCGGGTCGACGTCGCGGAACACCGTCGGTTCGACGTAGTAGCCGCGCTCTAGGTGGGACGGACGGCCACCGCCGGTGACCAGGGTCGCGCCCTCGTCACGTCCGATGTCGATGTAGTCGAGGACCCGGGCCCGCTGACGGTCGCTGATCAGCGGACCGATGAACGTGGTGGGTTCGGTCGGGTCGCCGACCTTCAGGCCGCTGACCTTCGCGGCGAAGATCTCCACGGCCTCGTCGTAGCGGTCGACGGGTACGACGATCCGCGACTGGGCGACGCAGAACTGCCCGCTCTGGAACAGGCTCATCGTGACCAGACGCGCCATCGCGTTCGCGAGATCCGCGTCGGGCAGCACGATCGCCGCGGACTTGCCGCCGAGCTCGAGGGTGACCCGCTTGAGCTGGCCGCCGGCCAGGGACGCGATGCGGCGGCCCACCGCCGTGCTGCCGGTGAACGCGACCTTGTCGATCCCCGGGTGCGTCACCAGATACTCGCTGGTGCGCGGCCCCGCCGCCAGCACGTTGAGCACCCCGGCGGGCAGCCCCGCGGCCGCCGCGGCCTCGGCGACGAGATAGGCGTTCAGCGGCGTCTCGGGAGAGGCCTTGAGCACGATGGTGCAGCCGGCGGCCAGGGCCGGGGCGACCTTCATCATCGCCAGGAAGAACGGCACGTTCCACGGGACGATCGCGGCGACCGCGCCGACCGGCTCGTGGCGCACGATCGCCGGGGAGTAGCGCCCCGCGCGCGGTGCCTCGTCCTCGAAGGTGCTGGCCAGCTCGGTGTAGTACCGCAGCACGTCCAGCCCGTTGTCGACCTGCGCCGAGCGGACCATCGCGGCCGGGACGCCGTTCTCCGCGGTGATCGTCTGTGCGAGCTCGTCCGCCCGCTTGACCAGCTGCTCGAGCAGCTCGCCCAGCACCTGCGCGCGCTGTGCCGGGCTCAGCCGCGGCCACGGGCCGGTGTCGAACGCCCGTCGCGCGGCGGCCACCGCGGCGTCCACGTCCTCGGTGCTGGCGTCCGGGACCCGACCGATCACATCCTCGGTACTGGGCGAGACGACATCGAGATGATGCTGCGAGCTCGACGCGACCCACTGGCCGTCGACGAAAATGTCACCGCTTGTGTGCACCGCCGCACACCTCCCCAGAATCAAGCCCAAGACCAGCCGAGACAAAAACTAGTCGATGTCGCATCGACGCGTCGATTTCTCCGCCACGCCACCCCCCCATCCCACGGTTGGCCGCCGACGCGGGCCAGCCCGCACGAGACGGTGCAGGGCCCTGCGGGACGGCGCGGGGCCAGCCCACACGGGACGGTGCAGGGCCCTGCGGGGCGGTGCGGGCCGGCCAGGTGATGGTCGGGCGTCAGCTGGCCGGCCCCCGTCCGCCTACAGGGCGCTGGCCAGGCGGCCGGCCAGCAGGCGGGTGAAGCGGGACGGGTCGCGCAGGTCGCCGCCCTCGGCGAGCAGGGCCAGGTCGTAGAGCAGATCGGTGGTCTCGGTGAGCGCGGCGGACTCGGTGTCCTGCTCGTGGGCGCGGCGCAGGCCCACGACCAGCGGATGGGTCGGGTTGAGCTCCAGGATGCGCTTCGCGGCCGGCACCGGCTGGCCCATCGAGCGGTACATCCGCTCGAGCGCGGGTGTCATGTCGAAGGTGTCGCCGACGACGCAGGCGGGCGACGTCGTCAGGCGGGAGGACAGCCGCACCTCCTTGACCTCGTCCCGCAGCCGCTCACCCATCCAGGTCAGCAGCGCGGCGAAATCGGTGCGCTGCTGCTCCCGCTCCGTCTCCGTCTTCTTGCGGTCGTCCTCGGTGTCCAGGTCCACCTGTCCCTTGGCCACCGACTGGAGCACCTTGTCGTCGAAGCGGCCGACCCGCTCGACCCAGACCTCGTCGACCGGGTCGGTCAGGATCAGCACCTCGTAGCCACGGGCCGCGAACGCCTCCATGTGCGGCGAGTTCTCGATGGTCGCCCGCGAGTCACCGGTCATGTAGTAGATCTCGGTCTGGCCCTCCTTCATCCGCTCGACGTAGCCGCGCAGCGTCGTGGTCTGCTCCGGGTCGTGGGTCGAGGCGGCGGAGATGATCTCGAGGATCGCCTCGCTGTCCTCGGCCGCGGCGAGCAGACCCTCCTTGACGGCGGCACCGAACTCCGACCAGAAGGTGCGGTACTTCTCGGCCTCGTTCTCCAGCAGGTTGCGCACCGTCGCCAGCACCTTGCGGACCAGCCGACGGCGCACCTGCTGAATGCGCCGGTCCTGCTGCAGGATCTCCCGGGAGATGTTCAGCGAGAGGTCACGGGCATCGACGACACCCTTGACGAACCGCAGGTAGTTCGGGAGCAGCGCCTCGCAGTCGTCCATGATGAACACCCGCTTGACGTACAGCTGAACGCCGCGGCGGGCGTCCCGGGTGTAGAGGTCTAGCGGCGCGCGGGACGGGATGAACAGCAGCGCCTCGTACTCGAACGTGCCCTCGCCCTTCATCTGGACGACCTCGAGCGGGTCACTCCAGTCGTGGCTCAGGTGCCGGTAGAGCTCGTTGTACTCGGCCTGGTCGACCTCGTCGCGGGGCCGGGCCCACAGCGCCTTGCGCGAGTTCAGCGTCTCGATCTCGATCGTGGTCGCGGCGACCGGCTCACCCGCGACATCCGCATCCGCATCCGCGTCGGCGTCGGCGTCCGGCAGGGGGGCGGGACGCTCGACGGCCATCCGGATCGGCCAGGCGATGAAGTCGGAGTACTTCTTGACGATCTCGCGGATCTTGTGGTCGGCGGTGTAGTCGAACAGCCGGTCCTCGGCGTCCTCGGCCTTCAGGTGCACCGTCACCGCGGTTCCGCGGGGCGCGTCGGGCACGTCCTCGATGGTGTAGGAACCCTCGCCGTCGGACTCCCAGCGGGTACCGGTCCGCTCCCCCGCCCGCTGGGTCACCAGGCTGACCCGGTCGGCCACCATGAACGTCGCGTAGAAGCCGACACCGAACTGGCCGATCAGATCCGCCGAGGCCGTGGTGTCACCCGCCGCCCGCGCCTCGGACAACGAGCGCAGCAGTTCGGCCGTGCCGGAGCGGGCGATCGTCCCGATCAGGTTGACCACATCCTCGCGGGACATGCCGATGCCGTTGTCGCGCACCGTCAGGGTGCGCGCGTCCCGGTCGACCTCGAGGTCGATGTGCAGGTCAGCCGTGTCAACGCGCAGCTCCTGCTCGGTCAGTGACGCCAACCGCAGCTTGTCCAGCGCGTCGGACGCGTTCGAGATCAGCTCCCGTAGGAACACGTCCTTGTCCGAATAGATCGAGTGCACCATGAGGCGCAGCAGTTGGCGCGCCTCCGCCTGGAATTCCAGCGTCTCGACCCGGGTGGTCACGGAGTTCCTCCATACGAATTCAGCCGAACAGGGTCGCGAACATCGGGCGTCCACCACACCGCATCCGCGGCGGAAATCATACCTATCACTGCTGATCCGTCCCCAACCATGCCGCCGGCGTCCGAACGGTCACGCCGAGGTGACCCGGCGATGGCTCCGGAGTGGAAAACGGCTTGCCCCGGCGACGCCGCCGTGGCAGGTTCGAAGGCGCTCCACTCCCGGACGAAACGAGTTGCCGATGCTCCTCTGAGGCGCCGACCCGACGGCCCACCGTGGCCGTCCCGCCTGGTACCGCCTCGGAGGACACGTATGTCCACCCAGCTCACCCTGGATGGCGTCAGCAAGTCGTACGATCATCGCCGCGTGCTGTGGGATGTCAGCTGCTCCCTGCCGCCCGGCGGCCGCACCGGGATCATCGGTGAGAACGGCGCCGGCAAGAGCACCGTGCTGCGGCTGCTCGCCGGTCGTGAACAGCCCGACGAGGGTCGGGTGATCGTCCAGGCCGACGCCGGCGTCGGCTATCTGCCGCAGGAGGCCTCGCTGCCGTCCCACTGGACGGTCGGTGACGCCGTCGATGACGCCCTCGCCGAACTGCGGGCCATCGCGTCCCGGATGCGCCAGCTCGAGGCGATGATGGCCGGACCAGCCGGACCAGCCCGCTCGGATGCGGTGCTGGAGGAGTACGGCACGTTGCTGACCATGTTCGATCTGCGGGGCGGCTATGACGCGACGGCCCGAGTCGAACGGGTGCTGCACGGGGTGGGGCTCGCCGGGCTCGCGCGGGAGCGGGCGCTGGCCACGCTCTCCGGTGGGCAGCAGGCCCGGTTGCGGCTCGCGTGCGTTCTGGTGGCCAGCCGCGAGGTGCTGCTGCTCGACGAGCCGACCAACCACCTCGACGACGACGCGCTGACCTGGCTGGCGACCTACCTGCGCGCCCGCGCGGGCACGACGGCGCTGGTGTCCCACGACCGCGTGTTCCTCGAGGCGGTCGCCGGCGCCCTCGTCGAAGTGGACGCGGCCAGCCACGGCCTGACCCGCTACGGCAACGGCTACGCGGGATATCTGCAGGCCCACACCGCCGCTCGGGCCCGCCAGGCTCAGGCGCACGCGGACTGGCGCGCCGCGGTCGACCGCCAGCGGGAGGCCACCCTGACCACGGCCCGCCGGGTCTCCCCGCATCGCGCCGCGACCGATCGCAACAAGATGTCCTACGGCCTGGCCGGGGACCGCGTGCAGCAGGCGGTCGCGAGCCGGGTCCGCAACGCCGAGGAACGCCTGCGCCGCCTGCTCGACCACCCCGTCGCCGCACCCCCCGAAGCACTGCGCTTCGCCCTGCCGGCCCAGCCATCCCACCCAGCCCAGCCATCCCGCCCCTCCCTGGCCGTCAGCGCCGGTTCCGCCGGCGCCCCGGACTCCACCGGCACCACCAGCCCAACCGGCACCACCAGCCCAACCGGCACCACCAGCCCAACCGGCACCACCGGTCCAGCTGGCAGTACCAGTCCAGCCGGTGGGACGCTGCTTGGCGCGGTGGAGGTGACGGTGGCAGGGCGGCTGCCGGCGGTGTCGCTGGTGGTCGGCGCCGGGGAGCGGCTGCTCGTCGACGGACCGAACGGGGCCGGCAAGACGACCCTGCTGCGGGTACTCGCCGGCGATCTCGTCCCCGACGGCGGCGAGGTCAACCGGCATGCCACAATCGCGCACCTGCCGCAGCAGATCCCGGTCACCCATCCGGAACGCACCCTGCTGGCCGCCTTCGCGCACGGCCGCGCCGCCCTGGCCGACTCCACGCGGCGGGGTTCGCCCCGCACCGGTGGACGGGTCGAAGTCCGGTCCGAGGACGCGCAGGCGCTGTTGGCCTTCGGGTTGTTCACCCGCGAGCAGCTCATGGTGCCGCTGGGACGGGCGTCGGCCGGCCAGCGGCAGCGCCTCGCGCTTGCCCTGGTCCTCGGGGCCGGCGCCGACGTCCTGCTGCTCGACGAACCCACCAACCATCTCTCCCTGGTACTCGTCGAGGAGCTCGAGGCCGCACTCACCGCCTATCCCGGGGCGATCGTGCTGGTCAGCCACGACCGGTGGGTCCGCCGCCGCTGGAACGGCGACCGCCTCACCCTCGCCCACCATCCCGGCGCCGCCCCGCGGACGTGACCATCCCCGCACCCCCGCACCCGCACGATCTTCCCGCGGATCCACCCGCCGGCGGCCGACCCGGCGGTCCGCGGTCAGATGCCGAGGGTTGGACGGCCACATGCCGAGGGTTGTATGGAAAATCGGGCCCTGAATTCTCGAACAACCCTCGGCATGTCATCGTCCTGACCACAATTCGGCCGCGTCGAAGCGCTCACCGCGCCACCACAGCGGCGGGGTAAATACTTATATCTGTACATATCAGACATCCAGCTGGCCGCGATCCGGCATTACCGAGGTTCGGCGAGACATCGAACCACCCGACTTGCGCACCAGGCCTCGACCGGACGCCATCGAGGACGCGGCGGGCACCGCATGCCCGCGCCACGCGGCATGGCCACGCGACACAGACGGGGCCGGTCGCGGAAGGTGGACCCACCCTCGGCCGGGCGGGCCAGGGCGGCGGACGCGCCATCGGCACCGCCGAACGTGACGGATGCGTCGCCGTGCCACCAGC
>NZ_CADCWS010000144.1 GCF_902806475.1 Candidatus Frankia nodulisporulans
GCCAGCCCGTCGCCGGCTGTCACCGGGTTTGCCGTACCGCGTCCCACCCGGGCGCCGGTTTCACCGAATGCCCTCACCACCCGGGGATTGGGCCTTGACCTGTGAATTCGCTGTCAGAAAAGTGGCGTGTCCGCCGTGGCGGCAGCCGTTGGGACGCCGGTGTCGGCTCCTACTCGGGCACACCCGGATGACACTGTCCGCACCGGACTACCCCCGGTGTCGCATTCCTGTGGTACCGCTTGGGCGCTATCCCGGCGCCGCATCGACGCGACCAGGTAGTAGCGCGTATCCCTGGTGTCCGGGCCGAACACCGCGGCGACGCCGACCAGCAGCACGAATCCGACCAGCAGCGCGCACTCAGCCATGGCGCACCGCCGCCCGCACGCCGCCCGTCGACCCCGGTGACACGCACGCCGAGCCGGGACGGCCGACACCGGCGGCTCCGCGAAGCGGCGCGCCACCCCCGGCGATAGCGCTATTCTTATATCTCATGTCCAACGATAGCAGTATCGACCGGGTGGTGACAGAGCTTCATCGGCTCGTCGATGCCGGCACCGTCGGACAACGGCTGCCCAGCACGCGCACGCTCCAGGCCGGGCTGGGGGTCGGCCCGGTGACGGTCCAACGGGCGCTCGGCCGGCTGGTCGCCGAGGGGCGCCTGGTCACCCGGCCGGGCTCCGGCACGTTCATCGCGTCCCGGCACACCACCCGGACCGGCGACACCGACTGGCAGCAGGTCGCGCTCGGACCAAGCCCGGTGCATCCCTCCGGCATCGACCAGGTGGTCCATCTCGCCAACGCGCCCGGTCTCCAGCTCGGCGCCGGCTATCTGGACGCGGGCCTGCGCGCCGACGCCCGGCTGGCCACCGCCCTGGGTCGCGCCGCCCGCCGGCCGGACGCCTGGGCCAGCCCACCCGCGGCCGGACTCCCCGAACTGCGCAGCTGGTTCGGCCGTCAGCTGGGCGCCGACCCCGAACACGTCCTGATCACCTCGGGCAGTCAGAGCGCGCTGTCGGCGACGATGCGGGCGATCCTGCCCGCCGGCCACCCGGTGCTGTTCGCGACGCCGACCTATCCCGGTGCGCTCGCGGTGGCCCGCAGCGCCGGCCTCACCCCGATCTCGGTGCCCTGCGACCGCGACGGCATCCGCCCGGACCTGTTGCGTGACGCCTTCGCCCGCACATCCGCCCGGCTGCTGGTCATCCAACCCACCTACGCGAACCCGGGCGGCAGCGTGCTGGCCGCGCACCGGCGCGGCGAGATCCTCGACATCTGCCGGGTCGCCGGCGCCTTCGTCATCGAGGACGACTACGCCCGCTGGCTGGGCTTCGCCGGCGAGCAGACGCCGCCGCCGCTGTTCGTCGACGACGACCGCGGCCAGGTCATCACCATCGTCTCCCTGACCAAGATCCTCGCACCGAGCCTGCGGGTGAGTGCTGTGATCGCCCGCGGCCCGGTGATGAACCGGATCGGCGCGATGCGCATCGTCGACGACTTCTTCGTCTCCCGCCCCCTCCAGCACACCGTGATCGAACTGGTCAGCGGCCCCGGCTGGGCCGCGCAGCTGCGGGCCGTGGGCACCGCCCTGCGTGAGCGGGCGTCGGCCCTGGTCGCGGCGGTCGCCCACGAACTGCCCGACTGCGCGGCCACCCCACCACTCGGCGGCATCAGCATGTTCGTCGGCCTGCCCCGCGGTGTGGACGAGGGCGCGACCGTGGCCGCGGCGGCCCGGCTCGGCGTCGTGGTCGGCCACGGCCGGTACTTCACCATCGGCGAGCAGGAGACCGCCTACCTGCGGCTGTCCTATGCCGGCATCCGGGCGCAGGACATCCCGACCGCCGTGGCGCTGCTCGCCCGCGCCCTGCACGACAGGTCATGAGCCCTCGGCGGCCCGTGCGGGCCGCGCCGAGCCGACCAGATCACGCCACAGCACCGGCAGCGACAGCGTCACGACCACGACCAGCAGACCCGCCAGCACGAACGGCAGCCGGTGGTCGACGGCGAAGATCGCACCCGAGACCAGCGCCGCCAGCACGGTCGTCGCCGTGCGCACCGTCGCGAACAGGCCCTGGGCCCGACCGGTGGCTCCGCTGGCCGCCCCCTCCTGGGCCAGCAGCGACTGCTCGGCCGGATTGATCACGGCGAGGACGACGGCCTCCAGACAGCCGACGACGAGAATGATCGACAGCGAGTGCAGCATCGGGTAGCTGACCAGCGCGACCGAGCGCAGCAGGGCCGCGACCACGATCAGCGCCCGCCGGTCCAGCCGGTCGGCCAGCTGCCCCGCCGGCCAGGCGAACAGCAGGTACGGCAGTCCGAACAGGGTGAACGTCAAGCCCGTGAGCTCCACCGACACACCCTCGCGCCGCATCAGCAGGCTCCAGCAGGTCTCGTAGACCCCCGCCGCGAACCCGCCGCTCGCCCCGCACAGCAGCAGTCCGACCACCCCGGGCGTCAGCAGCCACGTCACTCCCGGCCGCCCAGGTCCCGGACGTCCCGGACGTCCCGACCCTGCCGCCGGCGTGATCATGCCCTCGGCGGCCAGGCCCTCGGTCGACGCCCGCACCGGCCCGGTTCGATCACCTGTCGTGCTCGCCAACGCCGCCGTTCCCGCGACCCCACGCGAACCGCCGGCGGACGGCAGCATCCACAGCACCGGTATCGACGCCAGCACCGCCGCAGCGCCCCCGGCGAGAAACAGCTCCCGCATGTGCTCGACCCCGGCGAATCCCCCCAGGACCGGACCAAGGGTCACACCCAGCAACTGGCCGGTGTACACGGCGCTGAACGCCCGCCCCCGGGCCGACGGCGCGACCTTCACCGCGACCGCGGTCAGCGTGGCGACCTCGAACGCACCGGCCCCGGCACCCTGCAGCACCCGCAGCGCCGAGGACGCGAGCACCCCCTCGGTCACGAACAGCCCCGCGCAGCCGGCCGCGTAGGTGGCCAGTCCCGCCAGCAGCACCGGCCGGTGGCCGTGGAGTCCGGCCAGCCGGCCAGCCACATACTGCGACAGCAGCGCCCCCAGAAAGAACGCCGACATCACGACGCCGACACCGGCGACGGAGACATCGTGATCGGCCAGATACAACGGCAGAATCGGAGCGATGGCGAAACCGCCGAGCCACTGCAACAGGGTCGATCCCGCCAGCACCCCGAGCAGTCGCCGCGAGGCGCCACCGCCGCTGTCCCCCGGCCGCGCCGACCCGCTCGTCCGCACCGGTTCGCCCGATTCGCCGCGTTCATCCGGTTCCGTGGTGCCCGCCCCGTCCACGCACTGGTCCTATCGTGCCCACAGATGCCTGGCAATCGGGATGTTCCGGGTGCGGCCCATACTGTCGGCCTGCCGGTGCGGATCACACCGACCCGCACCGGGAAAGGACACATCCATGAGCGGGACGCAACCCACACGGCGGGTACCTGACCTGAACGCTTCCGACCAGAGGCATGATCCGGCCGCGGCGCCGGCGAAGGACGCGCCTTTCGCGGCGAAACTGGCGTTCTACCGCGCGGAACACCGCAGCCGTGGCGTCAGGCTGACCCATCTGGTCGGCATTCCGACGGTCGCGTGCTCGTTGCCCCTTGTCCTGGCCCGGCCACGGATCGGGATACCCCTGTTCGCCGCGGGCTGGTCGTTACAGGTCGCCGGCCATGTGCTCTTCGAGCACAACCGCCCCGCCCTGACCCGCGGCCCGATCACCTACCAGCTGTGCGGGCTCGCCCACTGGTGCGAGGAGATCGGCGATCTCCTCGCCGGGCCTGCCCGCACCTCGGACGTCCGCGCCGCCTCGCCCGAGGCAGACGCGGGTGTCAGCGGCGGGTGAGCCGTCCGGCGGGCGGTTGAGGCTGGTGGGCGCCACCGCTACCCGCCGAACCCGAACCCGCGCCACCGGTGGGCACCGGGGCGGGGGCGATCCGGGTGACCTTGGGTTCGATACGCCGCAGCATGAGGGTGGTCAGGGCGAGGGCCACCACGCCGATCATGATGCCGAGCACGACGTCGGCGGTCCAGGTCGCGGTGGTGTGCTTCCACAGCTCGTCGGGTGGGTCGCTGCGCAGGGCGGGATTGCCCAGCTTGGCGACGGCGTTGAGGTCGTCGGTGCTGGCCAGGGCCGCGAAACCCCAGCGGGCGGGGGCGAGGAAGCTGAGCTGCTCGAAGACGAGCCGGTTGCTCATCGACGTCAGACCACCGGAGAAGACCAGCTGACCCATGGTGACCAGGACCAGGATCGGCATCGCCTTGTCGGCGTTGTCGATCAGACTGGACACGAACAGGCCGATCATCATCGAGGCCAGCGCCGCGACGATGACCGCGACCAGGCATTCCAGCAGCGGCGAGCCGAGGGCGACGGCCTCCGGTGGGGTTCGACCGGTGACCGCGATCAGGGTGAACACGACACACTGCGCGGTGGTGATCGCCGTCAACAGAATGATCTTTGAGCCGAGGTAGGCGGTCCGGGACAGACCGATCGTGCGTTCCCGCCGGTAGATCGGTCTTTCCTTGACGATTTCCCGGACGGCGTTCGCCATCCCCATGAAGCAGGCGCACAGCACCAGGACGACGAGTACCTTCGTCGCGTCGGTGTTGGGTGCCTGGGGCAGCGGGCCCAGCCCGTCCGGTGCTTTGAGCACCCGTGGAACGATGCCGAGGATGAACGGATAAGCGATGATCAGTCGCAGATAGGAGCGGTCGGCGAGCACGACCCGCCAGTATCGCCGGGTCAGGGTGTACAGCTGTGAGAACACCGGCTGTTGGCGGATGCTCGGCAGTTCCGGTGGGGCCCGGCGCACGGCAGGCGCCACCACCGCCGAGGGCACGAAGAACTCCGAGTCACGGAACCGGCGGGCCATCTCGGCACCGGGGGTGGCCTCGAGCTCGCGGAAGACCGCGGCGAACTCACGGAAGTCCTTCTTGCCGAAGAACCGCAGCGCCCCGTCAGCCGGGCCGAAATAGGCGACGTGACCGCCGGGTGCCAGGACCAGAATGAAGTCACACAGGTCCAGGAAAAGCACGCTGTGGGTGACGACGATGACGGTGCGGCCGGTCTCGTCGGCCGAGCCCTCACCGCCGCCCTTGGCCAGCCCCCGCAGGGTCTCCATGACCGACTGGTCGTTGGCCGGGTCGAGCCCGGAGGTGGGCTCGTCCAGGAACAGCAGGGACGGGCGGGTGAGCAGCTCCAACGCGACGCAGGTGCGCTTCTTCTGACCGCCCGAGAGCCGGCTGACCTGGGTGTCGGCGTGGGCGGTCAGGCCGAGCTGACCGATCACCTCCTCGACCCGGTCGCGCCGTTCCTGCGCGGTGGTGTCCTTGGGGAAGCGCAGCTCCGAGCCGTAGAGCAGCGCCTCGCGCACGGTGAGCTGGTCGTGCAGGGGGTCTGCCTGCGGGACGTAGCCGATGCGGCGACGCAGCTCGTCGTACTCGGCGTAGAGGTCACGTCCGGCGTAGCGGACGGCACCGCGGTCGGCGGGGCGGAAGCCGGTGAGGGCGTTGAGCAGGGTCGACTTGCCCGCCCCGCTCGGCCCGACGACCCCGAGCAACGAACGGCCGGGCAGCCGGAAGGTCAGGTCGTGCATGAGCTGCTTGGTGCCGGCGAACACCGACAGGTCCTGCACCTCGAAGGCGACGTCACCGGAGTCGACGTACTCGACGAGGGTGTCGCCCTCGAGCTGGAACAGGTGGTGGCCGACCGCGAGCACGTCGCGTTGCAGCACCGGTGCGCGGCCGACCCGCAGACCGTTGACGAACGTCCCGTTCGCCGAGTCGAGGTCGACGACCTCCACACCGCCGAGCGAGATCCGCAGTTCGGCGTGGTGGCGCGACGACAGCAGGTCAGCGACCATGATCTCGTTGTCGCGGGAGCGCCCCATCCGCATCCGGCCTGGCTTGAGGGGATGCACCCGCCGACGGGCGTGCACGACCGCGCTCTGAGTGGTCGCCGGATCCACCGACCAGCTCCCGGACGGCGGACTCGGCTGCGCACCCGGGCCCACGCCGGACGGCGAACCGGCGCCAGCACCCACGGACCCGCCCGCCCCCGCCGCACCGGGCGGGGCACTGACCGCCGTGACCGGCGTCGGCGGCACCTGGGTCGCCAGCGACCCCACGGCCGCCTCACCCGTGCCGCCCGGTGTGCCCGCGCCGCCCGTGGCGTTCATCCCGCGGGTCGGCACCGTCGGGGGGACGTTCGAACGCACCGGTGTCAGGACGACCTCGGGGCCGTCGGCCGCGCCCAGGCGCAGCCGCACCTCACCCGGGATCTCCACGTCGCCGACGCGGCGCCCGTCGCGCCACAGGCCGTTGGCGCTCACATCCTCGACCCGCCAACCGACCGGCGAGGGATGGAGCACGAAGTGCCGGCGTGACACTCGCCCATCATTGATCGTGATGTCGGCCGCGCGGGCCCGGCCGACAACGACAGAGGCGTCGCCGGCGAGAGTCACCTCCCCGGCCGGGGTGTTGACTCTGAGCGGGGTCGTCCCAGCCACGAACTTGTCTCCCTCGATCGCCAGACGCACCATAGTGTGCCTGGCCAAGGGCCTGGTTCCCGGCCCCTTGCAGGACATGTCCGAAAGTCGACCGACTCCGGACAGTCGCGGTCCGCTCAGAGCCTGCGGTAGCGAGCCTCGAAGAAAGAGTAGACGCCGAACAGAACGAGTCCCAGTGCGCACAGGGTCAGCAGCACCTGCCCGTAGGCCTGGTCACCGAGCGTCTTGAGGGTCCCGTCGAGCCCCTTGGCCTCCTTCGGGTCGAACTCGATCGCGGCCCGGGTGACGAACACTCCGGCCAGCCCGATGACCACGCCACGCACCACGTAGCCGACCATGCCGGCGGGCTTGGCGATCCGGTGCGCGATCCGACCCATCTCGCCGGTCTTGAGCTTCTCCTCGAACTTGCGCCCGACACCTCGGATGATCATGCCGATGCCGATGCCGACGACGACGACACCGACCGCGCCGACCAGGAACCGTCCGGCGTCGTTGCGCATGAGCCGCGCCGTCCACGGCGCCGGGTCGCCGGACCCGCCGCCCCCGGAGAGCAGGAAGTGGACGGTGCTGCCGGCGATGACCAGGTAGATGACGCCGCGGGCCACGCTGACCAGCCGTTTGGCGGTCCGCTTCTTCGCGTCGCGTTCGCCCTGCTCACCGACGGCGCCGTCCAGCAGCCGCCAGATCGCGTAGCCGAGGAAACCCAGGACCAGGATGACCAGCACCACCGAGCCGAACGGTTTGTCGCGGATCTCGCCGAGCGCGCCGGAGCGGTCGGTGCGGGCGCGGCTGAGCCCGAAGGCGACCTGGAGGGCGAGCACGCCGATGAGCAGGTAGACCAGCCCGCGTCCGGCGAGTCCGACCCGCGCGGCGAGGTCGAGCGTCCGTGAGTGTCGGGCATCGTTCGCCTTGCCCTTGACCTCGCCGGACACCCCGGCCGCCTGCACCGACACAGTGATCACTCCCTCGCGGTCCACTGGATCGGATGATCCGGTGGACCGATGCCCGCGCCCGTGCTGGTGAAACCGGGACGGATCAGCGGGTCGTCGCGGGGTGGATCAGGTAGCGGGCGAGCACCACGTCGTCGAGTTGGCGCACCTCGGCGAGCCGCATCCGGGCGCGGGCGTCACGCGGGAACCGCCCTGGCCCGACGAAGGCGGGGGCGTCCGCCTCACCGACGAACAACGGGGCGACCGCGAGGTGGAGCTCGTCGACCAGCCCGGCGGTGAGGAACGCGGTGTGCACCGAGGTGCCCCCCTCGACCAGCAGCCGCCGCACCCCCCGCCGCGCAAGATCATCCAACACTGCCGCGACGTCGATCAGCCCGGCGCGCCCCGCCAGGGCCGGCAGTTCCACCATCACCGTGCGCGACCCGTCTCGGCGCCCCGGCCGGTCGCCGGCAGGACGGTCGCCGGAGGTGTAGACGAGGACGTCCACCGGATCGGTATCGAACAGCCTGGCGGCGGGGTCGAGCGTGCCGGATCCGCACAGCACCACCTTGCGTGGCGTGGGCTCCAGCCCCGCGGCGACCCGCGCCGCACGCCGGACCTCGGATCGCACCGCGAGCCGCGGATCGTCGCGTCGGACCGTTCCCGCGCCGACCAGGATCGCGTCACAGCCGGCGCGGACCTCGTCGACACGGTCCAGGTCGGCGGGCCCGGACAGCATCAGCCGCCGGTCGGAACAGTCATCGATCCGACCGTCCACGGACATCGCACAGCTGCAGATGACATATGGCCGTTCGGCGGACCGGTTGTCCATGCGGCGCAGCATCGCATGTGGGGCGGGACTACCGTCATCACCTGTGCGGATCGCTACATGGAACATCAACTCGGCGAAGGCCCGGCAGGCCCGGCTGATCGAGTGGCTGGATCGCGCCGAACCGGACGTGGTGTGTCTCCAGGAGACCAAACTGTCGGACGAGGCCTTCCTCGAGCTGTTCGACGAGGATCTGTTCCGCCGCGGCTACCGCGCCGCCCACCATGGTGACGGCCGCTGGAACGGGGTCGCGATCCTGTCCCGCGGCACCCTCGACGACGTGGTGCGCGGCCTGCCGGGCGGACCGGGCTTCCCGGATCCCGAGCCGCGCGCGATCGCCGCGACCTGCGACGGGGTCCGGGTGTGGTCGCTGTACATCCCGAACGGACGCGCCGTCGACGACCCGCACTACGCCTACAAGCTGACCTGGCTCGCCGTGCTGCGCGACGTGGTCGCGGCCGAGGCCGCGCACGGCCCGCTGCTGGCACTGGGTGACTTCAACATCGCCCCCACCGACGTGGATGTCTGGGACCTCGCCCAGTTCGAGGGCTCCACCCATATCACCCCGGCGGAACGTGCCGCGCTCGCGGAGATCCTCGGCGTTCCCCTGGTGGACGTGCTGCGCGCCCGCTGGCCCGAGGACATCGTCTACACCTACTGGGACTACCGCCAGCTGGCCTTCCCGAAGAACAACGGCATGCGCATCGACCTCACCCTCGCGACCCCGGACGTGGCCGAGCGGGTCCGCGCCGTCTGGGTGGACCGGGCCGCCCGCAAGGGCACCGGCACCAGCGACCACGCGCCGGTCGTCGTCGACCTGGATCACGCCCCGGACGGGGACGTCGGCCCCATGGTGCCGCCGCCGTCCGCACGCACGTCGTCGGGTCGTGCCTCCTCCCGCGCATCGTCCGCCTCAGCCACGGGCGCACCGCGCCAACCCTGACCACGGGCGCACCGCGCCACTTCTGATCATGGGCGCACCGCGCCATCTCTGACCACGGGCGCACCGACGCACGTCGGGGTGTCGGGGTGCGCGGGGGTGTCGGGGTGCGCGGGCGGAACGCACCCCGACCGGCTTCTCATGCGCCCGCGGCATCCGTGGGCGCGTCCGACGCGGCATCCGGCCCGGTCGTGGCACTGCCCACGGCCAACGCCGGCTCGGCGGGCCGCTGCGCCGCCGTCGCCGCGGCGACGGCGATCCGCGTGGTCCTCGGTGCGACCGCCGCGCCCGCGAGCCGGACGGTCAGCACACCACGCTCGTATCCGGCCGAGATCCGGGACGCGTCAACCCGCTCGGGCAGACGGAACTCGCGGCGGAAGCTGCCGGACCACCGCTCCCGGTGCACCCGACCATCCCGCTCCTGCTCCTGATGCCCCTCCCGCTGACCGCGCACGACCAGACGGCCACGGTCGATCTCCACGACGACGTCGCGCTCCACGTCGATACCCGGCAGCTCGAGGTTGATCAGCACATCGTCGCCGTCGGCGACGACATCGGCGGACGGGACCGCCACCTCGGCGGGCACCGCTCGGCCGGTAGGCAGCGCCCGGCCGGCCGGCACCGGACGCCGGGTGCCCCACGCCCGCCGGACGATCTCCTCGAACTCCCGGTCCATCCGACCGAGCGCGGCAAACGGATCCCACAGGTAGGTGCTCACAGGACTCCCCTTCGTTGATCGACTCGCCGTTGACCAGCTCTCCGCTGATCGCCTCACCATGACCACGCCTCCGCGCTCATCCCTCCCTCATGGTTCATGAGTCTAGATGACTCAACATTACGTCAACAAGGGGGATCAGGAGTCCTGGACCCATCCATCGCGATCGCGGTGCTCCGCAAGACCGCGACCCGGCCACGACTCCTCACGAAACTGTCCAATACCCCCCAAAACCATCACAACCATCGCGCCGTCGCCACGGATTCCCCTCGGGCCCACGCCTCGTCGCCCCCACACGCGGACCCGCCGACCACCAGCCGCCGACCACCAGCCGCCGCCGACCAGCCGCCGCTCAGCGTCAGCGCGCCGGGCGCCATCGTTTGCCGTCTCGGCTCTCGGACGCGAGTGAGTGCCGCCGCACCGGGGCCCCCGAACGAGGGGCCGACCGGGGGCGAACAGCCCTCCCCACCCCTGCTGCGCTGGGATTGCGGGCCGTCCCGACCCGGACCTGCCCGCACCGCGGCGCACACCCGGACGAGGGCCTCCAGCCCGCACGACCCAAGCCCGCAGGCCCTTCCCCACCCCGACGCAGCCGCGCCCTCCAACCCAGGCCCACCGGGACGCCCGCCGCGACGCCGGTGGATCTCCTCCCGGCGCCGAGCGACCAGCGGGTCCGCCGGCCGCATTACCGACGCGTTGACCAATGTCGTGCCGTCGAATCGAGATTCATGTCGCTAAAGCGACAACAAACCAACCCTTCCGTCAGGGGCAAGGAGGGCCTGGATAGCTATGTCATAGGACCGTGATATAATGATCGACGCCAGCTGGAGGGGGGATCGTCAAGGTGGGCTGTTCGGGCCCGTGGAGCGGATCGTCCGGGTACGGCGCAGGTTTCCGTGGCGCGCTCGGCACGGTTTCGAAACCGTTTCACCCCTGGCCCAATGGCCGTAGGTTAA
>NZ_CADCWS010000145.1 GCF_902806475.1 Candidatus Frankia nodulisporulans
TGTTGTGTTTTCGGATATTTCAATCCCGGCCAGTTCCTCCGCGGACGCCCGCACTGGACGCAACCCGGGGTCCGCCGGTAGCTGGGCGAGCATCGCCGCGGACGGGTCGACGCACAGTATCGGCGCCGACGGCCGGACGATCTCCCGGACCCGCCTGGTGTAGAGACCCGTCCCACAGCCGATATCGGCGATCCGATCCGCCGCCGTCAACGCGAGCGTGTCGACGACCTCCCGGGCCATCCAGTCGACGAAGCCGCCGCCGTAGTTCCAGTTCCGGTCATACCCACCGGCCAGCCGCTCGTAGTGCGCTGCGGTCCCACCCGACGCCGAACCCTCATGTTCGCCTTGCGTGACGTTCTCACCGCGAGCGGAGACGCGATCACGCGCAGGGTTCACCCCATCGACCACGTTCCATCACCTCCACTCGAGCAGCCAGACGGATCGTAGTCGGTCGACTGCCACAAGACACCATATCGGCCAGAATGACCCAGGCCTCAGCCGGCGCCTCGCGGCGAGGTCCGGACTCCGACCATCCAGCCCACGCGGATCAGCGCAGGCGTTCCCTTCCTCCGGCGCTGGCGCCGGCACCGGCGCCCACAGGCATCGCCTCGAACAGGCCGACAGGCGGGCTGCTCGAGGAGGCAGAAACCCGTCGAGGCGAAGGCAGCGATCCGTCCTCCCCTCCGGCCCGACTGGGAGCGCCATCGGACTTCGCCCCCCTCTGACACCCGCACGAGATCGGCCCTCGGACGTCCTGGGTTTCGTGGGACGCATACGGGGATGTGTCCCACGAAACCGCTGAAGGACGAGAAGGTCAGGCGGTCAGCCGGTCGTCTCGCTGATCTGGACCTGTGCCGGGACGGTGCTGTAGTTGGGCAGGTCGTCGGCGAGGAACTTGAAGTCGAGTTTGCCCAGGGCGGCCTTCAGTTCCTCGAGGGAGCCGAAGGTGACGGTGGCGGAGGCCTCGTGCGGGCCGTCGATGCCGCGGGTGACCTCGACGTCGGAGCGGCCGATGGCGGCGGCGAAGACGGGGATGTGCTTGTCGCGGTAGTAGTCGTGGTCGAACGTCGCACCTTCGGTCTTCGGGTAGAAGACGGTCCACCGGATCACTGCGATCTCCCTGCGGCTCGGGACGCGCGGAATGTGTCGTACGCCTCGTCCCAGTCTGCCCAGCTCACCCCAGGGACTCAACAAATGCCTGGTCGTGGGCGCACGGCAGACCTGACCGCCGGCAGCCGACGGGCCGGCCGGGAGCGCCCCGCCCGCCCCAGGATCGCAACGTGTCGCACGTCACAGATCGAGGGAGTCGGAATCCTGGGCACCTCCCGGGGTGCTGACCCTGCACAACACGGACGGCGACGCGCGCGGCACGGGCGATCCACGCGGCACAGGCAACGATCCACCCAGCACTGATGATCCGCCCAGCACTGATGATCCGCAGAGCACAGGCGGTCCACGGAGTACGACAGCGGAGGCAGGCCCATGGAACTCTGATCCTGCCGCAGCGCAATCCGCTGGTGCTGGCCAAACAGGCCGCGAGCCTGGACGCGCTCAGCGGCGGGCGGTTGCCGCTCGGGGTCGGCCCCGGCTGGCAGGAGGCCGAGATGCGGGCGGCGGCGTGCCCCCGGAGCACCGCGGGGCCCGCACCGACGAGTACCTCGACGCGATGACCTCAAGTCGCCCGAGTTCCACGGCCGCTACGTCGACTTCGCCGATGTGCTGTCCCATCCGCGTCCGACGACACCCGGTGGGCCGAGGATCATCATCGGCGGGCACAGCCCGGCGGCGTACCGGCGGGCCGTCAGCCGCGGGCATGGCTGGTTCGGCACCGGCACCGGCACCGTCGCCGGTCTGGAGGAGGGTCTGCGCGGGTTGGAGAAGGCCGCCGCCGAGGTCGACCGCCCGGCCCGCCTCGGCCGGCTCGAGCTCACGTTCATGCACGCCGACCCCACCGAGATCAGCGTCGACGCCGTCCGGCGGGTAGCCGACCTCGGGGTCGACCGCTACCTCGTGTTCACGACGCCGAGCCGCACGGTCGCCGCCGCCGAGGCCCTCCTCGATCGCCACGCCGACCTGCCCCGCTGAGCCGGTCGCGTCGGTCCACACCTCGATCGCGCCGCCGACGAGGCACAGATGGTCGCGGAAGGTGAAGGTCGGGTCGGCGGCTCGGCCCGCCGGCGCGGGTGGTCAGCCTTCGATCGGGGTGACGCCGACGGGCTTGTAGGGGGTGGGCTGGCCCTTGCCGTCCAGAACCGTCACCAGGGTGCCGCGGACGCAGCCCGCCGGCTGGCGGGGAACCGCCTTGCCATTGCAGCGGAACTTCAGGCCGGACGCGCCCGGAAGGTCCTTCGCCGGCATGGCCTTGATAGCGGCGGTGATGCTTGCCGGGGTGACGTCGCCGGTGAGGCCCTCGGTGGCTGACTGCAGCGCGGCGACGGTGATGAACATCGTGAACGTGCCGGAGCGATGGAGATCGATGTCGTGGCCGTAGGTGTCCACGACCGCCTTGATCAGCCGGCTCGACGGGTTGTCGGTGCCGACGGGTGAGGGGGCCGAGACGGCCAGGCCCTTGAGGGTGGAGCCGGGCACGGCCTTACGGGTCGAGTCCGTGATGCAGACGATGCTCGCGGTCACCGTGCCGGTGAAGCCGACCGCCTTGAGGCCGTTCAGCGCACTGATGCAGAACGAGTCGCTGCCCAGCAGTGTCACCAGACCCGGGTCGCTCTTGGTGAACCGCTGCAGCTGCGGCGTCATGTCGGCGGTGCCGGCCGGAATCGGCACCAGCTCGAAGTCGAGGCCCGCCTGACGGTAGGCGGGCCTCGACGACGCTCTTGTAGTAGGCGGTCACGGTGGGAACATCGACCGCCACCGAGGTGATCTTCTTCAGGCCCTTTTCCCTGGCCTGTTCGACCGGGAGGTTGATCGAGGAGTAGCTGGGGTCGGTCAGGGCGAACGTGGTGTCCGCATCGGCGAGCGGCCCCGGTGCGGAGGTGTTACCGAACAGCATCGGGATCTTCGCCGCGTGTACCGGCTGCCAGATGCTCTCCCCCACCGAGGACGAACCGACGATGACGGCGGCGACCTTCTCCTCGACCATCCGGTTCCCGCAGTCGGTGCCCTTCGCCGGGTCGGCCAGCGCCTCGCACTTGACCAGCCGGATCGGCCGGCCGGCGATTCCGCCGCGGTGCGCGTTGAGCCAGGACACGGTCGCGTCGGCCACCCGGCTCTCATACGCCAGGTCGGAGACCGGACCTTTGCCGTCGGAGACCATCCCGATCCGCACCGGCGTGCCCTTGGCCTCGTCGGCCGGGCCGAGTTCGGCCGCCGTGCTCCCGGCCGACGCCGCGCCGCCGCTGCCGGCCGCGGGGCTGGCGCCGTCCGATCCGTCCGAACCGCAGGCCGCCAGTAACAGCACGCCGACGGATAACGCGGCCGTGGCGGTCAGTACTCGTCGAGGCGCACGGGCAGCGGACCTGCGTCGCCGCGGGCCCGGGCCGGGAAGTGCGGGGTTCCTCATGTTGGTCCCATCTGTCCAGGTGTGATCCGGGCAGCGCGGGGACGCGCCACCCGGGGGTGATCGTCGAGCGGGCTGTCCCTCAGCCGTCGTCCCGGCCGGCGTCCCAACCGGCGGTCAGCAGTGCGGCGGTGTGTTCACCCAGCCGAGGAGCGGGACGGGAGATCCGCCAGGGGGTGCGGCCGAACCGGTAGGGGGCGCCGGGATGCAGCTCGACCCGCCCGGTGTGCGGGTCGGGCAGCTCGACGGCGAACTCGCGGGCGCGGGCATGCGGGCCGCGGATCGCCTCCTCCGGCGAGGCCACCATCCCGGCGACGATCGCCCGACGCTGACAGCCCAGGAAGAACTCGGCGGCGGGCAGATGCTCGGCGAGCAGCATCATCGCGGCGCGGGAGGCGTCCCAGATCGGCTGGGCCAACGGGTCGGTCCCCAGGCTCACGATGCTGACGCCCCCACGTTCGACGCCGAGTTCGAGCAGCACCACGTCCGGGAACGCCTCGCGCAGTCCCACCTCGTCGATCCATTCCACGAGCGCCGCGTACTGCGCGGCGGCCCGCGGCGGGAAGCCGAGCACCACGTACTGCCCGTCGGCGGCGCGGACCTGCGTCTGGTTGGTCGGTGAAGCGGTGGCGTGCCGTCCCGTCTGGCGGGAGACCAGCTGCCCGTCGGCCAGATACTGGGTGGTCGCCAGCTCGCAGGTCACGTTCAGCGCCGCATCGACGCTGACGTCGACATGCTGGCCCCGGCCGGAGCGGGTGCGGTACAGCAAGGCGGTGAGCGTCGCCGCGACCGCGAACGAACCGCCGACGTGTATCGCCTGCCCGCCGAGCCCGCGCACCGGCGGCAGAGCGTGGTCGTCGTAGCCACAGGACAGCACCGGTCCCGCCCCGGCGAGCAGGGTCAGGTCGGTGACCGGCCGGTCCGGGCCCGAGGCGGCCCGGCCGTACGGCGTCACCGTCGTCCACACCAGTGACGGGTAGCGCCGGGTGAACCGCGCCGGGTCCAGTCCGAGGGCGGCCGTGTCGGCGGCCGGCCAGCCTTCCAGCAGAACGTCACAGTCGGCCAGCAGCCGCTCGAACCGGCCAAGGTCGCCGTCCCCGCCGCGATCGCCGTTACCGCCCGTCGGCTCGCTGTCGACGGTTGTCGCCAGGTCCAGGACGATGCCGCGTTTGGAGGTGTTGTAGTGCCGCCAGCTGATGCTGCTCTCCGGGTGTGATGTGCCCTCGACGAACGGGGCGCGCCCGCGGGTCGCCGCACCACCGGGTGGTTCGACGACGACGACGTTCGCACCGAGGTCCGCCAGCAGCTTGCCCGGGTAGGCGGTGAACTCCCCGGCCAGTTCCAGCACCCGCAGCCCGAACAACGGCCCACGCGGGACGCCCCCGGATGAGTCCTGCCGGGCAGCCGAGCCGCCCGGCGCGCCGTTCGGCGGGTCCTGCGCGCGGACGCTCACAGCACACCTGCCGCGGCGAGGTCGGCGAGTTCGGCGTCGTCGACCCCGAGCAGCTGCCCGAACACGAACTGGTTGTGCTCGCCCAGGCACGGCGCGCCCCGACGCAGCGACCAGTCCGTCTCGGACAGATGCACCGGCAGACCCTCGACCCGGGCCGGTCCGATCCGGGAGTGCTCCACCGTCGGCCACAGGCCCCAGTCGGGGGTCGCGGGACGCGGGCCGTCGATCCGCTCGGCGGCCGAGCGCACCGGGCTCGCCGGGACACCGGCGGCCAGCAGCCGGGCGGCGAGCTCCGCGGCGTCGAACCCGGCGGTCCAGGCGCCGAGCAGCTCGTCGAGGGCGTCCTGGCCGGTCAGCCGCGCCGCCGCCGACCCGAGCGTCGTCTCGCGCGCCCAGGGCTGGCCGATCTCGGCGGCGAGCCGGCGCCAGTCGTCGTCGTCGCGGCAGGCCAGGGCGATCCAGCGGTCCTCGCCGCGGGCCGGGTAGATGCCGTGCGGCGCCATCTGGGGATCCCGGTTGGCGTGCACCGTGCCCGGCGGGCGCGGCGGGCGGCCACCGAGGTGGCGCTCGAGGATGTCGGTGCCGGTCAGGGCGATGCCGGCCTCGACCGTGCAGACGTCCACCGCCTGGCCCTCGCCGGTGCGGTCACGGTGCCAGAGGGCGGCGAGCACGGCGATCGCCATCGTGTAGGCGCCCATGTGGTCCATGTAGGAGTAGCCCCAGCCGGCGGGTGGCTGGCCGGGCAGACCCGAGGTGAACGTCAGACCGCTCATCGCCTGGACGATCGGCCCCCAGGTACGGAAGTCACGGTAGGGGCCGCTGCTGCCGAAACCACTGTTCGAGACGTACACGATGGACGGGTTGAGCTCACGTAACCGCTCGTAGGGAAAACCCATCCGGGCGAACACCCCGCCGGCGAAGTTCTCGGTCACCACGTCGGAGACGGCGATCAGCCGTTCCAACAGCTCGCGGCCGCGCGCGGTGCGCAGGTTCAGGGTGACGCCGAGCTTCTCGGGGTTGTGGTTGTTGAAACTGGCGCCGAACTCGATGCCGCGCCGCTCGTCCAGATGCGGCGGTCCGCCGCGGACGATGTCCCAACCACCCTGGTTCGTCGGGTCCTCGACCCGGATCACCTGGGCGCCGAACGCGGCGAGCAACCGGGTGGCACCCGCACCGGCGAGCTGACCGGACAGGTCGCACACCCGGATGTGGCGCAGAGCGTCGCCGCGGCCTTCGAGATCGGGTGGGCAGCCGGCCCACCGGTCGGCCGGCGCGCCGAGCTCCTCCCACGGCGACCCGCCCGCATCTCGCGACCCGCTCGCCTGGTGTGGTCCGTCCGTTAATCGCGGCCCGTCCACCTGTCGCCTCCCGATGCCCGGCGCAGCACCTCTGGAGCAGTGCCTGCGGAGCATCGGTCTATCAAGCGTCTGGTGCGAGAGTCCAGAGCTCGGGCTTCTATGCGTGCAATGTCTGCATATGACAGTCGGATACTGCCGGCCTAGGGCCCCCGGCGTCGTACCCGGGTGACCCGACGAACGTCGGCCACCCGGGTACGCGACGACTACACCGCGCTGTGACGCTCCGCGTACAGCCGTGCCCACTCCTTGCGGGAGCGGATCGCGGTGTCGACGTCGGTCGCCGTCGCCCGCAGCGCGCCCACGTTCGCCCGCTCGCGCGGCAGTTCGGCGAACGGATCCCAGTTGAAGAACCGGCAGGCGTTCTCCCAGGTGATCTTGTTGATCTCCGGGTCGGTGGCGCCCGCGCCGTTGAGCTCGTTCAGGACGAACTCCGGCGCGTTCGGCCAGATCGAGTCGGAATGCGGGTAGTCGCACTCCCAGGCGATGTTCTCGATGCCGATCTCGTTACGCAGCCGCAGCGAGGTCGGGTCGGTGACGTAGCAGGCCAGCGAGTGGTCACGGAAGACCTCGCTCGGCAGCTTGTCGCCGAAGTCGCGGCGCAGCCACCGCTGGTTGGTGTAGTGCCGGTCGCAGCGGTCCAGATAGAACGGGATCCAGCCGATCCCGCCCTCGGAGAAGGCGACCTTGAGATCCGGGTACTCGCGGAACGCCGGACCCCACAACAGGTCCTGGACGGCCAGCACGGTGACCTGGGTGGCCAGAATGATCAGGTTGTCGATCGGGCCGTCCGGCGCCATCTTCAGCGCGGCGAAACCGGAACCGATGTGCAGGCACATGACCACGCCGGTGTCACAGAACGCCTGGAAGACCGGGCCCCAGAAGGCCGGGTCGTGGTAGCTGGGCAGGCCCTCCAGGTGCGGCAGCTCCGGCATCGTGACCGCTCGGGCACCCTTCGCCGCGACCCGGTGGATCTCGTTCACCATCAGCTGGCTTTCCCACGTCGGCACCAGCGCCAGCGGGATGAAACGACCCGGGTAGGTGGCCGCCCACTCGTCGATGTGCCAGTTGTTGTAGGCCTCGACCATGCGCACGGTGACGTCGGACTTGTAGTGGTTCAGGTGACCGGCGCTGAACCCGGTGAACGTCGGGAAGCACATCGACGCGACGATGCCGTTACGGTCCATGTCGCGGACCCGGTCGTGGATGTCGTACACCCCCGGGCGCATCTCGTCGAACTTGGCCGGCTCCATGCCCCATTCCTCGGCCGGCCAGGACACCACCGCGTTCAGCCCGCTGACCCCGGTCACCCGACCCTGGTAGATCCACTGGTCGACGCCCTGCTCGTTGCGCACCACCTTCGGCGCCTGGTCGGCGAGCTTCGCGGGCACGTGGTTGCGGAACATGTCCGGCGGCTCGACCACGTGGTCGTCGATGCTCACCAGCACCATGTCGTTGACGTCCATGCCAGTCCTTTCTCGCGGTGTGACCGGGCATACTCTCTGATTCAGTTGTACGCTGTCGAGCCGTGACCGTCTCCGCGCCATCGGCCAGAAGCCATGCGATAACGGTCAGGACGGCCCGGCTCTCCTCGCCGGACGGCCCCCGCGGGGCCGCCCATCACGGTCCGCACGGCCGATCCAACCAGGGCCTGGTCGACCTTCGCCAGGGCGGGCGGGGACTGGGCGGGTCGTACGCCTGGGACGGGCCGCACCTGGTCACCGGGTGGCACTCGCACGACATGCATCAGATCGAGTACGCGATCAGCGGTGTCATCGAGGTGGAGACCGCCGCCGCACACTATCTTCTCCCCCCGCAGCAGGCCGCCTGGATCCCCGCCGGGCTGGAGCACTCCGCGACGATGAACTCCTCGGTGCGTTCGGTCGCAGTGCTGTTCGACCCGTCCCTGATTCGCTCCCCCGGCGACCGGGCCCGCATCATCGCCGTCCCCCCGCTCATCCGGGAGATGGTGATCTACGCACAGCGCTGGCCGATCAACGGCGCCCAGCCCGACCCGGTGGCCGACGGGTTCTTCCGCACGCTCGGCCACCTGCTCATCGAGGCGCTCGACCAGGAAACGCCACTCGACCTGCCCACCCCGACCGACCCGCTACTGGCCGCGGCGGCCACCTACACCCGCCAGCACCTCGAAGCCGTCACGGTCGAGCAGGTGAGTCGCGCCGTCGGAGTCTCCGAACGCACGCTGCGCCGCCAGTTCCGCGCCGAACTCGGCCTGTCCTGGCGGGACTACCTGACCCGGGCCCGACTGCTGCGCGCGATGGCGCTGCTGGCCGAACCCGGCCCGTCGGTGTTGGAGGTGTCGAACGCGGTCGGCTTCGACAGCCCCAGCTCCTTCGCCCGGACGTTCACCCGACACTGCGGCGAGAGCCCGTCGGACTACCGGCGCCGCGTCACCGCCCGCACCTGACCTCGCCCACCGCCACCATCGTCCTCCTGGTTTCCTGACCCATCTGAACACAGACACAACAGGCGGCGCACATGAGTCATCCAGTTCACGCTGATTTCGCAATCAACCATCACGGATGACCCGTGGGCTGCGCGGATGTGTGGGCTGACCGTTGCCCCAAGGGGCGAACAGGCCCGATCGACCTGGCACCAATCGATTCTTTCTGCTAAGTTCGTCCGCATACCGTCCGGGGGGATAAATCCCGGCGAGGTATCCGTTGACGCACGTTGTCCCGGCGTACAGCGCTCCGGATTACCGCACTCCGGATTACCGCACTCCCGCAGCTGGAATTCGGCCGCATCCACCTCCGACACACACTGGCTCCCCGACCCGGGTGACCGCCGCGCTGGGGGCACCGGCTGCTGTCGGTGCCGACGCCCGCCTACCGCCACAAAGGCCCGGTGTCACGACCGACGCGACACTTGGCCACATCGCCGGAATCATCGGCTATGCGGCATTCTTTTTCATGACGGCGACGGTTGTCTGGGGAATTCTGCTGGCCACCCGCGTGCTGGATCGACACGTCCGTCGGCCGACCCTGTACGGCGGGCACATGACGCTTGCGATCCTGGCGCTCGCGGCGTCCGTCGCCCATGCTCAGGTGCATTTCTTCCGCCATGACGCCTACTACGACGAGGCCAGGATCTGGATTCCGTGGCTCGGCGGCGCCACATGGGCGGTCGCTGTCGGCATTCTGGGCCTGGAGCTGGTGATCGCGGTCGCGGTGTCAATCTGGTTCCAACACAGGATCAGCTACCGACGATGGCACCGGTTCCACTGGTTCGCCTATCCAGGATTCATCCTGATCGCCGTGCACAGCACGGTGGCGTCACGTGAGACGTCATTCAGCATCATCTGGGCGGCAATGGCCACCGTGCTGTTCGCAGCTCTGCTGGCTGGCGCCATGCGGGTGCTCTCACCTGCCATACGCCGAGAAGCCGAAGATCCGTGGTTCGATCTCGTGGAGGAATTCGAGAATGGTATCCATCGGCGGTGACACCAGCGTGACGGTGGACTTCCCGGACGGCCTCTCGGTCGCCGAACAGCCGGTTCCGGCATCAATGCCGATATCGATCCCGGCGGTGGGGCCGGCGGGGACGCCGACGGATCCGATACTGACGACCGGGCCGCTCGACGTGGCACCGCTGACGGATCCTGGCGGCTACGGCGGTGTCCGGCGAACCGGCCGTCCACCCGTGTTCGCGCCGAACGAGCGGCGCCACCACAGCCGGCTCCCCCGCAGGTCAGGCCGGCCGACGGTGAGCGTCGACAACAACCGGTGCCGGCTGTACGCGATCTGCCAGATGGAGGCCCCGGCGAGTTTCCTGGTGGCCCGGGACGGCCGGCTCTACTACGACGCCGCGCCGGCGCCCACCGAGTTCACCCGCGTTCGCCAGGCGGCGCGGCTGTGCCCCACGCAGGCCATCGCGCTGCGGGCCGAACCCCGATGACCCGCACGGCGCGGCGGAGGTCGGGGCGGGGCTGCACCGAGTTCACCCGCGCGCTGATGGAGGCGGGGCGCAACCGGCGTGACCACCAGCCGCCGCGCCGCCAGGTGGTGATCGTGGGCGCCGGCATCGCGGGCCTACGGGCGGCCGAGCGGCTGCGGGAACGCGGCTTCGACGGCTCGATCGTCTTCATCGGCGATGAGCCGCACAAGCCGTACAACCGCACCCCGCTGTCCAAGCAGCTGCTCGCCCAGACCGGACGACTCTCCGACCTGCGGCTCCCGGTCTACTGGGAGCTCGACGCCACCTGGCGCCCTGGCACCCGCGCCCTCGGGCTGGACGTCGCCCGCCAGCGTCTGCTGCTGCCCCGCGGTGAGGAACTCGCCTACGACGGGCTGGTCATCGCCACCGGCGTGGAAGCACGGCACCTGCCCGGCGCCCCCCTGTGGGTCGGAGCACGTGTGGTCGCTGCGGGATCTCACCGACGCGCGTGGACTGTCGCGCCGCCTCGCCCACGGGGTGCGCCACGTCGCCGTCGTCGGAACCGGGTTCATCGGCTGCGAGGTGGCGTCCAGCCTGCGTAAACAGG
>NZ_CADCWS010000146.1 GCF_902806475.1 Candidatus Frankia nodulisporulans
GCGCAGGGTGGCACCGGTGCGGTCGGCGGCCAGCGCGACGGCGGCGTCGCGGACCTCGTTCGCCTCGGCGGCGGTCAACGTGCGGTCGGCGGCCCGCAGGCGCAGCCCGAAGGCGAGCGACCGCTGCCCCGACCCGACCTGCGCGCCCTCGAACACGTCGAACAGGGTCAGCGACTCCAGCAGCGCACCGGCTCCCTCCCGCAGCGCCGCCGTGACCCGCGCGACGGGCACCTGGACGGGGACGACCAGCGCCACATCCCGATCGGCCGGCGGATAGGTCGAGATCGACGGTGCGACGACCGGCGGGGCGACCGCGGCGACCTCGAGCAGCGCGTCCAGGTCCAGTTCCAGCGCCACCGACCGCGCCGGCAGACCCATGTCGGCGAGCACCCGCGGATGCAGTTCACCGGCGTGCCCGACCGGCCGTCCGGCCAGCGACAGCGCCGCGCACCGGCCCGGATGCCACGGCATCGTGTCACCGGCGGTGACGGTCAGCCTCAGACCGAGGGCCTCGGCCACGAGGTGGGCGGCGTCGAGGGCGTCCGCCCAGTCAGCCGCCCGGCCCGGCCCCGCCCAGCCCGCCGGCTCGGCTCGGCCGGTGAGCAACGCCGCCAGGTGACGGGGCTGCTCGGGCAGGCTCGCGTCCAGGTCGGCGATCTCGTCGGCACTCGGCCGGCGATCCACCGGTGGGACGCTGACCCGCGCCGGGCCGTCGGGGCGCTCCCGGAAGACCAGGCCGGTCTCGAACAGGGCGAGGTCCTGCTGGCCGTGGCTGAGGTTGCGCACGGCGGCGCCGATCAGCCCCGACAGCAGCGTGGTCCGCAGGTAGGCCGCGTCCTCGGCGATCGGGTTCGCGACCCGGACCGCCGCGCGCCGCGGGTCGTCCGCGGCCAGGCTCAGCGCGTCGGCGGCGTCCTCGGCGACGAACGGCAGCGTCTGCACCTCGACATAGCCGGCGTGCGCGAGCGCCCGCCCCACCTCGCGTCGCAGCCGTTGCGCCGTGGTGAAGCCACGTCCGGCGGGCAGCCGGGGCAGCGTCACCGGAATCGTATCGTACCCCTCCAGCCGGACGATCTCCTCGACGAGATCCGCCGGCCGGGTCAGATCCGGGCGCCACGGCGGCGGGACGACGGCCAGCACCGCCTCCTCGGGCAGCACCGCCTCCTCGGGCAGCACCGCCTCCTCGGGCAGCTCTGACCCCCCGGCCAGCCCCGACCCGTCCTCGGTCACACCGGAGATGGTGCAGCCGACGTCGGCCAGCCGGCGCAGCACCGTCTGGGCCGGGTAGGGACGTCCGGCCAGTCGCTGCGCCTCACCCAGCGGCAACGGCACCACCGGGGTGGCCAGACGATGATCGATGTCGGTGACGCCCGGCTCGCTGGTGGCGCCGGCGAGCGAGACGAGCAGGTCGACGGCGGCCGCGGCGGCGACCGCGGGCAGCGCCGGGTCGACACCGCGTTCGAAGCGGCGCGACGCCTCGGAGGACAGCCGGTGCCGGCGCGCGGTCCGGGCGACGCTGATCGGGTCGAAATGCGCGGCCTCGAGCACGATGTCGGTGGTCGTCGCCGAGATCTCGGTGCTGGCACCGCCCATCACCCCGGCCAGCGCGATCGGCCCGGAGTCGTCCGCGATGACCAGGTCCTCGGGGTCGAGGACGCGCTCGACGTCGTCGAGGGTGCGCAGTGTCTCGCCGGGCGCGGCGCGGCGCACGACGATCGTCCCGGTGAGTTTCGCCCGGTCGAAGGCATGCAGCGGCTGGCCGAGGCCGAGCAGCACGGCGTTGGTCACGTCCACGGGCACCGAGATCGAACGCATTCCGGACAGTGCCAGTCGCCGCGCCCACCCCATCGGCGTCACGGCCGCCGGGTCGACACCGGTGACCACCCGGGCGACATACCGGTCGCAGCCGACGGTGTCCGCCACGACCACCGGATACCCGGCCCCAGCACCGGACGTTCCAGCACCGCCGTCGACGGCGGCTTCGGGTCGGCCCGGGTCGTCGAAGGGCAGCGCGAACGCGGTGGCGGCCTCCCGGGCGATGCCACGCGCGGACAGTCCGTAGCCGCGGTCCGGGGTGATGGCGATGTCGAGCACCTCGTCGGCGAGCTCGAGCAGCGTGGCGACGTCCGCGCCCAGCGGCGTCGACGGCTCCAGGATGAGGATGCCGTCGTGGTCATCGCCGAGGCCGAGCTCGCGTGCCGAGCAGATCATCCCGTCGCTGAGATGGCCGTAGGTCTTGCGTGCGGTGATCGCGAACCCGCCGGGCAGCACCGCCCCCGGCAACGCGACGGCCACCCGGTCGCCGACCGCGAAGTTCAGCGCCCCGCAGATGACCCCGCGCACCGCACCCGCGTCATCCTCGACGCCAGCAGCGGCACCAGCACCAGCAGCGGCGCCGGCGGCGTCCTCGGCGACAGGCGAGTCGGCGACACGGACCTGGCACCAGCGGACGGTCTTCTTCTTCGTCTCGACCGCCTCGAAGCTGACGATCTCGCCGACGACCACACCGGAGACGTCGCCGCCGACCGTGCGCAGCCCTTCGACCTCGAAACCGGCGCGGATCAGCGCGTCCGCGACCGGCCGCGTGGGCGGCAGACCGGGAACGTGTTCCCGCAGCCAAGACATCACGATGAGCATGGCGTCAGTCCTCGATTCCGAACGGGAGGCCGAAACGGACGTCCCCGTCGACGAAGTCACGGATCTCGCGGACGCCATAGCGGATCATCGCGGCGCGTTCCAGGCCCATCCCGAACGCGAATCCGCTGTAACGAGTCGGATCGACACCGGCGGCCCGCAGCACGTTCGGGTCGACCATGCCGCAGCCGAGGATCTCGATCCAGCCCTCGTCGGAGCAGACCCGACACGGCTGGCGGGCCGTCTCGCCGTGGCAGGAGAAACACTGCACGTCCAGTTCGGCCGATGGCTCGGTGAACGGGAAGTAGGACGGACGAAGCCGGGTGGACAGTCCCGTCCCGAACAGCGCCTCGGCGAAGGTCGCGAGGGTGCCGCGCAGGTCGGCCATCGTGATGCCCTCGTCGACGGCGAGGCCCTCGAGCTGGCCGAACACCGGCGAGTGGGTCGCGTCGATGGCGTCGTTGCGGTAGGTCCGCCCGGGGGCGACCACGTACACGGGCAGGTCCCGGGCCAGCAACGAGCGGATCTGCACCGGGGACGTGTGGGTGCGCAGCAGCCGGCCGGAGCCGGCGGGTTCGACGTAGAGCGTGTCGTGCATGCTGCGGGCGGGATGGTCCGGGGCCATGTTGAGGGCCTCGAAGTTGAACCAGTCGTGTTCGACCTCGGGGCCTTCGGCGACCTCGTAACCCATCGCGACGAACACGTCGACGAGCCGGTCGGACAGCGAGCTCAGCGGATGGCGCGCGCCACGACGGCGCCGCGCGGGCGGCAGCGTGACGTCCACCCGTTCCTCGCGCAGCACCCGGGTGTCGCGTTCGGCGGTGAGCTGCGCCAGCCGGGTGTCGTAGGCGGCCTGCACCTGCGCGCGGGCGGCGTTGTGCCGGCGGCCGGCGTCGGCACGGTCCTCCCGCGGCAGCGCGCCGAGTTCACGGCGGGCCAGCACCAGCGGGGCGTTGTCGCCCTGCACATGGGCGGTCCGCACGGCGGCGAGGGCGTCCAGATCGGTGGCGGTGGTGATCGAGGCCAGCGCCGCGGTGACGGCCGCGGCCAGCTGGTCAGGGTCGAGGGAGTGGACCCGGGACGGGTCGACTGTCTCTCCAGGGGCGGGCACGGAACTCTCCAGGGGTGACGCTCACCGGTGGTGTCGGTGACGCAGACAGGAATGGCCCGGGGCGCCCGCCGGGAACGCCCGGTTCGGCTGACCTCAGCCGAAGACCGGACCGCCGGCGGGCACGAAAAATCGGAACTCGGCGCCGCCGCTGGGAGCCCGGCCCACGGAGATCGTGCCGCCATGCGCCTCGATCAGCGCCTTGGCGATGTAGAGGCCGAGGCCGGTGCCGTTGCCGCGGCTGGCACCGCGCCAGAACTTGGTGAACACCCGGGCGGCGTTCGCCTCGGAAACACCTTCGCCCTCGTCGGACACGCGCACCTCCGTGCCGGACTCCTCACCGCGCAACAGCACGGTCACTGTACCCGCTCCGTGGCGCAGCGCGTTGTCGACCAGGTTGTGCAGCACCTGCTCCAGCTTGTCCGGATCGACCCACATCTCGGGCAGTTCGCCCTCTTCGACGAGGACGAACCGGCCGGCCCCGGCCGCGCCGGAGGCGATCTTTCCCTCGAGGACGGCGCGCAGCCGCGCGGGCAGGTCGATGATCTGCTTGCGGACCTGGATGCGCCCGGAGTCGATCCGGGAGACGTCGAGCACCTCGGCGAGCAGGCGGGTCACCCGGTCGGCGTCGGTGTTGACGGTGTTGAGCATGAGCTTCTTCTGCTCGTCGGTGAATCTGTCCCATTTGGCGAGCAGGGTGGCGGTGAAGCCCTTCACGCTGGTCAGCGGCGAGCGCAGCTCATGGGCGACGGTGGCGACCAGGTCGGCCCGGTTGCGCTCGAGCCGTTCCCGGCTGGAGGTGTCGCGCAGCGCCAGGGACACCCGCGCGAGCCGACCGGCGACCCGGGTGAACTGGACGGTGACGTGGAAGTCCCGGTCGTGGTCGGGCCCCGCGTAGGTGAGGCGCCGCTCCGGCTGCCCGACGACCCGGGGCATCCGGCGGCTGACCGCCGAGCACTCCCACCAGTCGTTGCCGCGTTCGTCGAGCAGCGGCAGCACCTCGGTGAGGTGACGCCCCAGCGCGGGACGCGCGGGTACGCCCAACAGGCGGGACGCGGCGCGGTTGAACACCTCGACCGTGCCGGCCGCGTCGGTGACGACGATGGCGTCGGGCAACAGGTCGAAGGCGGCCACGGGGAGGGGCCCGTCCAACATGGCCGGGCCGGCGGGTTCGTCGTCAGCAGTCATGGCCTCGCCTGGTGCCGGATCAGCGGTGCTGGTCGAACCCTCCGGGGCGGACGTCGACGCGATGATGTTCACCACCGCCGACCACCTCCTCCGGTGCCTTCGGTACCGGCCGTTCTCCGCGCCCGCGCCGACGCGTACAGGCACAGCGCGGACGCAACCGCAAGATTCAGGGACTCGGCCTGACCGTACACCGGGACCCGAAGTGTCGCGTCCGCGGCAGCCGCCACGGCCGCGTCGAGTCCGTGTGCCTCGTTGCCGAACAGCCAGGCTGTCGGTCCGTCGAGGTCGCCGGCGGCCACCGCCGCGTCGATGTCGCGCGCCGCGCCGCCCGATGTGGCGACGATGCGGCACCCCTGGGCGCGCAGCCCGGCGATCGTCTCGACCGGCTCTGTTTCGACGATCACCGGAAGGTGGAAATGACTGCCGGCGGACGAGCGCACACACTTGCCACCGAACGGGTCGACGCCGCTACCGGTGAACACGACCGCGTCCGCCCCGGCCGCGTCCGCGCTGCGGATCACGGTGCCCGCGTTACCGGGATCGTTCGCCGCCACGCACACCGCGACCAGCCGGGGTGCGACCAGATCCGCGAGCCGGTGCCGTGGGAGCGTGGCGACGCCGACGAGCCCCTGCGGAGTCACGGTCTCCGAGAGCGCCGCGGCCGCCGCCTCGGTGACCACCCGGACCGGAACACCGGCCGTGCGCAGCAACACCTCGTGGCGTGCCGCGGCGGCGGCCCCGACGAACACCTCGACCAGCGCGCCCGCCGCCACCGCGGCGCCGACCGCCTGCGCGCCCTCGACCAGGAACCGTCCCTGTTCCCGCCGTTCGGCGACCTTGTGCAGCCGCCGCGCGGCGCCTACCCGAACCGACCGCGGCCCGATCGCCGCGGCCGCGGCCCCAACCCCTGCCCTGGCCTGGGCGGCAGCAGCACCAGCGGCGGCGGCCCGGGCGTGGGCAGGGGCGGTGACAGCGGCAGGAGCCGCGGCGGGGTCACCCGCGGCGTGCACCGTCCGATCTCGTGCGGGGTTCAGGCTGCGCTCGGCTCCGGCGCCGCGGCCAGGGCTGCCCGGGCCACCTCGACCAGCGCCGCGAACGCCGCGGCGTCGTTGACGGCCAGGTCAGCGAGGATCTTGCGGTCCACGTCGACGCCGGCCAGCTTCAGGCCCTGCACGAAACGGTTGTAGGTCATGCCGTTGGCCCGCGCCGCGGCATTGATCCGAGTGATCCACAGCTGCCGGAAGTCGCCCTTGCGCGCGCGACGGTCCCGGTAGGAGTAGGTCATCGAGTGGAGCATCTGCTCCTTGGCCTTGCGGTACAGCCTGGAGCGCTGGCCCCGGTAGCCGCTGGCCTGTTCCAGGACCGTGCGACGCTTCTTCTGGGCGTTGACCGCCCGCTTCACGCGTGCCATGAGGGCACCTGTCTCCTTCGTTCGGGTGCGGCCGGAATCGTGTGGGCGCCCTAGCGGGCGAGCAGGCGCTTGATCCGGCGGTCGTCGGCCTTGGTCAGCGGAACTTCACCCTCAAGGCGACGGGTGCGGCGGCTCGACTTGTGCTCGAGCAGGTGGTTGCGGCCGGCCCGCCGCCGCATCACCTTGCCGGAGCCGGTGATCCAGAACCGCTTGTTCGCGCCGCTGTGGGACTTCTGCTTGGGCATGTCAACATCCTGACGGTGGACGTGGTTGGTCGAACGACCGGCATGGCGATACCGCCGCGCGACGGGACTCCCCGCCCACGTGCGGTACGACCGCGCAGGTCAGGCCGTCTCCGGCCAGACCGGGCCAAAAAACAGGCCGGGCACATCTAACCGAACGCACCCATATCGGGTACACCCGGGCCGGCGGTGGCCAGACCTGACGGATCAGGCCGGGCCGAGCCGGTCAGGCCTGATCAGAGGTAGCCAGCCGCGGACTCCGGCAGCCGCTGTGGCTTGGTGGAAGAACCCTTGTGCGGGGCCATCACCATGGTCATGTTTCGACCATCCTGCTTGGGCTGGGCCTCGACATAGCCGAGTTCGGCCACGTCGGCGGACAGCCGCTGCAACAGGCGGATCCCCAGCTCCGGACGGGACTGCTCCCGGCCACGGAACATAATGGTGATCTTGACCTTGTCGCCGGCCTTCAGGAACCGCACGACGTGACCCTTTTTGGTCTCGTAGTCGTGCGGGTCGATCTTCGGGCGCAGCTTCATTTCCTTGATGACGGTCTGGACCTGGTTCTTCCGAGCTTCCCGACGCTTCTGGTCGGACTCGTACTTGAACTTCCCGAAGTCCATCAGCTTGCAGACCGGCGGACGCGCCGTCGGCGCCACCTCGACGAGGTCGAGGTCGGCCTCCTGGGCCATACGCATGGCCTCGCCGATCGCGACGATGCCGATCTGCTCGCCCTCGGCGCCGACAAGGCGCACTTCGGGAACGCGGATCCGGTCGTTGATGCGGGACTCTGTGCTGATGTGTTCCTCCGTTGCTCGACGCGCGGGCGCGACCTCACCGCAGCGGAGCACCGAGCCTGGTGACACCAGGCTCCCGGCCGACAACCGCGGGAACGGCTCGGCCGACCGGCGACCCGGCCACCGCGCCTACCGCCTCGAACGAGGCCCGCAGGAACTCCGGTGACTCGGGTGGAGGGCGAACCCCCGCTTGGTCCTGCCGGACAGGCTCCGCGCCCCCGTTCGGAACCGTCGCAAACGACGGCACCGTCGGACAGCTGGAGCCGACCGGCATCGGTCTCTGCCAAGACTAGCACCCAGCCCGCCCAAGTGACGATCATTCGCACCCGACGCACCGCACCCCCGAACTCCCCCTGGGCGCTTTGTTCGTGGATCCGGGTGGCTGGCGCGGCGGTACCGCCGGGGCAGGTCGAGCTGGCGGGATATGTGAGATCAGGCGTGCAGGCCGTGACCGAGCTGGCGGCGCACCGCCAGGGTCTGACCGAGGCCCGCCCCGACCAGCAGGACGGCGATGCCCGATCCGCCGCCGAGCTGTTCGGACAGCAGCCGGGCCACCTTGACTCCGTCCAGCTGACGCCCCGCCCGGCCACGCGGCATCACGACCAGCACCGGCCGCCCACCGCTCTCGGCTCCACCGGCAGGGCTGGCGGAAGCGGCCTCGGCAGCGGCAGCGGGGCTGGCGGGTGCGGGGTCGGCGGCGGGCCGCGCCGTGAGTTCCGCCGGCCAGGCCGTGATCGGCAGTGCGAGGGCGCGCAGGGCGGACCGCACGCGGGTGCGCGACAGCGGGCCGTCCGGATCGGTCGGCGGGCGCAGCGCGGAAAGCGACTGGTCATCGAGTTCGGGGGTGGGTTCGCGGGCGGGCAGCAGGTCGAGGCTGGCGGTGTGCGGGCCGGCGACGTCGATCACCATGACGCCGAGGCCTTCCTGCGCGGCCTGCGCGAAGGCGTCCGGCCCGGCGACGGGAACCGGCCGGGCGGCCGGACGCCAGGCGGCGAGCGTGGCGACGCTGGTGAAGACCGGCAGGGCGCTCGCTCCGGACGCGGTGCGCAGCGTGATCAGCGCCATCTCGCTGCCGCGATCGGCTCCGGTGGCCTCATCGACCGAGGTGGCCTGCGCTTCCACGCCGACGAAGACCCGGGCCTCCCGCAGCGCCACCGTGAGTGCCGCCGGGTCGATGCGCCCGGTGTCGCCGGCCGCGGCCAGCACCCGGGCGAGCTCCGCGTCGGCCTCCCCCTGGTCACCCTGCCCCGCCGGTTTCAGCAGATCCCGCGCCATGCTGCCCAGCCTATTGCCGCGCACCCTGGTGACGGTTCCGCGGAACCGTCGGCGCCACCCCTTGATGGTGGGGTGACGCACCGGTGACCATCCGCGGCGGATATGTCAGGCTGATCCGTGTGGTCACGGGGGAACAGCGCACAGGAGAACAGCGCACGGCCGGCCCGCCCCCGGCGGGCGATGTCGAACCGGTGGATTTCTTTGTCTCCTACACAGGCGCGGATGAGGCCTGGGCCACCTGGGTCGGGGCCGTTCTGGAAGAACAGGTCCGGGCGGACGGCCGGCGGGTGCGAGTCAGGTTGCAGGCATGGGACTCCCCCGCCGGGGCGAACTTCGTCACCTGGATCAGCGACCAGATGGACGCCGCCGCCAGCACCATCGCGATCTGTTCCCCGACCTATTTCGACTCCCACTGGTGCACCGCGGAATGGACCGCCGCCCTGAACAGGCGCACCATCATCCCGCTGCGCGTAACCGACGTCGGAATACCGACCATTCTGGCCACCATCGGCTACCGCGACCTGCACGGTGGCATCGATGAGACGCTCGCCCGCAGACGCCTGCTGGAAGCTGTCGGCCTCGCCGCCGTGGCACGTCAGTCCCAGGGATTTCCCGGCGCGAGCATGGCGCCAGGGAACGGAACGGCGACCGAGGCGAAAGATGCGGTAGGAGCGGCGGAGGAGGTTTTCCCGGGCCGGATTCCCGCGGTGTTCAGCGTGCCGCCGAGGCTGCGCCGCTTCACCGGCCGTCAGCCTCTGCTCGACCAGATCAGAGCCGGGCTCACCGATCACCGCGCCGATTCCGGCTCCGGCTCCGGCTCCGGCTCCGCGTCGGGCGTGGCCGGCCGGCGGGTGGCCATTACCGCGTTGTACGGCCTCGGCGGGGTCGGCAAGTCCCAGCTGGCCATCGAGTACGCCCATCGGCACGCCGCCGACTACGACCTCGTCCTGTGGGTGGACGCCGAGCAGACCGCGTTGATCCCGGCGCGGCTCGCCGCCTTCGCGGCCCGGCTGGACGTACCGTCCGTCGGCCAGGTCGCCGATGATGCCGCCGCGGTACTCACCTGGCTGGGACGGCACCGGCGGTGGCTGCTCATCTACGACAACGCCGAACTCCCGGCCGGGCTGCGGCCCTGGCTTCCCGCCGGATCTGGTCACACCCTGATCACATCCCGGCAGACCGGCTGGGGTGCGCTGGCCGACCCGCTCGAGATCGATGTGATGGACCGCGCCGAGGCGATCGCGCTGCTCGTGCGGCGCCGCCCCACGCTCGATCCTGGTGTGGCCGACGAGCTGGCCGAGGTACTGGGCGATCTACCGCTCGCGCTGGAACAGGCCGCCGCCTATCTCGACGCGACCGGAACCTCCGCCGCGCGGTATCTGGCCCGGCTCCGGACGGAGCAGGCCGCGATGCTGGGCAAGGGTGAGGACCTTGCCCGCGGCGGCACCATCGCCAGCCTGTGGGCGGTCACCCTGGAAAGGCTCCAGCAGAGTCAGCCGGGCGCCGTCCGTCTCCTGGAGCTGTGCGCTCAGCTGGCGCCGGAACCAATCCCGCTCACACTGTTTCAGGCCGAGATGATACGGCCAGAACGCCGCCGCCGATGGTGGGCGCGGCAGAGCTCAGGCGCTGCGGAGATTCCCGGCGGGATTTCCGATGCGCTCGACACGATCGCCGCCTACTCCCTTGCCCGTCGCACCGACAGCAGCCTCACCCTGCACCGGCTGCTCGCCGCGGTCATCCGGGCCCGACAGACCGATACTGAGCGGAATACGACCGCCGCCACCATTCGCCGGATGCTCACCGCCCGCCTTCGCCATACCAATCCCGAAATTCCGGCTGACTGGCAGGTCTGGGGGGAGCTGTCCACACATCTCACCACCGCCGCCGCCCTGCATCCGGACATTCCAACCGATTCCGTTCACCCCGACAGCCGCCCTCTTATCCGACAGGTCAGCATTTTCCTGACTGCCCACGGTGATTACCAGGCCGCCGCCGCTCTTGACCGCACCATCCACACTCGTGACCGCCACACCCTCGGCGACAACCACCCCGACACCCTGACCTCCGCCAGCAACCTCGCCCTCGAC
>NZ_CADCWS010000147.1 GCF_902806475.1 Candidatus Frankia nodulisporulans
ATCGAACAGCCCCAGCCCGCCGTAAAACCAAAAACAAACGATCTACGAGACCTGACCAGTTACACCGCGCCCAGTCCAGCCAGTACATATTCGCGCATGCGCACAACGGCGAAGAACCCGGTCGAGACAGGCCACACCAACCGTCACACGAACCAGGGCCCGACCAGTCCACACGGTTCACGCCACAAAGCACCGCGCCAACGCGCGGGCTCCAGGCGAAAGCGTCGACCCGACCGCCACAGCCCGCACGGTCGAGTTGGACCCCGAGCAGACAGCGACTTCGCTCAGCGGCCCGGCCGCCGAGCCGATGGACCGCCACCGCCGGCGATCGCGACCCACATCCGAAAGGTTCTGACAGCACCCCACGGAAGTTCTACTCTTCGTAGAAGAAGGGATAGTCGATGATCAAGGATGTCCTGGTTGTTGGCTTCGGTCCGGTGGGAGCGGTGCTGACGGCGTTTCTCGGGCAGCGGGGCGTGTCGGTGCTCGCGGTGGACAGGGCGGCTACCACCTACCCACGTCCCCGTGCCGCCGGCCTGGACGAGGAGGTGCTGCGTCTGCTCGTCCGGCTCCCCGGGATGGCCGAGATGCTCGCCGATACCCGCGCGTCGACCCGGGCGACCTTTCTCGGGCCGGACCGCCGCCTGCTGCTCGCCGCCGGGCAGGGGCAGGCCGAACTCGGCGTTCCGGTCGGCGTGTTCCTGCACCAGCCGTCCGTCGAGGCCGCGCTGCGGGCCGGGATCGCCACGCTGCCCTCGGTTGAGGTCCGGCTCGGCGTGGGCGTGCGCTCGATCGACGACGGGGCCGACGCGGTGACGGTCAACCTGGAGGACGACACCGTCGTGCAGGCTCGCTGGGTGATCGGCTGCGACGGGGCGACGAGCACGGTGCGGGCGCTGATCGGCGTGGACTTCGCGGGCAGGACCTTCGTCCAGCCGTGGCTCGTCGTGGACGCGCGCTCGGCCGAGCCGCTGCCGGTACCCGACGACATCGCCTTCGTTCTCGATCCACGCAGGCCCGCGGTGACGATGCCGATGCCCGGTGGGCACCGCTGGGAGTGGATGATGCTCCCCGGCGAGAATCCCGAGCGGATGGCCGAGCCGGAGACCGTCACGAGCCTGCTCACACCCTGGATCGACCCGGGCACGGTCGCGGTGGAACGGGCGGCGGTCTACACGTTCCACGCCCGCATCGCGACCCGCTGGCGGGTCGGCAGGGTCCTGCTCGCCGGCGATGCGGCGCACACGATGCCGCCGTTCGCCGGCCAGGGGCTCGCCTCGGGCATCCGGGACGCGGCCGCGCTGGCCTGGCGGCTGACCGAGGTCCTCGCGGGACTACGGGATCCGGATTCACTCGACGACTACGAACGGGAGCGCCGTCCCCAGGTAGCCGCGATCACCACCCGGGCCATCCGGGCCGGTCGGATCGTGCAGACGACGAGCCCGGTCCGGGCGGCCGCGCTGCGGGCCGCGTTGCGCACAGCGGCCCACGCTCCGGGGCTCGGCCACGCCCTGCGCTCCGGCGCCGCGCGACCGCGGACCCGGCTCCCGAAGGCCTCGCGGCCGCGGCGGGCGCACGGCGGGGGCCGCTGGGCCGGGCGGGTGCTGCCCAACCCGCGTATCCGGACCGAGGACGGCCGAGTCTGCCGGCTTGACGACTTGCTCGGGTCGTCCTGGGTGCTGCTCGGGCTCGGCGACGATGCTGGAGTCGCGCTGACGCCGCAGGTCCGGGCCTGGGTTGACCGCCGCGGCGGTACGACCCTGACCATCGGCCACGCCGTGTCGGCGGACCGGGACGGTCAGCGTGCGCGGTCCGGTCCGGTCATCGTGGATCTCGACGGCACGGTGCTGCGGATGCGCGGGCGTTCCAGACAGCCCCAGGTGGCCGTCGTCCGGCCGGACCGTTACCTGCTCGGTGTCTTTCCGTCGTCGCGCCTCGAGGACGTACTCACCTCGGCGTCAGGCGTTGGCGTGGCCGGCTGAAGCAGGGCGCGGATCAGATATGTCTCGGCGAACACACGCTTGTCGGGCAGGCTGCGGCTGCTCCACGGCGGGGCCATCATGGCGCCGCCGGCGGCGATCAGCCACCGTACGGCCTCCCACAGGTCGAGGTCGGCGCTCAGCTGGCCGCTGTCCTGCCAGCGCAGCAGCAGCGGCTCGAGACGCTTGTGGACAGCCTCGACGATCGGCTCCGTGGCCAGTGGCAGGGAGTCGCCGCTGGCCCGACCACCGGCGGCGAACAGCGCCTCGGCCAGCGCATCCCCGTCGATGAGGCTGGTGCCCCGCACGAACACCTCGACCAGGGTGACGCGTGCGTCGTACGGATGCGGCAGGGATTCCAGCGCCACGTCCATGGCGGTGTCGACCCGATCGAGCAGGACGGCGAGAAGCAGCTCATCGCGGCTGCGGAAGTACCGGTAGACGGTGGAGCGGGAGACACCGGCCTCCGTGGCGACCTCCTCGATCCGCATCCGGCTCGAGCCACGCCGGATCACGCAGCGCCCGGCCGCGGCCACCAGACGTCGGCGGGCCTCGGCATCGTCGAGCAGCGCGCTCTCGCTGCCCCACCAGCCCTGACCGCGCCGCGGGCTCCGCGCATGATGCCGGTCCTGCGCACGGTGTCGGTCCTGCGCAGCGTGCCGATCCTGCGCCTGGTGTCGGTCCCGCGCGGGATGCCGGTCCTGCGCGGGACACGGGCCCTGGGGGTTCGGGTGGTTGTGGGCTCGCGAGGGCGGGTCGTCAGGCGGTTCCGCCTCCGCACCAGGTCGGGTCATGCTGACAGCATTGGCCGATGTCCGGCCGCTCGGCAGGGCGGGGGTCGGTAACCGCGAACGGCCCGCGACACGGTGGGCCCACCGCCGTTCGGCGCGCAGATCACTCCCGTCGGCATGACTGTCTCACGGCGACACACTATGGCATTGTTGTCTCGCCCTACTCAAGGTCGATCGTCCGGATGTGATCGTCTGCCGGACGTGCGAAAGGCGGCACCCCATGGTCAGCACACGAGCAGCTCTGCTGTTCGGCCCCGGTCAGGATTTCAAGATCGAGACGGTCGAGATCGACAATCCCCGCGCGGGCGAGGTCCTGATCGACGTCCGAGCCTGTGGTCTGTGCCATTCGGACGAGCATGCGCGCTCGGGCGCGATGCCGATGCCGCATTTCCCGATGATCTGCGGGCATGAGGGTGCCGGCGAAGTCCTCGAGGTCGGGCCGGACGTCACCTCCGTCAGCCCCGGTGACCATGTCGCCATGTCGTTCGTCCCGTCCTGTGGGCGGTGTACGTACTGCCTTTCGGGCCGGGCGTTCCTGTGCAACGACGGCGCCAAGCTGTTCAACGTCGGGATGATCACCGATGGGCGGATCGCGCACCGGTTGGGCGACGAGGCTGTGGCGCGCTACACCCAGATCGGCGCGTTCTCCGAACGTCAACTGCTCGCCGAATCGACCATCGTGAAGGTCGACCCGGACGTGCCGTGGGCGGTCGCCGCGCTGGTCTCGTGTGGCGTCGCGACCGGATTCGGTTCCGCGGTCAACCGGGCGGAGGTCAAGCCCGGCGACGCGGTCGCCGTCCTTGGGATCGGCGGGATCGGGATCAGCGCCGTGCAGGGCGCACGGATCGCCGGCGCACGGCTGATCTTCGCCGTCGACCCGGTGGAGTTCAAGCGCGAGCAGGCGCTGCGTTTCGGGGCCACGCACGCGTTCGCGTCCATCGAGGAGGCCGCCAACGCGATCCGCGAACTGACCGCGGGCGCCATGTGCCACTCGGTGATCTGCGCGTTCTCCGTGATGACCTCGGACCTGCTCCAGCCCGCGCTCAGCCTGACCGGCAAGGACGGCACCTGCGTGATCACGTCGGTGGCACCGTTCGGTCAGAAGGTGGCCGATCTCGACCTGTTCACGTTCGCGATGACGAACAAGCAGATCCGTGGCTGTCTGTACGGCTCGCAGAGCCCGCGCACGGCGATCCCTCGACTACTCGACCTCTACAAGGCCGGCACCCTGAAGATCGACGAACTGATCACCAGGACGTACACCCTCGATCAGGTCAACGACGGTTACGCGGACCTCGAGGCCGGTCGGATCCTGCGTGGGGCGATCACCTTCGAGGACGCACCTCGGTAGTTCCACCCCTCGGGCACCACGACGGACGCCCCGTCCACCAGCGGGTTCACGGCTGGCGGACGGGGCGTCCGTGGAAACTCACCGGTCAGGCAGCGGCGGCCGCCTTCTTCTCCTCGCGGCCAGCGCCGAAGTAGGCGGCCTCGACCCGCTCGGGTTCGGCGGCGAGTTCCGCCGCCGGCGCCTGCAGGACCAGCGCACCACGGCTGAGCACCGCCGCGTCATCGGCCATCCGCAGCGCGAGGTTGACGTGCTGCTCGACGAGCACGACCGCGCAGCCCTGATCGTCGGCGACTTGGCGCACCGTCCGGAACAGCGCCTGGACGATCAGGGGCGCGAGGCCCATGCTCAGCTCGTCGACGAGCAGCACCTTCGGCTGCTGGATCAGGGCCCGGGCAAGCACCAGCATCTGCTGCTCGCCACCGGAAAGCGCACCGGAGGGAACGGTCCAGCGCTTCTCCAGGTCCGGGAACAGTTCGAGCATCGCCCGTGGCTTCGGGCCCTGCCGGCGGGCCGCCGCGCGCAGGTTGTCCTCGACGCTGAGCTGCGTGAACAACGCCCGGTTGTCCGGAACAAGAACCACACCGGCCCGGTTGGCCGCCCCCGGCTTGCCGCTGGGCAGCCGGGTCTCACCCACCGAGATCTTGCCGCTGCGGGACGGGAGCAGGCCCGCGAGGGTGAGCAGCAACGTGGTCTTGCCGGCCCCGTTCGGCCCGAGCAGGGCCAGCACCTTCCCCGGGGCGACGCTGAGGTCCAGGCCGCGGAAGACCTCGGACGAGCCCCGCCCGCCCGTCAGTGCTTCGCAGGTCAGAGCGGATGTCATGACGTCACCACCGTCGCGTCGGAGTCGACCGTACCGTCGGCGGCGTCCTCGCCACCAACGCTGCTGCTCGAGCCGGCCCCGTCCTCGTGGGACCTGCTGTTGGGTGCCTTGCCGTCGAGCGTGCTGGTAGCGGGAGCCTTCCCACCAGCGACGACGTCCTTGGCCACCGTGGTCTCACTGCCCGCGGTGCCCTCGGCCGCCGGCGCCACAACATCCGCGGTAGCCGACCGGAGCAGCGGTAGCCGAAGAAGCGGTAGCCGGAGCAGCGGGGGCCGAAGAAGCGGGGGCCGGGGCGGGCGTCTCGGTGCCCGTGCCCGCGGCGCCGCCACCCTCGACGGGCTCGCTCTCGGTTCCCTCGCCATCGTGGACGTTGCCGAGGTAGGCGTCCGCGACCGCCCGGTTGGCCCGGATCTCGTCGGGGCTGCCGGACGCGATCACCTTGCCGAAGTCGAGCACGTAGATGTGGTCACAGACGTCCAGGACAAGGGCGACGTCGTGGTCGACCAGCAGGATGCCGACACCGCTGCGGCTGATCGAGCGGATCTTCTCACCGAGCCAGGCGGACTCGGTGGTGTCCAGGCCCGCGGCCGGCTCGTCAAGCAGCAGGACCCGCGGTCCGGTGGCGATGGCACGGGCGATCGAGACCAGCTGCCGTTCGCCCTGGCTGAGCTCGCCGGCCGCCCGGTCGGCCCGGTCGGCGATGCCGACCAGGTCGAGGGCCGCCGCCAGGGTGCGATGGCGATGGTCGGCCTGCACCCCGGCCAGCGCGGCGCTGACGTTCTCCGACACGGTCAGGTCGTCGTACAGCTCGATCGACTGGAAGGTACGGGCGAGGCCCCGCTTGACCCGGACGTGGGTCGCGAGGGTGTCCAGACGCTCCTCACCAAGGCGGACGGTGCCACTGGCCCGAGCGAATCCGGTGATCGCGTCGATGGCACTGGTCTTGCCGGCGCCGTTCGGCCCGATCAGACCGACGATCTGCCCGGGGGCGATGCACAGCGACACGTCCGACACGGCGACGACGCCGCCGTAGCGAACCGTCACGCCCTCGACATCGAGAGGCACCCGGTCGGCGCCGCTGAGCAGCGCGGCGTTCTGCTCGGCCGGCACCGGCACCGGCACCGGCACCGGTGCCGGTGCGGCGGCGTCGGTCGAGGACGTCTCCGCCGTCGCGGTCCCCGCCGCGGCGGAGGCAGCGACGGTGGCGGGAACGGCACCGTCGGCGGTGCTTGCGCTGGCGCCCTCGGTGGTCGCCGTGGCGGCCTTGCGTGCCCCGATCCGCTTACGGACCTGGGCGACCAGGTCGTGCCCACCGCTGGCGATGCCTTCGGGCTGGGTCAGCAGCACGAGGATGACACCGAAGCCGGAGATCACCGAGAACCAGTCGCCGAAGTCGATCCACCGGTCCATGGCGATGTAGACGATGCCGGTGCCGGCCATGATGCCGGCGGTGATGCCGCCGTACACCGACGTGACGCCGGCGAGGTAGGCGGTGGAGAGCAGGGTCAGACCACCGATCGCGGTGAACGAGTCGAAGGTGACGACGCTGCTGCGGTAGGCCAGCAGCGCACCGCCGAGACCGGCGATGAACGAGGCCAGCGCGAAGGCGATCAGCTTGACCCGCACGACGTTGACGCCGATACCGGCGGCCGACCGCTCGTTGGCGCGCACGGCGAGCATCGCCGAGCCCAGCGAGCTCATCCGCAGCTTGGCGACGCCCCAGGCGACCGCGACTAGGACCAGCAGACACAGGATGCCGAACGGAAGACGCGGGAACGCCTCGCCGCTGCCGATACCGATGTTCCATCCGAACAGCGACGGGTCGGAGACCTTGGCGCCGGAGCTACCGACGAGGTCGGAGTTGCGGAACCAGACCGCCTCGATCGCGTAGGCGAGGGCGAGGGTGACGATGCCCAACGTCAGTCCGCGTAGCCGTAGTGCGGGTAGGCCGATGACGACACCGAGGACGGTGGCCACCAGTGCGGCGAGCAGCGGTGCGAACGGGAACGGGACGTGCCAGCTCTGGGTGAGTCCGGACAGGCTGAACGCCGAGGCTCCGGCGAGCGCGAGCTGGGCGAGGGAGACCTGGCCGGCGAAGCCGGTGACGACCACCAGTGACAGGCCGAGGATCGCGGCGATGAACGTGCCGATCACCGCCGCCCGCCAGGTGCCGGAGGTGAGCAGCAGGGCGATCACGCCGATCGCGGTACCGGACAGCGTCGGCAGTGTCAGCGAGCGGGGACGCGGTGCGCGACCCAGCGGCTGGCGCACCAGCCCGCTACGAACCGGGATGCCCCGTCCGGTGACCAGCAGCGCGATCAGGATGACCAGCAGCGGCACCAGGGCCGAGGCACCCGAGCCGGGCAGCCAGGAGTGGTCGGCGGAGAGGGTGAGTGCCTCCGACTGCACCATGCCGATGGCCAGACCGGCGAGCACCGTGGACACGAGGCCCTGGAAGCCACCGACGACCGCGGCGGCCAGCGCCGGCACCACGAACAGGGTGTAGGTGGAGGGCGACAGCGGGCTCAGCGGGGCGATCAGGATGCCGGCCGCACCCGCGACCGTCCCGGAGATCATCCAGTTGTACAGCGAGACCCGGTCGGGCGAGATGCCGCTGACGTAGGCGCCGGTCTGGGACTCGGCGGCGGCACGGGTGAACAGGCCGAAGCGGGTGAAGCGGAACAGCGCCGCCAGCACGATGGTCAGCACGACGACCGTGACCGCCAGGTAGAAGCGGTCGGCGAGCACTGTCAGCGAGCCGCTCTGCCAGCGGTCGGTCGGGAAGATCGCCTCGACGCTCACCGGCGAGGTTCCGACCCGGATCGCCATCACCGACTGGATGACGACCAGAACGCCGAGTGAGGCCACCGCGCGGGCGAGTGGCGGTGCTTCCCGTAGTGGCCGGAACACCACCAGGTACAGGAGAGCGCCCAACAACGCCCCGATGACCAACGCCGCCAGCAGCGCCGGGACGAATCCCAGCTCGGTTCCGAGATCCACCGATGTTGGCAGGCCGGGGATCAGGACCAGCAGTTCTCCGTTACGCAGGAACGCGTAGGAGTAGGCGACGTACATCGCGACCGCGCCGGTCGCGAAGTTGATGACTCCGGAACTTCGGTAGGTCAGTACAAGCGCGAGCGCGAGGGCGGCGTACACGCCCCCGTTTCCAAGCCCGAGCAGCAACGAGCCGACATGGTGCATCACGTACTCCCGAATGGTGTGCTGGTCGGATCGGTCCTTGGTCGGGCTGCGCCTGGTACACGCTGTCCCGTTCCGGCGGGTCTCGCCGGTCCATTTCCGGCGATCGACGCAGCGGCCGCCGCCTGAATGCAGGCCGAGTGGCGAATCTCGACTGGCAGATCGTCAACTGTGAGCAGTCGGTGGTCAGGGGGTATCCCGGGCCGGACCAGCCCCGGGATGGTCCTACTCAGCAGTGAACCACTCACGCGAGTCTCGAGCTGTGGTCGACGATCTGGAAAGCGGCCGACCGGTCAGGACGACGGCCGAAACCGAGAAGTTCGGGAAGTACGGCGAGTGAGGATTACCGCACGCAGAGCATTGAACCTGCGAATCATGCACCGATACCGGTGTCACCGCTGACAGCACACCCGCGGGTAAAGCAGATAATGCCCCCACGACCACGCCTGCGCGCGGTTCCAACCGCCCAGGTCGCGCCGACCTCGAGGCACCGCAGCAACTGAGCGTGCTGACCTGCTTCCCAACTGTGCGCATATGATCCCTAGTCTGCTTGTCTGTCATTCCGCACTGCCCTACGGGACTGCCCTACGCGATACCTCCGGGCCGCGCCGAACCTCGCGGCAGAACCGCGCGCCCGGTTGGACCGGATGACACCCCGTCTGGGCAGTGAATAGTGACACGGCATACATCCGGGGGCAACTTCTACCAACGAGCGGGCTCGGGCTCGCTGCGCCCGGTAGGGTATTGCGCCGCCCCGGAGACCGGGTTCCACTGCGGGAGTAGCGGAACCCGGCCTCACCGCACTGGTGAGTGCGGTGAGCAGCGGCATCGCTACCCGGCTGGGCTCCGCTCCACCGAATCCGCGTGGAGCGGAGCCCATCGAGTTCCCGGGCCGGGCCGGCCCGGTCGACCAGAACCGGCCCGATCCGACGCCTCGCTCGCCGCCCGAGCCGCACGTTCTGTGTGCGCCGCCGATGCGACCGTGTGTCACCCGTACCGCGCGTGCTACTCGTGCCGCGCGTCGCGGGATTCGGTCAGGAGGGGATCGGGGTGTAGCCGACGACCTGGTAGGAGGCCGGGTTGCCCTTGCCGTCGAGCTGCGCGGTCAGACCGCCACGGACGCAGACCGCCGGCGTGGCCGGGTACGCCTTGCCGTTGCAACGGAACCTCAGCCCACCCGCGCCGGGAATCTCCTTCTCCGGTATCGACTTGAACGCCGCGGTCACCGTGGCCGGCGTGATGTCACCCCTGATGTCGGCGAGTACGGTCTGGAAAGCGTTGAACTGCGCGAACATGTTAAGCCCAGAAGAGTCATCCGTCTTGATCTCGCTACCGTAGGCATCCACGACGGCCTCGTAGAGGCGGGTCGACGGGTTGTCATTGTTCACCGGCGAGACAGCGACCACGGTGATCCGCTTGAGGACATCCGCCGGAACCGCCTTGCGGGTCGCGTCCGAGACGCACTGCGAGACCGCGAAGATCGGACCGGTGAAACCGGCCGTGCGCAGCGCGTTGAACGCACTGATGCAGAACGCGTCATTCCCGACGACCTCCACCACACCCGGCGCGGAACCCGACAGGCCCTGCAGCTGCGGGGTCATGTCCGCGGTGCCCAACGGAATCGGGATGAGCTTCAAGGTCATCCCGGCCTTGCGCAGCACCTCGGCGCTTTCGCCCTGGAACGAGGTCAGCGCCGGTGGAACATCGATGATGATCCCGGTCAGGGTCTTGGTCCCGGCCTTCTGGGCCAACGGAAGGATTCCACTGCTGATGAAACCGACCGGGTCACCCAGGGAGAAGGTCGACTGGGAGTCCTTGAGCTGCTCCGTATCGGTCGTCGAGAAGTACAGCACGGGGATCTTCGCCGCGTGCAGCGGTGCCCACACCGCGTTGGAGACCGACGAGGCACCGACCAGCACGGCCACGACCTTCTGCTCGACCGCCTGGTTCGCGCAGTCGGTACCCTTGCTGGCCTCGTTCGCCGTCACACATGTCCACAGCTGGATCGGCCGGCCGCCGATACCGGACTTGTGCGCGTTGAAGTACTTGACCGACGCGCTGGCCACCCGCAGCTCGACCGATGTGTCACTGGCGGCGCCCTTGCCGTCCGAGATCACGCCGATCTTCACTGGAGCCCCCGAGGCCTTCGCCACCGGCCCCAGCAGGGAGGCACCGCTCGAGGCCGCTCGCCGAGGTCGCGGCGGCGCCACCACCATCGCTGCCGCCGCTCCCGCAACCGGCCGCCATCGCTAACAGCACGCCGACGGATAACGCCGCCACGACCGCGCTCTGACGGGGCCCTGAGCCCCCCGGGGTGGACCCGCCGTGGGGCACCACCACGACCGAACGTACCGAGCCGACTTCCGAATGTCCGCATCTGATCCCCAGTCCGCTTGTCCGTCGCTTCGCAATCGCCGACGCACGAAGGCCCGCATAGGCACCAGGGGGTCCGGGCTCCGGACAGACCGCGCACGCCCCACCGGCCCGGGTGGCATCCGCCGGGGAAGTCAAGTGTGACATGCCATACATTCGGAGGCAAATTTCACCCAGACGATAAACATGATGATCGGAAATCGATA
>NZ_CADCWS010000148.1 GCF_902806475.1 Candidatus Frankia nodulisporulans
GCTGTCCGCCGCCGCCGAGCGACGCGGCCCCGGATCGACGGGCACCGCAGTCACTCCCGCGGGGTGAAACGCGCCCGCCGCGGGGGGCGCTCGAGCCCGCCAGCCGACCCCGCCAGGCGTACGACCGGCCTGGTCGGCAGGTCACCCGTCGCCGTGGCACGGTGGCGCGATCACGCCTGTGGCGGCGGGGCGGGCGCCGGACCCGGCGGCCCGGGCCTCGACGGCGCCAGGGGCGTCCGCGCGGGCTGGCCCGAGGCCGCCGACGGGTCACCCCTGGATTCGTAGATCGACGGTGCGGGGGTGACCCTCTTACCAGGGCCCGGCAAAGACGCGACGATGCAGACCCCCGGCCCTGACCGTGACCGGGACATCACCATCGCTGTCCGTCCTGGCGCGGACGTCATCGGGGTGACGGAAGAATCGTTCCTCGGGCCGACGTCGCTTTCCCGACAAGGTCCGCTACTTTCGGATAGATGTGAGATGTTTCGTAGGTAACCGTAGTGGGTCCTGGTTGCACCTCCGAGCGGGATCGCTAGCCTGTTTTGGGCATGTGCTGACAAAACCGGTCGTTACATCCGGAGGGGTTGTAGGGCTGGCACCTCGTGGCGCCGAGGGCGCCCGGGGCGTTGCCGGTCCAGAGCAGTGCCCACTCGTGCGGATGACTCGGAAGGCAGGGGTGAACAGGTGCATGTCCCCGCGGCACGGATCGTCTTCTCAGCCGACGATCGTGCGGAGATCGCGTCGGCCACGACTGAGATCCTTTCCACCGGCGCGCTGACACTCGGCGCACACACGAGGGATTTCGAGGCCGCATTCGCGGCGGCGCACGAAGCGCCGTTCGCCGTGGCGGTGAGCAGTGGTACCGCCGCACTGGAGATCATTCTTCGCAGTCTGGACGTTCGGGACACGGACGTCATCGTTCCGACCAACACATTCGCGGCGACCGCCTTTGCTGTTCTGCGGGCCGGCGCCAATCCGGTCTTCGCCGATGTGAGTTCCGACACCTTCGCGTTGTCGGCCGACACCGTCGCCGCGGCCCTTACCCCGAACACCCGCGCGGTCGTCCTCGTGCACATCGGTGGTCTGGTGTCACCGGATGTGGAGGACCTCGCCCGCCTGTGCGCCGAGCGCGACATCCTCCTCGTCGAGGACGCGGCGCACGCCCATGGCTGCCAGCACAACGGCACCTTCGCCGGGTCGTTCGGCGTGGCCGGGTCGTTCTCGTTCTACCCCACCAAACTGATCACCAGCGGTGAGGGCGGCATGATCGTCACCGCCGATCCGGCGATCCACGAGGCGGCGCTGATCTACCGCGACCAGGGCAAGGCCGGTTTCCTCGGGAACACCCACATCCGTGAGGGCTACGCCTGGCGGCTCAGCGAGCTGCACGCGGTCACCGGCAAGGTGCACCTGCGCCACCTCGACGAGTTCCTCGCCACCCGCACCCGGATCGCCGCCCGCTACGACGCGGCGATCGACGGCCTGGCCCGACCGGGAGCCCCGGCGCCCGCCAGCCGGCTGCGGCTGCCCCCGGGCGACATCAACAACTACTACAAGTACATCGTCATGCCCCGCCCCGGTGTCGACCGGGCCCGGTTGAAGAAGGAACTGAAGGAGCGGCACGGCGTCTCCCTGTCCGGTGAGGTCTACGAGGTGCCCCTGCACCAGCAGCCCGTCTTCACCGACTACGCCGGCGGCGCGCTGCCGGTCGCCGAGGACCTCTGCTCCCGGCACGTCTGCCTACCACTGCATTCCGACATGACCGACGCGGAGGCCGAGCACGTGCTGACCTCCTTCGCCGCCGCGCTGGCGAGCCTGGACCTGGACGGGGCAGCATGAGAATCGCGGTTACCGGAGGCTCCGGTTTCATCGGCAGTCACGTCGTCGACCGGCTGCTCGACGCCGGGCACGACGTCCTCTCCCTGGATGTCGATGCCCGCCCGAGCGACCCGCGGGCGACCAGCCTGCAGGTCGACGTCCTCGACCTGCCCGGACTCACCAAGGCGCTCGGCGGTGCCGACGCGGTGTTCCACATCGCCGGCATGTCCAACGTCGACTTCGCCTACGCCGATCCCGCCCGCACCGTGCGCCTCAACGTCGAGGGCACCGGCAACGTCTGCGAGGCGGCCCGTCAGGCCAAGGTCAGCCGGGTGCTGTTCGCCAGCACCGTCTGGGTGTATGGCGCGGTCGGGGAGCGTGCCGACCCGTCCCCGCTGACCGAGGACGCCGAGATCACCCTCGGTCGCGCCGGGCATGTCTACACCTCGACGAAGCTCGCCGCCGAACTCCTGCTGCACAGCTACCAGCAGACCTACGGACTGCCGTTCACGATCCTGCGTTACGGCATCCCGTACGGCCCCGGAATGCGCGACGAGCTGGTGCTCGCCCGGTTCGTCCACAAGGCCCTCGGCGGCGAGTCACTCACCGTCGCCGGGGACGGCCAGCAGTTCCGCAACTACGTGTTCGTCCGCGACCTCGCCGACGCGCACGTGCTGGCGCTGCGGCCCGAGGCGGAGAACGCCACGCTCGCGCTCGAGGGCGACGAGTCGGTCAGCGTGCTCGAGATGGCGCAGGCCGTCTGCCGGCACTTCCCCGGCACGACCATCGAGCACGTCCCGGCCCGGCCCGGCGACTTCCGCGGCCGGGAGGTGTCCGCCCGCCGAGCCCTCGACCTGCTCGGCTGGCGGCCCACCACGCCCTTCTCCGACGGCGTCCGGCAGTACGTCGAGTGGTATCTGGCGAATCGGCGCCCACCGGTCCAGGCCGTCTCGCATGTCGACGACCTCGATGTGACCGCCGCCTCGTCGGAATGATCGGCACGATGACCAGCCCATGACGCAGACCGCATGACGCAGATCGGTGGTGTGACGGTGACCGGACCCTCACAGGACGGCGACCTGACGGCTCGGACGCCGGCGCGGCGCGGGTCCGCGCTGCTGTTGTCCGGGTCGCTCGGGATGGGGCACGACGTGATGGCCGAGGCCTGCGGCGCCTCGCTGACCCGGCGCGGGTGGACCGCCCGCACCGGCGACAGCCTGCGCATGCTCGGCGGTCGCAACGGGGCCCGCGGAGAGAAGGTCTTCCGCGGGATGCTCGCCGTGCCCGGCCTGTACGACGCGGTGCACTTCTCGCAGATGCGCACCGGCGGAAAACTCGCCGGGCTCATCGAGCGGACGTCGAGCCGCTACGTCGTCCCCGCCCTGCGCGAGGAACTGAGCACCACACCCACCGATCTCGTCGTCTCCATCTTCGCCACCGGAGCCGCGGCGACCAGCCGGGTCAAGGCCGAGTTTCCCGGCCTGGTCACCGCGGTCTTCTCCACCGACTGCTGCGTGCACCGACTGTGGGTGCACGACAACACCGATCTCTACCTGGTGACCTCCCAGACCGCCGCCCGCTATGTGCGGCGGTTCGCGCCGAACGCGCTGGTCTCGGTCGTGCCGACCCCGGTGCGTACCCCCTTCTACGACCCGCCGTCCCAGGAGGAGGCCCGCGCGGAACTCGGCATTCCCGGGGACGCCCCGTGCGTGCTGCTCATGTCCGGCTCGTGGGGTCTTGGCCCGCTGGTGGAAAGCGCCGCGGCGCTCTCCGGCGCCGGGATCTACGTGCTGGCCGTCGCCGGGCGCAACGAGCGGCTCGCCGCGAAACTCACGGCGCTGGCCGAACGCCAGCACAAGGTCATCCCGTTCGGTTTCACCGACCGCATTCCCGCGCTGATGGCCGCCAGCGACCTGGTCGTGACCTCCTCCGGTGACACCTGCAGCGAGGCCCGGGTGATCGGACGGGATCTGCTGCTGCTCGACGTCGTGCCCGGCCACGGCCGGGACAACCTGCAGAAGGAGCTCGAGCGCGGCCACGCCGAGGTCACCAACACCGACCCGGTCTCGCTGACCCGCTCGGCCCTGGCCTGCCTCGACCGGGTCAAGCCCCCCTCGCATCGGGTGGCCATCGGTCCGCAGGCCTGGGAGCAGGCCTTCGACGCCGCACTGGCCCAGATCGGTTTCGGCGCCCACTGGTGAGCCACACCCTTGTTCGGTGTCGCCCCGCCTGCCCCGGAATGCCGCGGCTCGCCGTCGGTGTTGACTGGGACGGGTGGTGGGTGTGAAGCAGACGGGGGTAGGCCGCGTACCGATGGTGTCTTCGAGCGGGCCGGTCCCGTGTACGGCCGCGGCGGCCGGCAGATGAGCACGGCGCTGCTGGTCGGGCTGCCGACGGCGGCCGTCTCGGCGGGCCTGTACGGCATCGCTCCGCTGGTGCAGGCGCGCGCGGCCCGCGAGGAGGAGACCAGCTCCGGCGGGTTGGGCCTGGGCCTGCTCGCCCATCTGGTGCTGCGTCCGCTGTGGCTGCTGGGGCTCGCGGTCGAGGCCGGGTCGTTCCTGCTCGAGGTCGCCGCGCTGTCGGTCGCCCCGGTCGCGCTCGTCGCCCCGGTGATGGCCCTCGACATGATCGTGTTCACGCTGCTGGCGCAGCGGGTGCTCGGTGAGCGGATCAGCCGTAACGGCTGGCTCGGGGTCGCCTCGATGGTGGCCGGCATCGGCCTGCTCGCCTACGCGTTCGCCCGCCGAGCCGAGGTCGGCACCTCGGCCAGCACCGACGTCCTGCTCGCGTTCCTCGTGCTCGGCCTCATGTTCGCGCTGTTCTGCGCGTTCCTGGCCAACGTGGCCGCCCGCCGGGGCGGTATCGCCGCCACCGCGCTCGGCTTCGGCGCCGCCGCCGGGGTCTGCTACGCGATCGCGACGCTGGCCACCCGCCAGATCGGGCTGGCGGTGCACGAGCGCCGCGAGGGGCAGTCCACCCTCGTCGACCTGCTCACCACCCCGACCCCGTACCTGCTGGTGCTGTTCTCCGTGCTGGCGCTTGGCCTGCAGCAACGTGGTCTGCAGGGGCGCGCCGCGGTCATCGCCTTCCCGGTCACCAGCGGGGTGTCCGCGTTTCTGCCGGTCACCCTCGGCGTCACCCTCTTCGACGAGCCGGCGCCGGACGGCCCCCAGCGTGTCGCCTTCATCATCGCCCTGACCATGGTCGCCGCCGGCATCGTCGCCCTCGGCCGCGACCGGATGGCCGCCAACCGCTCCGTCGACGAGGCCGAGGACGTCACCACCGAGGGTGCCGTGTCCGAGGACGCCACCGCGGTGGACCCGGGCACCTCCGCGACCGCGGCCCTGCCTGCCTCGGCGGCTCCTCCGCGCGGCCCTGCGGCGTTCCCCAGATCCAACGATCTGCACGCGACCAACCGCGGAAAGTAGCGAAGACTGCCGCCGAAGGGCGCGCCACCCTGGCGAAGTGCGATTACCTCGGACTTCTCGGGCCTTGCCGGCGCGGTCTTCGGGCGGGCGCAATTACGGCGGACGTGGCGAGGGTGGACAGCTGGTGACTCTCACGCCACACTAATCCACGAACAGTAAGCCTGCGTGCGCTTTCGGTGAGAAGGTTGCCGTGGCCGGCCGCCCGGGTTCACCCCCCGATCGCCCGGGCGCCCGGCCGTCTCTGCCTCGAAGCCTCGCCACCGCGAGCCATCCGGGCTATCTGGAACCGTTCTGGCGCGCGGCGCCGTCGCCTGGTGACCGTTCCCGGGCGGGCCGCAGCATCGCGGGGTGCAGCAGACCTGCCTCCCCACGGCGGTAGAGCTCCGCGGGGCGGCCACCGTCGCGGGTGGTGAGGCGTCCGGTCGGGACGAGGAATCCCGCGGTGCCGGTCACCTTGCGATGGAAGTTGCGGGGGTCCAGGCGGCATCCCCAGACCAGTTCGTAGATCCGCCGCAGGGCCGCGACCGTGAACTCCGGTTCGCAGAACGCCGTCGCGACGGCACTGTACTCGATCTTGGAGCGGGCCCGTTCCAGCCCGTCGGCCACGATCGTGGCGTGGTCGAAGGCGAGGTCGGCCGTCGAGGTGTCGCCGAGCGCGGCCCAGCGGCTGTCGGCGGCGTCCGTGCCGGCGACGGGAGCCCGTGACTGCGGGGCCAGGGCCAGGAACGCGACGGTGACCACGTGGCCGCGCGGATCACGGCCGGGGGTGCCGTAGGTCGCGAGCTGTTCGAGATGCGCCGGCGGATGCCGCAGGCCGGTCTCCTCGGCGAGTTCGCGCACGGCGGCGTCGGCGAGGTCCTCCCCGGGGCGGACGAACCCGCCGGGCAGCGCCCACCGACCGCGATACGGGTCGATCCCGCGGCGCACCAGCAGCACGGCCAACTGGTCGTCGCGGACGGTCAGCAGGACGAGATCGACGCTCAGGGGCACCGGGACGACGCCATCGGGAAGCGAGGGTGGCATGGACCGCACCATATATCGTCACCTTGACGAAAAAGGCCGTCGACGGTTATCGTCACTTCGACGATAAAAGTGACGGTCGGTGCGGGACGCCGACCACCGGGAGGCAGTCATGGCGGACATCAGCCGCGTACCGTTCCTGTGTCACCTGCGGGGGCGTCCGACCTCGTACATCCGGCACCTGCGCGGCACCGAGGTCGCCCACGAGGGCGTCGGCCAGGTCTTCTGGTACCGCCCGCGGACGGCGGTGATCAGCGAGGTGCCGGTGGACGACCGGGAGCTCGCGGTGCTGTTCCACGCCCGCACATCCGACTTCCAGGACGTCGCGGTGCAGGCCACCGTCACCTACCGGATCGCGGACCCGGCGCTGGCCGCCGCCCGGATCGACTTCGGTATCGACCCGGAGCTCGGCGGCTGGCGGGAGAAGCCGCTCGGCCAGCTGGCCGGCCTGATCACCGAGACGGCCCAGCAGTACGCCTCGGACCTGCTCGCCCGCGCACCGCTGACGGCCGCGCTCGTCGAGGGTGTCCCGGAGATCCGGGCCCGGGTGACCGACGGGCTGCGCACGGACACCCGGCTGGTCCAGACCGGTATCGCCGTCGCCGGGGTGCGGGTGGTCGCGGTGCGCCCGGCACCGGACGTGGAGAAGGCACTGACCACCCCGACCCGGGAGCAGATCCAGTCCGAGGCCGACCGGGCCACCTACGGGCGGCGGGCACTGGCCGTCGAGCAGGAACGGCGGATCGCCGAGAACGAGCTGCAAAGCAAGATCGAACTCGCGGTGCGGGCCGAGCGGCTGGTCACCCAGGAAGGCGCCAACGAACAGCGCCGGATGACCGAACAGGCCGCCGCCGCGGGCATCGCCGCCGAGGCCGAGGCGGGGCGCGCCCAAACCGCCGCCAGCGCGCAGGCCGAACGGGTCCGCATCGAGGCCGCCGACCGGGCCGAGGCGGTACGCTTGGTCGGGCAGGCCGAGGCGGACGCGGAGGCGGCCCGGGTCGCCTCCGTCACCGGGCTCGACACCTCGGCGATGGTCGCCTTGGCCGTGCGCGACCTCGCCGACCACCTGCCCTCGATCGGCGCGCTCACGATCACCCCGGACATGCTCACCGAACTGCTCAGCCGCCTCGCCCACACCGGGCAGCAGCAGTCATGAGTCTCGCCCCGCGGGCGGTCCTGGTGCACCGGCGCACCGAGTACACCGAGCTGATCGCCCGGCACGGCACCCGTGGCCAGGCCGAGTTCTTCCTGCGGACCCGTGGCCGGGAGCTCGCGCCGGTGCAGGCCGCCGACGAGGCCACGCGGGCGGCCCGCCAGGCGGTGACCGCGGCGATCCCCGCGCACTGGCGGCGCGGCGAGGTGGAGCGGGCCGATCTGGACCGGTTCCTGTTCGCTCCCGACGACGTGGTGATCTGCGTCGGCCAGGACGGTCTGGTCGCGAACGTGGCGAAGTACCTCGACGGCCAGCCCGTCCTGGGCATCAACGCCGACGTCGGACGCAACCCCGGAGTGCTCGTCCGGCACCCGCCCGCCGCGGCGGGCGGCATGCTGCGGGCCCTGACGGGTGAGGACGCGGCCCGGCCCGGCGGGTCGGCCCGCGACCTCACGATGGTGGAGGCCCACTCCGATGACGGGCAGCGGATCCTCGCGCTCAACGAGGTCTACGTCGGCGACCCCGGACATCAGACCGCCCGGTACGTCCTGCGGGTCCCGGCAGCCGCGGCCACCGAAGCCGCTGCCGGGCTGGTGCCGTTCGGTCTGGGCGCAGCGTGGCGGCGAGATCGACCTGCCGGCGCCGACGGCGGGCGCGCTGGCCTGGTTCGTCCGCGAGGCGTGGCCCTCGCCCGAGACGGGCACCGCCCGCACACAGGGCGGGCTGACCGGGGCGGCCCGGCTCGAGGTCCTGGTCGAATCGGATCGGATGGTCGTGTTCGGCGACGGCATCGAATCGGACGCGATCGAGCTCTCCTGGGGGCAGCGGCTCACCGTCGGTGTGGCGCAGCGCCGCCTGTACCTGCTGTGATCAGATCAGCCGCGGCGGCGTACCCGGCGGGTGGGACGGGTGCCGACCTGGCGACCGGGGCGTCGGATGGCGCCTGCCGCGGACGGGCCGGCGGGGGGCCGGCGCCGTCCGCGGGGCATCGAGTGACTGGTCACACGAGGAAGCGTTCGATGGCCTTGCGAACCCGCAGGTTCGCCTGTGCGAAACTGATCTTTCCGTCCACGTAGGCTGACAGCGCCGCGCGGCGGACCCGATCCACTCGTTGGTCTTCGTTCGGGGTGTTGAGCAGGTTGGTCGTGGCAGTGGCCACGGCGATCACCTCCCGGTGGCAGGGGAACTCCGACGGTGCTGTTCGTACGGGGTCGGCGGCCAGGAGCCGCGTCCGCCGTGGGAGGGCGGACCCCGGTCGTGGCCATGGGTGCCAAAGTGTGACAAAAGGGCCCTGACGCTGGCGGCGGGATCCGTCGGGCCGGCAGCCACCGAGACCCAGGCCCTCCGTGTGGGACGGGTGAGCTTTGGGCCGTGGGCGGTGCCGGCGAGGAAGGTCGACTCCACCAGCACGGACCGTGGCGTGAGGGCGGGGTCGGCGCCTGCGGCTAGGAGGGCGTCAGCAGGGCCGCGCCGGTTACCCGACCAGCCCGATGCTCGCCGGCCGGCACCCGGCGCCAGGCGGGTACGTCACGCTGGCCGGGGCAACAGAGCGAGTGTGGTGCGCGGGGACGACAGCGACCGCCGGACCGCGCCGACGCGGCCACCTGGGCCGGGGCAGCGGATATCGGCGTATGGGTAGCCGAACCGTCAACACTGGTCACGACGACTGCCCTCCTCCGCGTAGGAGCGGGCCACCGGGCCCGCATTGCCCGTCCAGAGGACGAGGGATGACAAAGGCACCGTGTCGTGCGCCCGCCCTGCCCGGACCGACTGTTGCGCCGCGCATCCCGCACGATGCGCGGCGTGAGCGTCGTACCCGGACCTGCCGCGACCACAACGACACGATCACGATAACAACGACACGATCACAACAACAAAGCTCTACTGAACATCTACAAGAGTGCGCGTCCGGGAGCCGTTGCGCAAGAGCCAACCGGCACGTAACGCGACCGAGGGTGTAGGGGCCGACGTCGGGACGTTCGTCCTGCCCGGTCCGGCCCCGCTGGGACAGGTGGCCGGACCGGGCAGGACGGACGTCACCGCACCGGGGCGGGGGTCACCCCACGTGTACCCGCGCGCGATCGAACTCCCCGTCGCGGGCGCCGGCGAGGAAGGCGTCCCACTCGCCGGCGGTGAAGGCGAGGACCGGGCCGAGCGGGTCCTTCGAGTCGCGGACGGCGACCCCCTCGCCCAGCGGCGCGACCTCCACGCACATTCCGCCCGCACCGTTGCTGTAGCTGCTCCGGCGCCAGGTCAGCTCGGTGTGGTCCTGCGGATCGGGCTTCGCAAACATGCTCATGTGAGTTCCTTTTCCACCGAAAGTATCATCTGGACGGATTCCTCGGGCCGCAGTGCGGCGGCCAGGAGATGATCCATCTTCAATTTATATCGGCGGACTTCCGCAACGCGCTCGATATAGAGGCTACCGGCCGCCTCTTCTATATAGACTACTTCGTGGTCTTCTGAGTCCGGGAAGCCGAGTATCGAGAAGGCGCTGCCCAGGCCGGCATGTGCGCCCACGTCGAAGGGAATCACCTGAATGGTCACGTTCGGGAGTTCGGACCTTTTGGCAATGAACTCGAGCTGTTCGCGCATAACCGCCCGACCGCCGATCTCGCGGCGCAGGACGGCCTCGTCAAGGATTACCCACAGTCGCGGGTGGTTCGGCGCGGTGAGACGGTGCTGCCGGTCCATCCGAAGTGCGATCTTGCGATCGATCTCCTCCGCGGCGACCTCCGGGTCGTCGGCGCGGAGGACCTGACGGGCGTAGTCACTGGTCTGCAACAGGCCGTGTACCAGCTGTGACTCGTAGACCTGGATGGACGTCGCGTCTCCCTCCAGGCCGATGTAGATCTCGAACCAGGTGGGGACGACGTCGTGGTACGAGTGCCACCAGCCGTGTCGGCGCGAGTCCCGGGCCAGCGCCATCAGCGCGTCGTGCTGCTCGCCCTTGGCGACGCCATAGAGGTCGAGCAGGTCGGAGACGTCGCGGGTGCGCACCGGCACTCGGCCGTTCTCCATGCGGCTGACCTTGGAGATGGAGCAGCGCAGGAGCTGGCAGACCTCGTCCACGGAGACCCCGGCGCTCTCTCGCAGCCGCCGCAGTTCGGCTCCCAGCCGCCTGCGTCGCACGGTCGGACCGCCACTCGTGGCCATCGTTCGTCCTTCGGTCGGTTCGGAGTGATGGATGCATCCTGCCACCGGATCGCCACTCCTTATCCACAGTGTGCGCCT
>NZ_CADCWS010000149.1 GCF_902806475.1 Candidatus Frankia nodulisporulans
ACCGGCCAGCGACCGACCGGCCAGCGACCGACCGGCCAGCGACCGACCGGGCGGCGACCAGCCGGGCGGTCCTCGACCGGGACTGGCCGACGCCGGCGGAGCGCGCGGCCCGGGGGAAGGCGGCGCGGGCCAACGCGCCGCGCGGATCTCACGCGGAATACGAACCGGCGTCCAGACGGGCCGATCCGATCGACATGCTCGAGGGCCAGTCACACACGCGGCTACCCGATCTCGTTCCCCTGCGCTACCAGCGGATGCTGGAGTCGCCGTTCCGGTTCTACCGGGGCGCCGCCGCGATCATGGCGGCGGACCTCGCCGGAACGCCGACGTCGGGTATCGACGTCCAGCTCTGCGGCGACGCGCACCTGCTGAACTTCCGGCTGCTCGCCTCGCCCGAACGGCGCCTGGTGTTCGACATCAACGATTTCGACGAGACCCATCCCGGCCCCTGGGAGTGGGACCTCAAACGGCTCACCGCCAGCCTGGTCATCGCCGGGCGCGCCAACGGATTCCGCCCGTCCGAGCGGCGCGCGATCGTGACCGCGGCGGTCGGGGCCTATCGCAGCTGGATGCACCGGTTGGCGGCGATGAACAATCTCGACGTCTGGTACACGCACATCGACGTCGCCGACCTGCCCACGCGATTCGCCGATGTGCTGGGGCGGCGGGCGTCCAGACAGTTGGCGAAGGCGACGGCGAACGCCCGTTCCCGGGACCAGTTGCGGGCGTTCGCCAAGCTGACCGAGGTGGTGGACGGCCAGCGGCGGTTCAACAGCGACCCGCCGCTGCTCATCCCGGTCGGCGAACTGCTCGCCGGGGCCGAACGCGACCAGCTGATCGCCTCACTCGGTTTCATCATCGAGCGCTATGCCAGCACCCTGTCGGTCGATCGGCGTTCCCTGCTCGCCCAGTACCGGCTGGTCGACGTGGCGCGCAAGGTCGTCGGCGTCGGCAGCGTGGGCACCCGGTGCTGGGTGGCGCTGCTGCTCGGCCGCGACGGCGGCGACCCGCTGCTGTTGCAGCTCAAGGAGGCCCAGACATCGGTTCTCGCCGACCATCTGCCCGCGAGCGCGTTCGACAACCAGGGCGAACGAGTCGTCGCGGGCCAACGACGTATGCAGGCGTCGAGCGACATCTTTCTCGGTTGGCAACGGGTGGACGGCTTCGACCATCAGCAGCGTGACTTCTACGTCCGCCAGTTGCAGGACTGGAAGGGCATCGCGGTGCCGGAGAACATGTTCCCCCGAGGAATGACACAGTTCGGACGGTTGTGCGCCGCGACCCTCGCCCGTGCTCATGCCCGCTCCGGCGACCGCATCGCGATCGCCGCCTACCTTGGCACCGGAAAGACATTCGACCACGCGATCGCACGGTTCGCCGAGGCCTACGCCGACCAGAACGAGGCCGACCACGCCACATTGACCCAGGCGGTGCGAACCGGACGAGTCCGCACCGCCCCGTGAGGGATCTCAGCGCGTATCTCGCCGGGCGGTGCCGTCGGGTGGCCGTGATTTTGACGGAGTCGGGCTGGTGTGGTGTCAAGGTTGCCCCATTTCTGGGGCGTGGATTTGCTTCCGTTGCCAGAAGGGACGCATCCGCCGCGGCCTATCGCTGACCAGGGAGAATCACACCTGTGACGAGCGATATCGCCGACGTGGGCACCGTGATCACTGGCGTCGACGATCCGCCGGGGGGCCTCGCGACCACGCCGCCGGGTGCCCCGCTGCACGCCTCGGACCCGACGGCCATGGGTGACTGGCAGGTTCTGCGCCGCCTCGGCGAGGGCGGCATGGGCACGGTCTACCTGGGCGCATCACCCACCGGACGGCCGGTGGCCATCAAGGTCATCCATCCGGAGTACGCGGACGTCGCGGAGTTCCGCGAACGGTTTCGCCAGGAGATGACGCATGCCCGCCAGGTCGCCGGGTTCTGCACGGCCGAGGTGCTCGCTGTCTGTCCGGACGCGGAGTTTCCCTATCTGGTCACCGAGTTCGTGCCTGGACCGACCCTCGCCGCCGCGGTGCGCGACGGCGGCCCGCTGGCACCCGCCGACCTGGAACGGCTCGCTATCGGCATGGCATCGGCGTTGACGGCGATTCACGCCGCCGGCATCGCCCATCACGATCTCACCCCCTCGAACATCCTGCTTCACCCCACCGGGCCGCGCGTGATCGATTTCGGTATCGCCCACGCCCTCGGCGCGACCACGACACCGGACGAGGACACCGGGCTGATCGGTACCCCCGGATACATGGCACCGGAACAGTTCCGCGGGGGCCGTATCGGAGCGGCGGCCGACGTGTTCGCCTGGGCCGCGGTCATGCTTTTCGCCGCGACCGGCCGGCGGCCCTCCGGGGACGTCCCACCGGAGGGCCCGCCAGACGTGCTCGACGAGGTTCTGGCGGACCTGCTGGCGGACGCGCCGGGGCTGCCGCCCGCCCTGCTCGACCTGGTCCGCCGCGCGCTCCAGCCGAACCCGGACGACCGTCCCGGCGCCGGCGAGGTCCTGCTCGCCCTGCTCGGCGAGACCGACGGCGCCTCCGACCCCGCGGTGGCCCGTGCGCTGGACGGCTGGCGCACCCCGACCGAACAGTCGGCGGCCGAGCAGCCGGCGGCCATCACCACCGAGGCACCCGAGGCACCCGAGGTGACCGCGGTACCCGGGTCCGACGACAGCGGCCTCGAGCTGATCGCCGTGCTGGCGGCCGAACAGCTGGCCGCCGAACAGCCGGTGGCGCGGCGGCCGGTGGCCGGGCAGCCGATGGTGGAGGAGCTGGCGGTCGCGGGTGCGGGGGCTGCCGGTCGCCGCGCCGGTCGGTACGCCGGCGTGGACGTCGCAGTGGTCCCGGCCCGGCCCAGACGGGTGGACGGCGGCGCCGGGCAGCGGTGCTGATGGGTTCCGCGGCCCTGCTGGCCCTGGTCGCCACATCGGTCCCGGTCGCTCTAGGTGCCGATCGGCCGGAGTCATCGCCGTCGAGGTCGGTCGATGCGCGGGCCGACGGGCCACCGTCCGTCCTGGTGCCCACGCAGCCCCGGCTCGGCGCGGGCGGCGCGACCTCCGAGCCCGGCAGCGGTCGCGGTTTCGTCCGTGACAGCCCGGCCGCCGCGGAGATCAGCGCGCCGGTCGACACCGCGACGCCGGACCCGACGATGCCGGACGCGGCGCCTGGCGAGGACGCCCGGACAGCACCGGCAGCGCCCGCATCGACCGCATCGACCGCACCGGCCCTGGCGACCGCCGTGAGGCCCACGGCTGCCGGGGCGAGAGCCGCGACGGTGGCCGCCGTGGCGACGTCGCCGGTCGGCACGCCCACCATGGGAGCCGCCGGGACGGCGCGTACCGATCCGCGGTCGATCCGATCCCCGGCGACGCCGGATACCCGGGGGAGGTCGGCGTACCAGTTGGACCGCCTGAACCGGTTCCTCGAGGGCCGCCGAGGTGGGGCCGACCGGTACTCCCGCTACGAGGAGCAGATCCGGTCCCGGTCACGGCACCGTTGACCCGGTCGTCCGATGGGGGCGATGCGAGGGGAACGCACCGCGGTCGGCGCCGCCGCACCCTGCCCCATCAGCCACGTCGATCATGGCCTGCTTTCGCTGCGGCAAGATTGTTCGTGATTGTCCTGGTGATCGTGTGGTCGGGGCCGAGGATGGATGCGCTCAGTGTCTGCCCGCGGCCGAGGTAGGAGATCGCTGGAGCCAGTTGACCGTGCTGGGCGAGATAGCTGCCGATACGGTCGTTGAGCCGGAACGTTGCCTGTGCGACCTGGTTCTCCCCTGTTTCCGGATCGGCCAGGTTCAGGACGGCGCGGACGTGCGGTAGCAGCGACCGCCATCGTGGCCAGCTCCGCGGATTCTTCGTGTCGCCGGGCAATGTGGAGCGCAGCAGTCTGATCAGCGTGACCGCGGTGGCCGTTCGGTCTGTCGCGCTGACACCGGACTGGACGGCCGCGGAGATCAACCGGTGCACCGACAGGTCCGCTCCAGCACGGCCATCACGGCGGGCCAACCCGAACCCGACCAGGGCGCCGACCGTCTCCGCCCAGGCCGGCGGCGTCCCGCAGCGGCCCGGCGGGCAGGTCGTCCACATCCGAGGTGAACAGGCTGAACAGGTCGAGGGGGATCGGTTCCGGCGCGCAGAACGCGCACAGTTCCAGGAGGCGCACGGCCGCCGGCCGCTGGGCCTGTAGCCGGGTAAGGGACAGCTCCCAGAGGTTGGCCACAGTGACCTGGGGGCGGTTCGCGACCCACCCTCGACTGAGCATGTCCGCGAGTCGTTCGGTGAGCAGACCTGCGTATTCTTTCGGCGGTGTTCCGGTCTGGGTGAGAAAACCGATGGCCTGTTCCACCGCCAGGGGTAGATCCCCGAGGAGCCGGGCTATCTCGTCCGCCACCGATCGGTCCATGCCCACGACTCGTTCTGACAGCATGAGCACCGCCTCGTCGCGGCTGAGTTCCGCCACCTCGACGACCTGGCCGAAGCTGGTCAGGCCGCTGCGCCGGGACGTCACCAGCAGGTGGCCGAACGCGTCCGTGGGCTGGAACGGGCCGACAACGTCAAGATCCTCGACGTTGTCCAGAACGAGCAGCCAACGGCGCTGTTCCTGGCGCAGCGCTCCCGCGACCGAGGGCCACGCGGCCCCGTCGGGCAGGCCGAGCGCCACACCGAGCGCGGAGATGTACCCGGGGATCAGGTCCGGGTCCTCGGCGGGAATCCACCACACCGCGTCGAATTCCGCCGCGTGCTGGTGGGCGTATTCGACGGCCAGCGCGGTCTTGCCGACCCCACCGAGGCCCTGCACGCCGCACACGGCGGCCCGCCCGCTCGCGGCGAGCCGTCGAGCCATGTCGTCGAGCAGGTCGGACCGGCCGACGAAGTGGGGCAGTCGCGGCGGCATGTTCCACACCGTGGCCGTCCTGGCTCGCGTCGACGTCGACGTCGAGGCCGATACCGGCGCCGCGGATTCGGGGGTGGGCGGTCGGGGCGCAGTCCTCGATGAGCAGCGGAATGAGGCGGCGATCCGCACCGTCCATATCCGCGGCCCAGACCGCCAGCCATTCCGCGCTCGCCCCTACCGACTCCAGATACGCCGGGGTCACCACGGCCAGCAGCCGGCGGCCGCGACTGACCCCATCCCGGACCATCCGCGGCCAGTCCGTTCCCGGCACCGAATCCCACGCCTGGATGAGAACCCGGTAGTGCTCCTGTTCGAGGGTCCAGGCAACCCATTCCGCGACATCGAACTGTCGCTCGGAAGCGAAGGGATTCCGGATATTCGGCGGGAGAGCCACCATCGGCCATGGCCACGAACCGAAGAACATTCGGCCACTACCACCTACACTGATCATCTGTTATGTGGTGAAATGCGTGGCTTGGGCGGTCTTGTGGTGGCGGTGGGCGGTAGACTTTCGGGATCAGCTGGTGCAGGGCCGGGCGGAGCGTCCGGCCGGAGCTGTGGCCGACGACCAGGAAGGCCGGGTTTGCCGCGTGGCCGGTTCGGGTGGCCGGGTGCGGTGGGGTAGTGACACCGCGCTGGTGGACGATGATGAGGCACGGCGGCGGCTGGTCGCGGCCGCGGGTCGGTGCCTGCTCGCGCGGGGGGCCGCCAGACTGACGGTCGACGAGGTGGCCCGAGAGGCCGCGGTGGTGCGGTCGACGGTCTATCGCTACTTCGGGTCACGCGACGAGCTCATTCTCGCCGTCCTGCTGGAGCGGATCGATGCCGCGATGCGGCGGGTCACCGAGATGCTGGAACATCCGGACGACGCCACCCGGTCGATCAGTGACCTGATCATGCATTTCAACGGTCTGGTGCCGGGCAATCCGTTCAACGAGGCGTTGTTCTCCCCGGACAGCCGGTGGCTCGTCACCTCGCTCGAGGTGCAGTCCGAGCTCGTCGTGGACACCTACCACCAGCACCTGCGCCCGCTGCTGACCCGGTGGCAGGCAACGGGTCAGCTGCGGGCGGATCTCGACCTGCGGGAGACGAGCCGGTGGCTGAACACGGTGGGGCTGCTGCTGCTGGCCCCACCGTGGACGCAGCGTTCGGACGCCGCCAAACGCGAGTTCGTCGAGCACTACGTGGTGCGTGCCCTGATCACCGTCAGCGCGGCCAGGCCTCCCAGCTGATCGGGGTGCGCAGGGGGCCGGCGAACAGCGGTCGAGCCTGCCCGGAGGCCCACCGCTGCTCGAGCAGCGGGGTCAGCCCCTTGAGTGTCTCGAGCGGGTCCTCGTCCAGGTAGATGACGGTGGCGTGCTGCGGGTCGCCGAGGTAGGCCTCGTGCAGTCCCGGGTAGGCGCTCGAGCTGTACTGCCATGCGCCGGCCACACCGGGCACGCCGAGCACCGCGGGGATGTGCTCGGTGTGCAGCCAGTTCAGCCAGGGGGAGACGTCGTCCTGGGTCGGTTCCTCGATGATCAGGACGATCCCGCGGTGCGGCCGCATCGGGATCACTTCGGCGGACACCAGGGCGCTCGGTGCGGCATACCAGTGGGTCAGGGCGAGCGACCGCAGGCCCAGTGGCGTCCGCCGTTCGGGGAAGCGGCCGGCCTCGGCGAGGCGCACACCGAGCTCGAGGAACTCCTCGTGGCTCTGCACGACAGGTTCGCCGATGAAGTAGTTGACCAGGTTGCCGATGCCGGCCAGGGGCCCCTCGCCGGCGATGCGCGCGGCCGGGTAGTCGCCGTCCGCGATGTAGCGCAGTGCGTACACCAGGCCCGGCAGCTGATACTGCTCGGGCATGTGGTCCAGCAGGTGCCACCGCAGGTAGTCGGTCTTGGGAGGCTCCAATCCGGTCAGGCTGAAGATCGTGTTACGAACTCTGATCATCGTTGCACCTCCAGCGGCGCGGAGCCGCCTGACAGGGACACCACTTCAGGGGCATCATGGGGCAGGATCGGACAGTAGAGCAAGGGTGTCCGATCCGTCTGATCACTCTCGGTAATGGGAGATTCATATGGTTGCTACAGATGATCTGGCCGCCCTCGAGGCCCGGTTGCGGGCCGTCGAGGACGAGCTGGCGATCCGGCGGCTGATCCTTTCCTACGGTCCGGCGGCGGACGCGGGCCTGGCCACGCTGGCCGCGTCGGTGTGGCAGGAGGACGGCCTCTACGACTGGGACGCGAACGGCGCCCCGCATGTGGGGCAGGCCGGTGTCGAGGCGATGCTGCTCACCGACCCGCACCAGACCCTGACCAAGGAAGGGGTCGGCCACGTCGCCACCCCGCCGCTGATCGAGCTCGACGGTGACGAGGCGATCGCGCTCACCTACTCCCAGATCATTCGGCTGGACGCGGAGTCCGGCCGGTTCTACCTGTGGCGCCTGAGCGCCGTGCGCTGGGATCTGGTCCGCGAGGGCGGGTCCTGGGCGGTGAAGCGCCGCACGAACCGACTTCTGGACAACACCGCGGCCGGGCGTGAACTGTTCGGCGCGACGCTGAAGGAGCTGCGCGGGGTGGACGCCCGATGAGTGGGGGACGGCTCGAGGGCAAGGTTGCGATCATCACCGGTGCGAGCACAGGGCTCGGTCCGGTGATGGCGAAGCTGTTCGTCGAGCAGGGGGCGAAGGTCCTGCTCAGCGCCCGGCGCGAGGAGCTGGTGCTGGAGGCGGCGGCGGCCTGCGGGCCGGACGCCATCGGCATCCGCACCGACGTGACCAAGGAGGACGAGGTCATCGCCATGGTCGCCCGGGCGGTGAAGGAGTTCGGCCAGGTCGACATCATGTGTAACAACGCGGCCGCGCCCGGCAAGGACACCTTCATCTGGGACCAGACCCTGGAGAACTGGAACGCCACCATCGCCATCGACGTCACCGCGGCGATGCTGTGTACCCGTGAGGTGCTGAAGCAGTCGATGCTGGAGCGCCGTTCCGGCGTCATCCTGAACTTCTCCTCCACGGCCAGTTACTCGGCGATGCCGCGAAAGTCGCACTACGTGACCGCCAAGAGTGCGCTGCGTGCGCTCACCAAGTCGGTGGCGAACGAGGTCGGCGAGTACGGCATCCGCTGCAACTGTGTGGTGCCCGGTGGCATCGACACCGAGCTCTACCGAAACTGGGTCCGGCGCACCGCGGGCGAGCTCGGCATCTCCTACGAGGAGCGCCGCGCCCAGACCCTGGCGAGCACCGCCCTGCGGGACATCTCCTCCACGCTGGACGTCGCCAACTTCGCCCTGTTCCTCGCCAGCGACGAGGCCCGCACGATCACCGGACAGTCGATCCCGGTGGACGCCGGCGGCGTCTTCGTCGGATGAGCGGCGCGACGGCACTGAAACTGTCGATCCCCACCCCGGTCGTCTCGATGCTGCCGGGAGCCAGCTCCCCCTGGGAGCAGACCGGCACGATCGAGGACGTGGCCCGGATAGCCCAAGCCGCGGACCGGTTGGGCTTCCACCACCTCACCTGTAGCGAGCACGTCGGCGTTCCCGCCGACGAGGCGGTGCGTCGCGGCGGGCGTTACTACGATCCGCTCGCGACGCTCGGCTACATCGCCGCGCGGACCACCCGGATCCGTCTGGCGACCATGGTCCTGGTCCTAGGCTACCACCATCCGCTGGAGATCGCGAAGCGGTACGGAACCCTCGACGCGGTCAGCGGCGGGCGGCTCATCCTCGGCCTGGGGGTCGGCACCCTCAAGGCCGAGTTCGACCTTCTCGACGTGCCGTTCGAGGACCGCGGATCCCGCGGCGACGACGCGCTGCGGGCACTGCGCGCCGCGCTGTCGCAGCCGCTGCCCGCCTACGAGGGCGAGTACTACTCGTTCGGCGGGCTCCTCGTGGACCCCTGCGCGGTGCAGGACCAGGTGCCGCTGTGGATCGGTGGGAGTACCCGCCGTTCGCTGCGGCGCGCACTCGCACTGGCCAACGCCTGGGCCCCCTTCGGGATCAGCCTGGCCCAGGCCAAGGAGTGGCTCGACCAGGAGGAGCTGCCCGCGGGCTTCGAGGTCGTGCTCGGGCCGAGCCAGGCCCTTGACCCGCTCAAGGAGCCGGACCAGGCCCTCGAGGAGCTCGCCACCCTGGCCGCGGCCGGCACGACGATCGCCTCGGCCCGGGTCGTCCACGACTCCCCGGAGCACTTCATCGACCAGCTCGAGGCGCTCGCGGCCATTCACCCACCGGCACCGGCGGCCTAGCCGGCGCCGACCGGCCCCACCCGTTTCACCGACAGGCGCACCCCCACCGGGAGATGCGCCTGTAGTCCGCCGGCCGCCGACCCGACGGAACCCGCGTCAGCGCGGGAAGGTGAGTTCCCGCGCGTTGTCGTACATGATGCGCTGCTGTTCGGCGGCGCTGAAGTCGGCGACGTTGGCAAGGAAGTCGCTGGGCGCGGGGAATCCCTCGCCGTGCGGCCAGTCGGAGCCGAAGAGAATGCGTTCCACTGGCAGGTGCCGAGCGAGTTCGCGGACGTCCTCCTCGACGAAGGGGGCGACCCAGCAGTGCTCGATGAACTGGTCGCGCGGGTTGGTGCTGAAACCGCCGCCGTGGCCCAGGTAGTCGAGTGCGAGCAGCAGCGACGGCACCCACGCGCAGCCGTTCTCGATGTAGGCGAACCTCAGTTTCGGGAACCGCTCGAACAGCCGGTGGGCGACGAGCACATAGGCGAAGTCGTGCACCGTCCGGTGCTTGGTGAGCCCGGCGAAGGTCGAGGACTGGCCGAGGCGGTTGGTGTCGCCCGGCGCGATCCCGGCCATGTGCGCCTCACCCCAGACGTCGTCCATCACCTGGTTCAACGGGGTGTAGGTCTCGTCGCTGCCGTCGTGGCTGGCGACCACGATGCCGGCCTCCGCGGCCAGGCCCCAGAAACGGTCGAAGATCGGGTCGGCCGGCGACCGGTTGCCGGCCCGGGTGACGGCGGCCCCGTGCCGGATGTTCACCACCCGGGCGCCGTGTTCGGCACACCAGCGCAGCTCCCGCGCGGCTTCCTCCGGATCGCACAGGGTGATGAACGGTACGCCGAAGATCCGGTTCTGGTAGGCGAAGCCCCACTGGTCGTCGATCCAGCGGTTGAAGGCGCGGTAGCACTCGACCGCCGCCTCGGTGTCGGTGTGCAGCAGCGGCTCGAGCACCACCCCCTGGGACGGGAACACCCAGGTGGCGTCGACACCCTGGCTGTCCATCACCTTCAGCCGGGCGTCCCGCTCGAACCAGTCCGGATGGTCCGCCGCCTTCTCGGTGAATCCGGACAGGAAGACATCACGACTGGTGCCGCCCTGGAAGTAGTCCAGGAAAGCGCCCGGCAGGGGACGTGGGTGCATATCGGCCGGGCCGGGCAGCCACTCGGTCCGCACGCCGTCGACGACATACCGCGGTACGCCGTCGATCTCCTTGATCTGGACGCCGCGATCGGCGAACTTCGGGTCGCGGAAACGCGTGAAGGCGTCGCTCGTCTCCCAGTAGTGGTTGTCCGCGTCGAAAAGCCGTAAGCCGCCGGTGGCCGCATCGGTCACATCCGCCATGCCCGTCTCCCTGCTCCGTCAGTGCTGTCGATACCGTCAGTGCCGTCAGTGCCGCCTATGTCGGCGATATCGCCGAGGCCGCTTGTGGTCGTGCTGGCGCTTGCGGTT
>NZ_CADCWS010000150.1 GCF_902806475.1 Candidatus Frankia nodulisporulans
CCTGAATGCCCAGAGCCGGCGTGGTCCAGCAGCCGCTTCTCGGGTCGGGCCGGAGGCGGTCGATGTGAGATCACCCGAAAAATTGACCGGCCTGTGTCGGTTGATTTGAATTCAACTACCGCCTCATCGGGCGCTCTGTGCCTGCAGGTTGTGGCCGGAGTGCGCCGCGATAATTTTGCGTTGATCAGGATGGCGGGCGAAGGAGTTTCGCCTGGTCCCGCCGGTTGTCTCGACCGTGGGACCGTCGTCGGGCCAGGGCGGTGGGCGCATCCGATACTGTTCCGAGTGTGCCGGCGGGGAAACAGCTAGGGGAGTTTCTACTATCTTGACGACCGAGATGCGCATTGCCTGTCCCGGGTACTGCTCGTGACGGCGAAGTCCGCGTTGTCCGCATGGGGGGGAGTCCATGCCGTATGTGGGCCTGCGCTCGTTCACCGAGACCGAGGCCGCGTTCTTCTTCGGTCGGGACGCGGTCGTACACGGTCTGCTCGCCACCTGGCTGCAGCGCCGACTCGTGATCCTGCATGGCCCGGCCGGCGTCGGGAAGTCCTCCCTGTTGCGGGCCGGGCTGCTGCCGAACCTGGCAACGGTCGATGCCGACGTGGTACCGGTCGGGCGCTTCGACGCCCCAGGCGGTGTCCCGGCGGGCGGCCCAGCAGCCCCAGGGCCGGCCACTGGGCTGAATCCGTATCTGAACGCGCTGGTGCGCTGGTGGTCCGGCGGCCTTCCGACGCCCACGCTGAGGCGGGCGCCGAACCGGCAGCCGGCCGGGCCGATGGCAGCGGGCGGATCGTCCACGTTGGTGGAGGTGCTGCGCGCCGGGGCTGGTGGGGCTGGTGTGGTCGGGTGTGGATCCGGCATGGCGCGGCGGCCGATCCTGGCCGCGGTGGACGGGTTCGACGCGCTGCTCGGCCCGGGCACGCCGATGCTTGACCCGCTGCGCGAGCAGTGCATCCAGGCGCTGGCCGCAGCCGCGACGGCACTGCCCGAACTGCACCTTCTACTGGTCATTCGCAGCGATGCGCTCAGTGCACTCGCGCCCTACGAACGAGCCCTGGCCGCGGACTCCCGGTCCGAGCGGGTGCCGTTGGACCCGCTCGACCGGCAGGCGGCGGGCGCGGCACTGGTCGAGCCGTTGCGGTCGACGGGTCGCCGTCTCGGACCAGGTGTGGCCGAGGCCTGCCTCGACGATCTGGCCACCAGCCGGGTGGTGGACGCGGCCGGCGCGGAGACGGTGCTGACGGCCGAGGCGGTGCAGCCGGTCCATCTTCAGCTGCTGGCCTCGGCGATGTGGCGGTCCCCGCCGCCGCCGGACCGCGAACTGAGCCCCGGCCACGCCTTCGGCGATCCGGACGAACTCGGTGGCCCGTCGGCTCCTGCCGGCCTCTCGAATCTTGATGGACCGGCCAGGGTCGGCGGGGTGGACACCGTTCTCGGTGCCTATCTGACCACGGTGCTTCTCGCCGTCGCCCGCGAGCACGATCTGGACGAGGGGGCGCTGCGGACCTGGCTGACCCGGACCTTCATCACCGAACGTGGCCGACGGGCAAGCATCGACGAGGGCCTGGCGACCACCGCAGGCATGCCGAACCCGTTGCTCGACGCGCTGGTGGAACGGTATGTCCTGGCCTGCCAACAGCGGTCCGGAGCACGCCGTTTCGAACTGTTCGACGATCGGCTCATCCCGCCGCTGCAGGCTGCGTTCCCCGCCTGGGCCCACGCACAGGCCCAGGCGCCCGAGGCGACCGCCGAGGATTTTCTGGACGCCGCCCTGCTGCACTTCGAAGACGGAGATCTGGTGACGGCCAGTGACCTCGCTACCGAGGCACTGCGCCGCGGCGCGACCGATCCGACCGAAGCGTCGGGCGGCCAGAGCAGACAACTGCGGACCCAGGCCCGTGCCACGCAGCTGCAGGCCCAGCTGGACGAGGCACGAGGCCGCCTCCACCCCGCGCGGCAGGCCTACCGCGCGGCGGCCGAACTCTACGAGACGTTGCCCGACACCGAGTCCTCCGGCCGGGCGCTGGCCGCCGTCGGACGGCTGCTACTGCAGGCCGGCCACTATGGTCGGGCCATCGAGGAGCTGCAGGCGGCCTCTGTGCGTGTGCCGGGGGACGTCGAAGTTCAGGACGATCTTGCGCGGGCGTTGTGGTATGCCGGTCAGCCCTGGGCGGCGGCAGCGATCTATTCGACCGTCCTGGCGATTGCGCCCGGGACGGTGGCGGCGCTGGCTGGCCGAGGTCGCCTGCGGGCGGAGCTCGGCGACAACGCCGCGGCGCTCGATGACTTCGAACGCCTGGCACGGCTTGCTCCCGAGCTTGCCCGGGATGCGCGGCTGCGTGCGGCCCGGGCTCTGACATTGGCGCATCTGGGCCGGGTGGACGAGGCGGCTCGCGAGACGGCCGCGGCACTGGACGCCGAGCCGGACAGCGGGGAGGTGCTCTGGCGCGCGGGTGGCGTGGAACGGGCCCGGGGTCGGGACCCCGAGGCCGATGCGCTGCTGCGGCGCTCGCTGGACGCCCGGAAGCCCGCGTTGTTGTCACATCAGCGGGAGCGTGTCCAGCAGATGCTGCGCCGGCCGGGTGCCATGGCCTGAAGCGCCATGTATCCACCGTCCTTTCGCCGGACGCCCGCTGTACGACCAGCGCTCCGCGGTGCGATCCGACCCGACCAGCAAATCCGACCTGACCAGCAATGGCGAGTGCGAAGGGGCAACCGGACATGGCGCTGCATCGGCAGGCGGGCAGGGAACGGGCGAAGGAGTCGGTCGAGGTACGGGCGCGGCTGGCCCGGCCGGGGGACGACACGAGCGTGCCGCGGTTTCGGCTGCCGGCCCGGTCGATGGCGCCGGAGACCGCCTACCAGCTGGTGCACGACGAGCTGATGCTCGACGGCAACGCGCGTCTGAACATGGCCACGTTCGTCACCACCTGGATGGATCCGTTGGCCGACCGGCTGATGGCCGAGTGCGCCCCGAAGAACATGATCGACAAGGATGAGTACCCGCAGACCGCCGAGCTCGAGGGGCGCTGCGTGAACATCCTCGCCGATCTGTGGCATGCCCCGGACGCCGAGCACGCCGTCGGTTGTTCGACGACCGGGTCGTCCGAGGCGTGCATGCTCGCGGGCCTGGCGATGCTGCGCCGCTGGCGGGCGGCCCGCCAGACGGCCGGTGCCGCGACGGACCAGCCGAACATCGTGATGGGGGCGAACGTCCAGGTGTGCTGGGAGAAGTTCGCCCGGTACTGGGATGTGGAGCCGCGACTGGTGCCGGTGGGGCCCGGGCGCACCCATCTCACCGCGGACGAGGCGGTGCGCCACTGCGACGAGAACACGATCGGCGTGGTCGCGATCCTCGGGTCGACGTTCGACGGCAGCTACGAGCCGGTCGCCGAGATCGTCGCCGCCCTCGACCGGCTGGCGGCGACCGAGGGCGGCCCGGACATCCCCGTGCACGTGGACGCCGCCTCCGGTGGGTTCATCGCCCCGTTCTGCGACCCCGACCTGCGGTGGGACTTCCAGCTCGACCGGGTGGTGTCGATCAACACCTCGGGGCACAAGTACGGGCTGGTCTACCCGGGCGTCGGCTGGGTGCTGTGGCGGGACCGGGCGCATCTGCCGGACGAACTCGTCTTCGAGGTCGACTACCTCGGCGGGTCGATGCCGACGTTCGCGTTGAACTTCTCCCGTCCCGGCGCCCAGGTCGTCGCGCAGTACTACACACTGATCCAGCTCGGTTTCGCTGGGTATCAGCGGGTGGCCCAGGGCTGCCGGGACACCGCCCGCTGGCTCGCCGGGCAGATCGCCGAGATGGGTCCGTTCGAGCTGGTCTCCGATGGCAGTGGCATCCCGGCGTTCGCCTTTCGGCTGCGGGACGAGATCAGCGACTACACCGTCTTCGACATCTCCGAACTGCTGCGCACCCGCGGCTGGCTCGTGCCGGCCTACCACTTCCCGCCGGAGCTGACCGACCTCGCGGTGCTGCGGATCGTCGTGCGGCACGAGTTCAGCCGGGACCTCGCCGAACTGCTCATCACCGATCTTCGCCGAACCATCGACCGGTTCGAGTCCGCCCGCACCGGCGCGGGCGGGCATCGCCTCCCACCCGCCACACCCGCGGACGCCGCCTCCTTCCACCACTGACGTCGGGTCACCACCGACGTCAGGCGAGCACCGACGTCGGCTTCCCGGCCGCGGCGCGGCCAGCGTGGCGCGCCGCGGCGGTCAGTGCGCGCGCAGGACGGGGCGCAGGGCGTCCAGGACGGCGGGGTCCTCGATGGTGGGCGGGACGGCGGGGGAGCGGCCGTCGGCGATCTCGCGCATGGTGCGGCGCAGGATCTTGCCGGAGCGGGTCTTGGGCAGCGCGGTCACCACGTCGACGCGTCGGAAGACGGCGACCGGGCCGATCCGTTCGCGGACCCGGGCGACGAGATCGGCGGCGAGGACGGCCGGGTCGATCTCCACACCGGCCTTCACCACGACGAGCCCGCGGGGGACCTGGCCCTTCAGCGGGTCGGCGACACCGACGACGGCGCATTCGGCGATGGCGGGATGCTCGGCGAGCACGGCCTCCATGGAGCCGGTGGACAGCCGGTGGCCGGCCACGTTGATCACGTCGTCGGTGCGGCCGAGGACGAACAGGTAGCCGTCGTCGTCGAGGTAGCCGCCGTCGCCGGTGAGGTAGAAGCCGTCGAAGGCACGCAGGTAGGACGCGGCGTACCGCTCGTCATCACCCCACAGGGTGGGCAGGGTGCCGGGCGGCAGGGGAAGGCGCAGGCACAGGGCACCCTCCACACCGGCGGGGACGGGTCGTCCGGTGTCGTCGAGGACCCGCACGTCGTAGCCGGGCATCGGCAGCGAGGGTGAGCCGGCCTTGACGGGCAGCGGCTCGAGGCCGAGCGGGGACGAGGCGATGGGCCAGCCGGTTTCCGTCTGCCAGTAGTTGTCGATCACCGGGATGCCCAGGGTGGTGGACGCCCAGTCACAGGTGGCCGGGTCGAGGCGTTCGCCGGCCAGGAACAGGGCGCGCAGTCCGGACAGGTCATACCGGCTGGGCAGCACGCCGTCGGGGTCCTCACGGCGGATGGCCCGGATCGCGGTCGGCGCGGTGAACAGCACGTTCACTCCGTGTTCGGCGACGACCCGCCAGAACGCGCCGGCGTCCGGCGTCCCGACCGGTTTGCCCTCGTACAGCACCGTGGTCGCCCCGGCGAGCAGCGGCGCGTAGACGGTGTAGGAATGACCGACGGCCCAGCCGACGTCGGAGGCCGCCCACATGACGTCCCCGGCGCGGATGCCGTAGACGTTGCCCATCGACCAGGCCATCGCGACGGCGTGGCCACCGTTGTCCCGCACGATGCCCTTGGGCCGTCCGGTCGTGCCGGAGGTGTACAGGATGTACAGCGGGTCGGTGGCGGCGACCGGGACCGGTGGATGCGGGGTGGCGGCGGCGAGGGCGGTGTCCCAGTCATGGTCGCGGCCGGGGACGAGCGGCGCGGGCTGCTGCGGGCGCGCGACGATCAGGGTGTGCTCGGGTGGATGGGCGGCGAGCGCGATCGCCTCGTCGAGCATCGGCTTGTACGCCACGATCCGGTTCGGCTCGAGCCCACAGGAGGCGCTGACCACGACCTTCGCGCGGGCATCGTCGATGCGGGCGGCGAGTTCGGCGGGCGCGAAACCGCCGAAGACCACCGAGTGCACCGCGCCGAGCCGGGCGCAGGCCAGCATGCTGATCACCGCGGCTGGGATCATCGGCAGATAGATGATCACCCGGTCGCCCCGCCTGACACCGAGCGCCGCGAGCGCGCCGGCGGCCCGGGCCACCTCGTCGGTCAGTTCGGTGAAGGTGTAGCGGCGGATCGTGCCGGTGACCGGCGAGTCGTGGATCAGTGCGAGGTCGCCGCCGCGGCCGGCGTCGACGTGGCGGTCGAGCGCGTTCGCGCAGGTGTTGAGCTCGGCGTCGGGAAACCAGCGGTAGAACGGCGGACGGTCCGCGTCGAGGACGCGCCGCGGCGGCCTGGTCCAGGTGACCGCTCGCGCCGCGTCCGCCCAGAACTCCGCCGGATCGCTCGCCGCCCGCTCCCACGCCCGCCGGTAGGCACCGACACCGGCGTCGTCACCGGGGCTGTCATCGCCATCGGGGCTGTCGCCGGGGCCGTGGTCGTCCTGGCTGAGGCGTGCCTGGTCGGTGCCGCGCTGGCCGATCACGTGCTGGTCGGCGGTCTCGTGGGGGCTGGTGCGGTGCTGGCCGGTGACCATGGTCGCCATCCTCTCGCGTCCGGCGGTGGACGGGGTGTCTTTCGGACGCGGCGCGGCGGTGGGCGCCGGGGCGACGCGTGGTCCTGACGTGAGCCGCGGGATTCGGAAAGTGAGTCGGGAGGGAGCGATGAAATTTTGTCGGTGGTGGGGTCCAAGGTGGTGGCAGCCGCGATGGCGGCCCAGACCACCGCATGTGAGACCACCGCATGTGAGACCACGTTCGAGAAGGAGACACCATGCCCGCGAGCGAGAACATCCCGGCCGGCGCCCCCTGTTGGGTCGACCTTCTGACGTCGGACGCCGAGGGCGCCCAGGGGTTCTACCGTGACCTGTTCGGCTGGTCCGGGCAGGGGTCCGCGGAGCAGTTCGGCGGATACACCAACCTGGAGCTGGGCGGTGCGCTGGTCGGCGGGCTGATGCCGAAGGTCGCGGAGATGGGCCCGGCGCCCGATGGCTGGTCGATCTACCTGGCCACACCCGACGCGGAGAAGACCGTCGCCGCGGCGACCGAGCACGGCGGTGGGGTGATCGTGCCGGCGATGGCCATCAACGAACTCGGTGTGATGGCCGTGGTGACCGACCCGACCGGGGCGGCGATCGGCATGTGGCAGCCCGGCACCCACGCGGGCGTCGGTGTGCTCGCCGAGCCGGGCGCGCCCGGCTGGTTCGAGCTGTTCACCCGCGACTTCACCACCGCGGTCGACTTCTACCGTGAGGTGTTCGGCTGGGACGTCCACATCGTGAGCGACACACCCGAGTTCCGCTACGCCACCTACGGCAAGGACGAGTCCGCCCGCGCCGGCATCATGGACGCGTCGGCCTTCCTGCCGGAGGGGGTTCCGGCGCACTGGTCGGTGTACTTCGGGGCTGCCGACACCGACGCGACGTTGGCGCGTGCCGCCGAGCTCGGCGGCACGGTGCTCCAGCCCGGTGAGGACACCCCCTACGGCCGCCTCGGTATCGCCGCCGACCTCACCGGTGCCGTGTTCAAGCTGATCGGCCCGAACAAGGCCGAGGCCCCGGCGGCCGGCTGACCGCGGCCGGCTGGCACCTCGAACTCAGGGGCGGTCGGGCTCGGCGCGCAGCAGGGTGGCCAGGACCGCGCCGGCGCGCCGGGTGGCCGCGTCGTCGAGGTCGAGGTGAGTGACCAGGCGCAGGGTGGTCGGGCCGGTCGCGCCGATCAGCACGCCGGCCGCGGCGGCCTGTTCGATGCTCCGAGCGGCGTCGCTGACCTCGACCAGCACCATGTTCGTCTCGACCTGGTCGGGATCGACCTGGTCGGGGGCGACGTCGGCGAGCCGGGCGGCGAGCTCCGCCGCGCGCCGATGGTCCTCGGCCAGGCGGGTGACGTGATGGCGCAGGGCGTACAGGCCGGCCGCGGCCAGCACCCCGGCCTGGCGCATCCCACCACCGAGGCGGCGCCGCCACTCGCGGACGTCGCCCTCCAGACCCGCCGGGCAGATCACCACCGAGCCGACCGGCGCGCCGAGCCCCTTGGACAGGCACACCGACAGTGTCGTGAACGGTGCGGCGAGCCGGCGCGGTTCGACCGAGCTGGCGACCGCGGCGTTCCACAGCCGCGCACCGTCGCAGTGCAGGGCGATCCCGGCCCGGGGGAGGTGAGTTCGCCGAGCTGCTCTAGCCGGGCCGGCGGCACGACCCGGCCACCGCGACGGGCCTGGGTGTTCTCCACCGCGAGGACCGCCGTGCGCACCATCCCGTAGCTGGCCGTCGGCACGCGGATCGCACGGGCGACCTCGGCGAGGTCGGCGGTGTCGGCGAGGCCGGGCAGGGTGCGGGTCTGCACACCGCCGAGCGCGGCGAGCCCGCCCAGTTCGTAGGTGACGATGTGTGCCTCGGTGTCGGCGATGACCTCGGTGCCCACCGCGGCGCTTGCCCGCAGCGCGACGAAGTTGCCCATGGTGCCGCTGGGGACGAACACGGCCGCCTCGTGACCGAGCAGGTCCGCCGTGTACTCCTCCAGGGCCCGCACCGACGGATCCTCGCCGTAGTGGTCGTCACCGACCGGCGCGTCGGCCATGGCCTGGCGCATCGCCGCTGTGGGTCGGGTCACGGTGTCGCTGCGCAGATCGACCGGGCCACCCCGGTGATCGCCGCGCGGGGCATCGGTGGTCATCGTGAGTGAGGCTATCTGGTGTCGGGGCGGGAACCGGCCGAGCTCAGCCGCTGCCACGCACCGCCGCCGGACGGACCGGGCCATGCCCGTCCGGTCGGCTGGGACTGGGTGACGTGTCCACCGTCGAGGACGAGCAGGCTGTCGGCGTCGGCGGCCAGCCGCAGGTCGTGGGTGACGACGAGGACGGTGCGCAGGGCGGCGAGCCCGCGGAGGGTGTGGACCAGGCGTTCGGCGGTGCGGTCGTCCAGGCCGGCGGTGGGTTCGTCCAGGACGAGGACGGGGGAGTCGCGCAGCAGGGCGCGGGCGATCGCGACGCGGCGACGTTGGCCTCCGGAAAGCAGCCGTCCGCCCTGGCCGAGGTGGCTGTCGTAGCCGTTCGGCAGAGCACGGGCGAAGGTGTCGACGCCGGCGGCCCGCGCGGTCGCGAGGACCTGGGGCTCGGTGGCGTCCGGGATGCCCCAGGTCAGGTTCGCCCAGAGGGTGCCGTCAAGCAGTGGGCTGTCCTGGGCGACGACGGTGACCGCCCGGCGCAGTGAGGCGAGGGTGAGGGAACGAAGATCGTAGCCGTCGAGCAGGATGTGACCGGAGTTCGGATCGCGCAGGCGGACCAGCAGCGTTGTGATCGTCGACTTGCCCGCGCCACTACCGCCGGTGAGCACCGTGAGCTGGCCGGGGCGCAACACGAACGACACCTGGTCAAGCACCGGGGTGGATGCCGCGGGGAACCGGACGCTGACCCGGTCGAAGCGGACCTGCCCGTGGACGCGGTGCGGCTCACCCGCGTCGGGGGCGTCACGCACCTCCACCGGATGGTCGAGCAACTCGAGTATCCGGTCGCCGGACGCGGCGGCGGCGCCGATCGACACGACCAGGGTGCCCAGTTCCTGAACCGGGCCGTACAGATAGCCGAGGAAGCCGGCGAACGACAGCAGACCGCCGAGGGTGAGCCGTCCGGTGGAGATCTCCCAGCTACCCACACCGAGAACGGCCAGGACGAACACCGTCTCCAGCAGCGTGGCCAGGACCGCGTTCGCCGTGGCGACCCGGTAAGCGACCAGCCGCGCGTCGAACCAGGCCACGCCGTGGCGGCGTAGCCGGCGGTGTTCGTGGGCGGCCATCCGGTGCGTCTGCACCAGGGCGGCCGCGCTGATGTTCTCCTCGACGACGGCGGCGAGCTGCCCCTCGGCGACCCGCTGCCGCTCGGCGGCGATCTGCACCCGGGCGGTGAGCCGGCGGGTCAGCAGCCAGTACAGCGGCGCGGCGGCGCAGGCCAGCAACGCCAGATCCCAGCGCAGCAGAAATGCGGCCGCAGTGAAACAGATCACCCCGGTGACGGCGGTCGCGATTTCCACCAGACCACTTCCGGCGAGTTCGTCGACGGCATCCAGATCCGAATCGAACCGGGTCAGCAGATCACCGGCGGGTATCGCGGCGAAGAATGCGGGTGAAAGGACGTGCAGCCGCGCCAGCATCGCCTCACGCAGGTCCGCCAACAGCCGCCCGGACGCCCGTGCCTGCAGCAGATGACCGGCGTAACTGGCCGCCGCACCGGCGACGGCGACGACCAGCCAGGCCGTCGCCGGCCCGAGGAAGCGGTGGGTCGCCCCGTGCACCAGGGCCTCGTCGGTGAGCCGCCCGAACAGCCACACGGTCGTGGTCTGCGCGGCGGTGCTGACGAGCAGCAGCAGCGCGGCGGCGACGAACAGGCCCTGATGTGGCCGGGCGAACGGCCGCAGCCGCCGCAGTACCCGGGCGATCCGCCCCGAGCGGTGCGTTCCGGTACTCCCCGCGCGTCGTCCACCCATGTCGCCGGCCTCCTACCGGTGCCCTGCTGCCCTGCTGCCCTGCGCTCAGCGCACTCGCCGCGGCCGGCCGGCCGGTGGGGCCGGTCCGGAGCTGGCCGCACCGCGGGCAGGCTCCGGACCGGCGCCGGAAATCTTTTCCGGTCCCTAACGGGGGAGTTTCCCGGGGAAGTGCTTCGGCAGTGGCTTACGGGCCTTCTTCGGCGGCTTCGGCGGCGGCGGAAGAATCTTCTTAAGCGGCATTGTCGACGTCCTTTCTCACAAGCCGGCCGTATTGCCGGCGTGACGCCACGTTAG
>NZ_CADCWS010000151.1 GCF_902806475.1 Candidatus Frankia nodulisporulans
CCTGAACAACCCTCGGCATGGCACTGAACAGCCCTCGGCAGGAGTCGCTGATCCGCCCCGCGACGACTCTGCCCGGTCGCCGGAAAATCGCAAAAAAGGGTAAGTGACAACAGGGGTGACAAGAAGAGCGGGTGGGGTCCGAGCGGGTGTGGGCGGTCGTCAGGCGGAGGGGGACGCCGATGTCGGGGCGGCGGTGCCGGGGATGGCGCGGTCCGATGGGCCGTGGCGGGTCCAGCGGTCCTCGATGTGCGCGAAGCGCCAGACGGCGAGTGCGATGACCCAGGTGACGAAGAAGACGCCGACGATGGTGTAGCCGGCGTAGTCGAGGTTGACACCGGCGATCCAGGCCAGCGGGCCGGTGGAGATGTCGAGGCGGTCCGCGAGAACGCCGACGAGTTCGATGGTGCCGATGACGAGCGCGACGACGACGGAGATCGTGGTGATCGTCAGGTTGTAGAAGACCTTGCGCACGGGGCGGGCGAAGGCCCAGCCGTAGGCGGCGTTCATGAGGACGCCGTCGACGGTGTCCATCAGGCACATGCCGGCGGCGAACAGGACCGGCAGCACGAGAATCGTGTAGAAGGGCAGGCTGAACGCGGCGGCGCCACCGGCGAGGACGAGCAGACCGACCTCGGTTGCGGTGTCGAAACCCAGACCGAACAGAACACCGATCGGGTAGATGTGCCAGGGTCTGGTGACGGTTCGGGTCAGCCGGCCGAGGAAACGGTTCATCAGACCGCGGGAGTCCAGCTGCCGTTCGAGTTCCGCCTCGTCGTAGTGCCCGGCGCGCAGGTCGCGGAACACCCGCAGAATGCCGAGCAGCGCGGCCAGGTTGAGGATGCCAAGAATCCACAGGAACACGCCCGACACCGATGGTCCGATGACACCGGTGATGGTGTGCAGCCGGGAGGAGTCATCCGTCACCGGTCCGAGCAGGGAGCGGACGCCGACCGAGAGCAGGAAGGTGAGCGCGAAGACGACACTGGAATGCCCGAGGGAGAACCAGAAACCAACCGACAGTGGACGGCGGGCCCGGGGATGCCCGGCGTCCTCACCCGCGATGCTGTCGGCGAGGAGTTTGCGGGTGGTGTTGTCGACGGCGGCGATGTGGTCGGCGTCGAAGGCATGGCGCAGGCCGAAGGTGTAGGCGAGAACGCCGACGCCGGCGGTGAAGACCCGGTGGTCGCCGCCGAGTGCGTAGCTGTGCGGGGTGACCAGGGTGAACAGGGCGACAAAGCCCACGGCGTGCAGCAGGACGACAAAGGTGCCCATGCCGGCCAGCGAACGCCGGTCGGCGGCGGTGAGGCTTTGTCGGAACGAGGCCGGCCGGGCGGCGCCGGGCGCGGAGCGGGCCATGCGATGCCTCCTTGCTCGCCGGGGCCGAGTGATCGCCGAAGTCGGTCATATCCGGCCGATGCGGCTTTCGCGACTATCCTGCAGATGCAACAGAGTTGCAAATGGCTTGACCTGTTCGGTGCGGTCACCACCGCCGCAGCCGAAGATCCCGCGTCCGGCGCGGGTGGGTGGCTGGTCCGTCGGGTCCGCGTCGCGGATGCCTGGTCAGTGCGGGTCGGATCGCAGCTGTGTCACGATCTGGGTGTCGGGTATATCGGCATCTTTCCAAGATCGAAAATGGTGGTCGGGCGCGTGAGCGGTGCTCAGTTGGTCATGGGGGCAAGTGGGTTTCTCGGCTCACATGTGACCCGGCAGTTAACCGAGCGTGGCGATGATGTTCGGGTGTGGGTCCGGCGGTCCAGCTCGTCGAAGGCCTTCGACGAGCTGCCCGTGCGGCGTCACCACGGCGATCTCACCGATGACGCGGCGCTGCGCGAGGCGATGCGCGGTGTCGACACGGTGTACTACTGCATCGTGGACGTCCGGGCGTCGCTGCGGGACCCGGCGCCGCTGTTCGCCACGAACGTCGAGGGCCTGCGACACGCCCTGGACGCCGCCGTCGAGGAGAAGGTGCGGCGGTTCGTCTTCTGCAGCACCGTCGGCACGATCGGTCGTGCCCCCCAGGGCGGTCCGGCCAACGAGGATCACCCGCATACCTGGGCGGAGCTGGGCGGCCCGTACATCCGGTCCCGGATCGCCGCCGAGGAGCTCGTCCTGAGCTACTGCCGTGAGCGGGATCTGCCGGCCCTCGTCATGTGTGTGTCGACAACCTACGGACCGCAGGACTATGGCACTGCGCACGGCCAGATGGTGGCCGATGCGGCGCGCGGGCGCACGCCGATCCATTTCGGGGACGCGTCGATGGAGGTCGTCGACATCCGAGACGCGGCCCGGGCCTTTCTGCTCGCCGCGGAGAAGGGTCGCGTCGGCGAGCGCTACATCATCAGTGAACGGTACATGTCCTGGCGGGATGTGCTGGTCACCGCGGCCACGGCCGGCGGCGCGAAACCACCGCGGTTCGGCGTGCCGCTCCCGATGCTCAAGGTGATCGGCCGTGTCTCGGACGTCGCCGCCCGGGTGCTGCGCAAGGATCTTCCGATGAACAGCGTCACCACCCGTCTGATGTACTTCATGCCACCGTTGGATCATGCGAAGGCGACCCGTGAGCTCGGCTGGCATCCGTCCCCGACCCCGGATGCCATCCGTGACGCCGCCGTGTTCCACCTCGCCCAGGAACCGGCCGCCGCACCGCGTTAGCGCATCCTGGGGTAGCGGTGAGATCGCGGTGGTAGAACGCTCCTTGGTCGTCCCGATGGGGCGTCCCGATGGGGCGCTCCGACCCGAGGAGAATCCGTGCAGGCACTTGTCTACGATCCGCACCAGCCGGCTGGCCTGCGCCTGGCGGAGACGGCGGACCCCGTCCCCGGCCCTGACGAGGCGCTGGTCAAGGTGCGGGCGGCCTCGTTGAACTACGGCGAGGTCGCCTATCGTGGGCTGCACGCGAAGCCCGGCGAGGTGCACGGGTGGGATGCGGCCGGGATCGTCGTCGCCGCGGCCGCGGACGGTTCCGGCCCGCCGGTCGGCACGCCGGTGGCGACCTTCGGCTGGCGTGGGGCCTGGGCGAGTCTGCGGGCCGTGGCGACCACGGAACTGGCCGTGCTGCCGGCCGGGCTTGACCTCGCGGTGGCCGCCGCGACTCCCGTCGCCGGGGTGAGCGCGCTGCGGGCGGTCCGTCGCCTCGGCGCGGTGCTTGGCCGGCGGGTGCTGATCCTCGGTGCCTCCGGTGGGGTGGGGCGTTTCGCCGTGCAGTTGGCCGCCCGGGCCGGCGCGGACGTCGTCGCCTCGGTCGGCAGCCCCGCCCGCGGCGAGGGCCTGACGGATCTCGGTGCCACCGAGATCATCGTGGGCCCGACGAGTCTGGCTGGCACCGTGTACGGCGTGCTGGACAACGTCGGCGGGCAGCAGCTCGCGGACGCGTTCGCCCGCCTCGAACCGGCCGGGATAGCGATAGCCATCGGCAAGGCGTCCGGGGAGTCGACCACCATCGACTTCGAGCAGGAACGCCTTGGCTCCGCCGGTAAGCGCATCGAACCGTTCATCATGGGGGGTGGCGTCGGCGACGATCTCGCCTATCTCGTCCGGCTGCTCGAACGTGGTGAGCTGGACCCGCAGATCGGCTGGCGCGGTTCCTGGCAGCGGGCGCCGGAGGCCGTCGAGGCGTTGCTGTCCCGCCGGGTCGCCGGTAAGGCCGTCCTCGAGATCCCGGGCTGAGTCCAGCCGAACCTGGCCTGGAGCGGGGCTGGAACGGGAGTCGGGTCGCTCGCGGTGCGCAGGGCGGCGAGCTCCCGGGCGACCCGTTCGGCGTGCGCACGCTCGTCCGCGCGGGCCCGGCGGGGGCTCCACCGGCCACTCAACAGGGCGACGGACGGCAGGAACAGCAGCTGGCCGCCGATGCAGATCCACCACCAGCGCTGCCACTGGCGCGGACCGTCCCGCTGGGCCCTGGCGACGCTGGTGCCGTGCGCGCTCAGGTAGGCGAGGTCCGCCGGGGCGATCGCGGCCCGCGCGGCGGCCAGGATGTCCCCGTAGCGCTGGACGAGAACCAGGTCGGCGCGCACCGCCGGGTCGTTCAGGCTGGTGAGCAGGCTGAACGCGGCGGCCTGATCCACGTGGAGCACCCGGACGAGGTCGCCGAGGGCGGCGCCCACCGCGGCCAGATCGGCCGGGTCGGTCTCGAGTGTGCGCAGGGTGGCGGGCCTGATCGCCCGGCCCGCAGTGACCTGCCGAGCACGTGTCCGGACCGCCGTGGCGGCGGCCGCGGCTCGCGCGGGGCTCGCCCCCTGCTGGGTGGCCACCTCACGCAGCGCGTTCGCCAGCGCGCCGATGTCGTTCGGGTCGCGGGCGAGGACGGCCGACGTCCGTGCGTCGAGCGCCGAGAGAACGGCGACCTGGCGGGGATGGGCGGCGGCGATCGCCCGCACCCGCTGCCCATGGTCGACCAGTGTGGACGTCGAGGGCAGCGTCGCGAGGAGGCCGACCAGGCCCAGCGCCACGACCAGGCGCAGTATCCATCCCCAGAGCGCGAGCCCCCGCGCGGTGGCGGCCGGGCTGATTCTCTCGACCGTCTCGGTGAACGCCGCCATCCAGGCGACATAGGTCAGGCCGCCGCCGACGGACATGATGACGAAGTAGCCCGCTATCGTGTGATAGCTGGCGTCGGCGCGTGTCGCCGAAAGCGCGAACAGGATGTTTCCCGCCACGCTCAACGCCGTGCCGACGACCATGAACGGTTTGCGGACCCGTAGCCGGTCCGTCAACAGACCACCCACCACCAGGGCGATCGCGTTCGAGATCCAGAACCAGTTCGCCAGGGCGTTGGCCCGCGATTCCGAATAGCCGTAGGTCGTCGTGAAGTACACGACGACGAAGCCGACCAGGGTGTAATAGAGCAGAAGGAAGACCGCGATCGCGAGCGCCGACGCGAGCACGTGCGGACGGGCCACTCGCCGCCACGACCCCTGGGTGGTCACGGCCGGATCGAGCCCGCTCGCCCGGGCCTCGACGAGGCTCTGGTCCCGCGGGCTCACCATCAGCTGATCGCGAAGGCCTGGCGTGAGCTCGCGCAGACCGCACGCGGCGGCGCCGAGGACGACCAGCCCGACAGCCCCGCAGACGTGGAACTGGAAGCGCCAGTTCGGGTGCTGATCGAGGGTGTTACTGGCGATCACGGTGCAGGTCAGGCTGCCCAGCACCGGCCCCAACGTCCAGAAGCCCATGGCGAGCCCCCGGCCGAGCTGCGGGGAGAAGTCACGGACCAGGGCCGGCGTGGCGACCAGCGCCATGCCCTCGACGAAGGCGAGCGCGGACGCGAGCACGGCGAACCAGAGCCGGCTCGGGGCGTTCGGCAGCCCGAACAACACCAGCAGGGCGACGGTCAGCAGCCCACCGACGACCAGGTTCGCCCGGCCGAACCGGTCGACGAGCCCGGCGAACAGGGCGGCGAACGCGCCGGCGACATTCGCGACGATGGCCATCACCACGAAGGTCGTGAACGAGAAGTCGTAGTTCCGGATGATCTGGGTCGCGACCGTGCCCTGGGTGTAGAGCGCATAGTAAAGATAGATGGTACTAATGACCGCGATAGTCAGGCAGCGACGGCGATACCGGGCGTTCGGATAGTGCTCCAGTTGGCGCCACCCTGGCCGTCCGCCGCCGTGGGTCGCCGCCGACGGGCTGTCCCCGGTGCTGCGCGCCGTCAGCTCCACCGCTTTCCCCGCACACTCATGGGACGAGGGAAGAAAAGCGCCGCGGGGCGGCATCGAACTGTCGGTGGCGGCGAAAGAAAATACCGGATCTACCACGGCGCGAAATGTTAGGTGGTCGACGTCCCGCAGACAAGCAGCAGGGGAGTGGCGAGGATGAGCAGTCCGGCCACGGCGATCGCGGTGCGCGGGCTGGTCGCGTCGGCGAGCAGCCCGCCCAGGGCAGTGAGTGTGGCGATGGCGGCGCTGGTGCTGATCGACCAGGCGGTCAGCGTGCGGGCGACCCGGTCGCGTGGTGTCCGCTCGAGCCGGTAGGCGGCGAGTACCGGGGAGTACAGACTCATGCTGATGATGATCGCGAGTTCGACGACCATCACGGTGATCAGCCCGCCGATGCCGGGTTGGACGAAGGCCAGCCCGATCAGCCAGAGTGCGCGGGTCGTACCGATGACCCGGAACACCCAGCGCTGACCGCGGCGGGCCACGACCCGCCGGGCCAGCCGCGAGCCGATCAGCCCGCCGAGGCAGGGTGCGGCGAACGCGAGCCCGTACTGCCACGCGGGCATGCCGAACTCACCGAGCAGCAGCACCGCCAGCAGCGGCTCGGTCGCCATGATCAGCCCGTTGACCAGCATCTGGTTGACGAACAGCGCCCGCAGTTCGGGGTGCGCCCACAGGTGCCGCCAGCCCTCGAACACCCCGCCCGGCGGGTCCGCCCGCAGGGGGCGGCGGCCGGTCGCGGGCATGTCATGGTGATCCGGGCCGGCAGTGCTGCCGGCCCGCGGGCTGTTCCCGGTCACGTGGTCGGTGCGGTCCCGGGCCGCGGACGGGTCGCGTTCGGCCGCCCGGTCGCGGCTCGCGGCGACGCCGCCGGCGGAGAGCAGGTAGCTGACGGCGTCGGCCAGCACGGTGGTGACCGGACCGAACAGGCCGATCGCCGCCCCGCCAAGCGGCGGCCCGAGCGCGAGCGAGCTCCAGTTCGTCGATTCGAACCGCGCGTTCGCCACTACCAGGTCGGCGGACCGAACCAGCTCCTTGAGGCGGGCACCGCTGGCCGCGTTGAACGCGATCTTCGCCGCGGCGGCCACGATCGAGACGATCAGCAGTTGCGCGAAGCCGAGCCAGCCGAGCGCGTAGGCCAGCGGAACCGAGATCATCGCCGCGAACCGGACCAGGTCCATCCCGATCATCACCGCCGCGCTGCGACGGGCCTCCACCCACGGGCCGAGCGGCACCGCGAGCAGTGCTCCCACCGCCGGCCCGACCGCGGCCAACGCCGATACCTGCGCCGCGCCCGCGTGCAGCACCACCACGGCGATCAGCGCGAAGGCACCGAAACCCAGGGCCGTCCCGTAGGCACTGACCGCGTAGGACGCCCACAACCACCGAAACCGCCGTCCCAGCGACTGTCCGGGCACCCGCCGTCCTCTCCAGCGTGCGATTTTGCTCGAAAGTGGTCCTGGCCGAAGCTACGGTGATGAGGTGGTGGCCAGGGGAGCGTGGCGATGACGACCCGATCGGACGGCGAGGGCTGGCCGGCTGGCCGGCAACGGCCATTGTTCCTCTACGACGGGGACTGTGGGTTCTGCACCCGCTCGGCCCAGTTCATCCGGTCGGCGGTGCGACCCACCGTCGACATCGAGCCCTGGCAGCGCATGCCACTGGCGACGTTGGGTGTCAGCGCCGGGCAGGCCGGCCGCGCCGTCTGGTGGATAGGAGCACACGGGCAGCGAGCATCCGGTGCGGCGGCCATCGCCCTCGTGCTCGGTCGGTCCGGCCGGGTGGGGGCGCGGGGAGCGGCGTGGCGGATCGCCGGACGTGTTCTCGCGGTCCCGCCGGTCTCCTGGGTGGCTGCCGGGGTGTACCCGGTGGTGGCGGACAATCGCCATCGGCTACCCGGCGCGACGGCCGCGTGCGCCGTCCAACCCGGTGGTGCGCCAGGCAGGTGAGCGGCCAGCCGTCGGCGCCACGGCCAGCCGGCCAGCCGGCCAGCCGAGGGAGCCGGCTACTCGCCACCACGCGGGTCACCCGCGGGGGTTTCGCCGCCCTGGGCGTCGGCGGGCCGCGCGGGGGCGCCGCCCTGCAGGGCGCTCAGGCAGAAGGCCCAGACCTGCTCACCGATCTGCCGGCCGGATTCGGCCCGGGGGGCGTAGGAGCAGTGGTGGTAGACCGACTCGACCAGCCTGGTGATGAGATCGACGTTGCGCTGCGCGCTGCCGGCCGGAAGCTGGTTCCTGGCCTCCGCGGCCGTGATCTCGCGGGAGACCAGGTCGGCGAACGCCCACCGGGCCTGCACCGACTCGGTGGGATAGTGCTGGTGGAGCCGCCAGCGTTCGCCGCTGAGGAACCGCCCACCGGCCGTCGCCGCGCGGGGTGAGTCGAGCAGGGCCAGTGTGGCGACGATGTGGTGGTGCAGCCGTTCGACCGGGTCGCTGATCTCGGCGGTGGCACGCTCGTGCCAGCTCACCTGCTCGATCACCAGTTGCTCGTAGACGGCGAGCAGGACATGGTCCTTGCCCTCGAAATAGCGGTAGAAGGTCTGCATCCCGATGCCGGACTCCTTCACGAGCTCCTGCATCGTGAAGGCGCCGTCGCCACGCTCGGCCAGGGTGCGCGCGGCGGCGACGATCGTCTTGATCTGCTCCAAGCTCCGTGACCGTGACCGCTGCACCCTCGGAGACCGATCCGCAGCGCGTTCTGCCCAGGACATCCGTTGACAGTACCGGCGATCGAATGACGCCCGGCTGTCAGTCCGAACCAAGGTCGGCTCCGGCGGAGGTGGCGAGTCGGCCACGGCCCTCGCGTACCCGGCGGACCTGGTCGCCCCGAACGGCACCGCCGCGGTTGCCCGAGTCGCCCGGAAGATCACATCAATCCCGGTTGGGAAACGGGATATATCAGGTTGCTAGAAGTTGCTTGCTGCTTTGTGGCGTGCCAGCATTCCACTGCCTGAGCAAGGTGGGAGCCGGGTCGGCCGGGACACGCATGGCCTGAGGGTGCGTGGGTCGCCATGCGCGTTCTTCCGTGTGCGGACTGTCATAGGTGGGCAGTCGTGCGGGGCTTGGCCCGACTCCCGTGGCTGGTTGCCGGCGGCACGGAACGACGGACTCGGAGATTAGGAATCATATGCGGACAGCTTGGAATCGGCTAAGCACGCTCGGTCGTCGCGGCGCTTCGGGGCAGGCTCGGCCCACTCGGTCGGGTCCTCGTGCCGGCGCGGCCGTGGCGGCGGTGTCCGCGGGCGTGCTGCTGGCCGTCGCGGCCGGCTGCGGCAGCAGCGGTAGCGATGGCGGGAGCAGCGGCGCGAGTACGGCCGATGCCGCGTCCAGCGCGGCCCTGCTCGGTCCGGCGGCGGCGGCTTCGGGCGCGCCGGTGAAGATCGGCCTGATCTCGGACGGCAAGGCCGCGTCCAGCGACACATCGGTCGAGCTGCGGGTCGCGGAAGCGACGGTCAAGTACTTCAACGCGCACAAGTCCGGCATTGGTGGCCGGCCGATCGAGCTGGTCACGTGCTCGACCGCGAACGAGGCCAGCAAGGGCACCGACTGCGCGAACCAGGCGATCGAGCAGAAGGTCGTGGCCGTGGTCGTGGGTGCCTCCGCGGTGGCCCAGGCGGTGTGGACGCCGCTGCACGCGGCGAAGATCCCGGTGCTGTTCTACTCGACGAACGACCCGGAGCAGCTGAAGGACGCCCAGTCGACCTTCACGATGGGTGACCCGAACGCCCTGGTCGCGGACTCCATCCTGCCCTTGGCCGCGAAGGCGAAAACCAAGAACCTGACCGCTGTCGTCATCGACGTTCCGCCGGCGCTGGCCCAGTTCGAGGGCGCGAACGCCGAGGTGTTGAAGAAGGCCGGCATCAAGCTCAAGCTCATTCCGATTCCTCTGGGCACCGCGGACATGACCCCGCAGCTGCAGAGCCTGTCGGGTTCCGCGCCGGGTGTGGTGGAGGTCGTCGGAAACGACTCGTTCTGCATCAGTGCGTTCAACGCACTGCGCACGTCCGGTTTCACGGGCCCGTTCTTCGCGATCCCGCAGTGCATCTCGGACGCGACCCGCAAGGCGGTTCCCTCCGATGTGCTGGAGCGGATCACCGTCGGGGCGGCCGCGCCGACGAACAACGACAACCCGTCGACGCGGCTTTACGAGGCCGTCGTGGATGCCTACGGCAAGAACATCAACACCGACGAGTCATCCGGACTGAACATGTTCTCGGAACTGAGCGCCTTCCAGGTCGCGCTGGCCGACATCAAGGGTGACATCACACCGGCCACGGTGATCTCGGCGTTCAAGTCGATGCCGGAGAAGGAGATTCCCGGTGCCGGTGGTCTGAAACTGCGCTGCAACGGCAAGGCATACCCGGCCACGCCCGCGCTCTGCGTCCGCGGCAGTCTGACCGCCCAGCTCGACGGCAAGGGCAACCCGGCCTCCTACCGGGTCGTCGGCTACACCCCGATCCCCTCCTGAGCGGGTACCTGCCGGGCGGCATTCCGTGGGTGGTGGCCTGTGTGTGGCACTACGGCGGCGGCCGGCCCTGGGCACTGGCACTGAGCCCGGGCCGGGACCGTCGCCCTACCTGAACGCGGCTGCCGGCTCGGTCGGGTGTGCCAGCGCACGCGGCACACGATTCCGGGGGCCACGCGGTCACATGACGTGATCGCGTGGCCCCCGGCGCCTTAAATCCGTACATAAGCCATGTAAATGGGTAAATA
>NZ_CADCWS010000152.1 GCF_902806475.1 Candidatus Frankia nodulisporulans
GACCGGGCCGTCCGCGTCCACGACCGCGCCGACGTCGTCCGCCATCGTGCCGGACGCGGGTCTGTCCGGGCCGGCGATCGAGGTGAGCCCGCCGGTCACCCCGCGTGATAGGGGTCCGGCCGGGGTGGTGGACCTGCTGGACGTCACCGATGTGCTCGGACGGCGGTTCCTGGAGACCCGCCACGGTGGACGCGTCCGGATCGACGAGGAGAACGCGCTGGCGGCACTGGAGGTGATGAGCCGCTTCGCGCTCGACCCGCGGTGGTTGGTCTACCTGCCGCCGACGATGAGCCCACCGCCGACGTCGGCCCAGCCCGGCCTGCTCGAACATCCCGCCGAGGCGTTCGCGGCCTACCGCGCCGACGGGGTCGACCGGCTCATCTGCCAGGAGAAGCACATGGGCTTGCGGGCCGTCGTCGTCCTCTGCCGGGACGCGGGCGTCGCCGCCACCCGCTTCGGCGCGACCGACGGCCCGTCCGGTGCGGTCACCGGCGCGGTGTACACCCGCACCGGACGGCCGTTCTTCGCACCGGAGCTCACCGAGCAGCTGCTGGCCCGGCTGCGGACCGCGAGTGAACGCGCCGGCCTGTGGGACGAGCTCGCCGCCGACTGGCTGGTGTTCGACGCGGAGATCATGCCGTGGAGCGCGAAGGCCAGTGACCTCGTCGCCCGTCAGTACGCCGCCGCGGGAGCCGCCGCCCGTGGCGCCCTGCCCGTCGCCCTCGAGGCGTTGACGTCCGCCGCCGGCCGTGGCATCGACGTCGCCGAGCTGCTTGGCCGGACCAGCACCCGACTCGCCAACGTCGAGGCGTTCACCGACGCCTACCGCCGCTACTGCTGGCCGGTCGATGGCCTGACCGGCATCCGGATAGCCCCGTTCATGCTGCTGGTCTCCGCCGCGAAGGCGGCACCAGCGGGGGGCACCATCGGGGGCCGCGGGGGCGACGACGGGAGCGACCTGTGCGCAGCGCCCGCACTCCTGGCATCTTGACGTCGCCGGACGGCTCGCCGCCGCGGATCCGACCCTCATCACCACGACCCGGCACATCACCGTCCAGGCGGATGACACCGACTCGGTGGCAGCGGGCGTTCGCTGGTGGGAGGAGCTGACCGGAGCCGGTGGCGAAGGGATGGTCGTCAAGCCCGCCGATGCTCTGGTGCGCGGCGAGCGTGGCCTCGTCCAGCCTGGTGTGAAGGTCCGTGGCCGCGAGTACCTGCGGATCATCTACGGTCCCGACTACACCGAGCCGGAGCACCTCGACCGGCTGCGCTCACGCGGCCTGGGCCGCAAGCGCTCGCTGGCACTGCGGGAGTACGCACTTGGACTGGAAGCGCTGGAACGGGCGGTGGCCGGGGAGCCGTTGTGGCGGGTCCACGAATGCGTTTTCGCGGTCCTCGCCCTCGAATCCGAACCCGTCGACCCCCGTCTCTGACCCAGGCGCGCGGCGGTCACCGCGGATAACCAGGTAATCCCGCTTTTCGTTTTCCCTGGACGCCGAGGATCGCCGCTGCCCCCATGGTCGCGTGCCCGTGGCGGTGAAGCTTCCGCGTACGGTGCCGAGCCGGAAGGGATCCGAGTAGGTTCCCTCTCCCACCAGGGTTGTCTCGCCTGCGCGGAGACTTCTGGGGGAATCGTCGCCGGATGCCGTCCCACACCCCAGCCATCATCCAGTCGCGACTGATGGTGGCCGAACATGACCGAATGTGGCCGAATGTGGTTGGGCATTACTGACGGTCGTCGGCTGGGATTGTCCGTGGCTGGGTTCCGGGGTCAAGGACCCCGCTTGCCGCATCCAGAACGCCGGAGATCTGGCGACGAGAACCTCATGCCGAGGGATAGTCGGTGATTTCCAGGGTGTGGAGCCGATGAACCCTCGGCATGGCATCGACCAAGCCTCGGCCCGGCGAACGGGGCTGGACGGTGTGGCCCGGGGCTCGGCGGGTGCTCCTCAGGAATGGCGCAGTGCCTAGCGCGAACATTTACGGCGCCGTGCGGATGCGCCCCGCGGGTCCTACAGCGGGATGTTTCCGTGCCGGCCGCGGCGGGCGGGGGCGGCGGCGAGGGCCGCGGCGATGCGGCGGCGGGTGTCGCGCGGTTCGATGACGGCGTCGATGACACCGATCGAGACGCCCCGCTCGACGCCGCCCGCCTCGCGGGTGTGCTCCTCGACGAGCTGGCCGCGCAGGTGCGTCAGCTCGTCCTCGGTGGCGGCGGCGAGGGTCCGCCGGTGCAGGATGTTGACCGCGGCCTCGGCGCCCATCACGGCCACCTCCGCCTCCGGCCAGGCCAGCACGGCGCTGGCGCCCAGCGCCCGGGAGTTCATCGCGATGTACGCGCCGCCGAACGACTTGCGGGTCACCAGGGTCACCCGGGGCACGGTGGCCTCCGCGAAGGCGTAGAGCAGCTTCGCCCCGCGGCGCACCACCCCGTCCCATTCCTGGGTGACGCCGGGCAGATAGCCGGGGACGTCCACGAGGACCACCAGCGGGATGCCGAACGAGTCGCACATCCGCACGAACCGGGAGATCTTCTCGGCGCTCAGCGAGTCCAGGCAGCCGCCCTTGCGGATCGGGTTGTTCGCGATCACGCCGACCGGCTGGCCGTAGAGCCGGCCGAGGCCGACGACGGCGTTCGCCGCCCAGCGGGCCTGCAGCTCCTCGAACGGATGCGGCCCCTCGTCCAGAACGCGCAGCACCAGCGGGTGGACGTCGTAGGCCCGCCGGGGTCGCTCGGGAAGCAGGCCGCGCGGGTCCGGACGGCCCTGTTCGGCCTGCTCGAACGCGTCGACGTCGACGGCCTCGAAGCCCCGCTCGAAGCCGAGGCCATCGTCGAGGTCGGAGCCGGGGTCGAAGTCGGGATCGAGCCGCTTCAGGCGGGCGTCCTGGGCGTCGAACCCGGGCGCGCCGGTGAGCAGCCCGGTGATCCGCCGGGCGCGGGCCAGGGCGTCGCTCTCGGAGGTGGCCAGCACGTGCACGACCCCGGAGCGCCGCCCGTGCGCCTCGGCGCCACCCAGACCCTCCTGGTCGATCTGTTCACCGGTGACGCTGCGCACGACGTCTGGTCCGGTCACGAAGACCCGCCCCTCGGGCGCCATGATGACGACGTCGGTCAGCGCCGGTCCGTAGGCCGCCCCGCCCGCCGCCGGCCCCAGCACCACCGAGATCTGCGGGATACGACCGGAGGCGTGGATCATCGCCGCGAAGATGCGGCCGATACCGTCGAGCGAGGCCACTCCCTCGCTGAGGTTCGCCCCGCCGGAGTGCCACAGCCCGATGACGGGCCGCCCCAGCCGGACCGCCGTCTCGATGGCGGCGACGATCTCCGCCGCGCCGGTCGCGCCGAGCGCCCCACCCATCCGGGTCCCGTCGGTGCAGAAGGCGACGGCCACCGCGCCGTCGATCCGCCCCCGGCCGGTCACCACCCGGCTGCCGGCGACGATCTCGTCCAGTTCGAGGGTGCCCGGATCGAACAGGTGCGACAGTCTGCGCCGCGGACTGCGGACGTCCTGTTCCGGCACGTTCACCCGGACCGGTGCGCTGCTCGCGGTCTCCGCCATGATGCCCCTCACCGCCCGGCGCCCACCCGCACAGGCTGGGCCGGGCTGGACTGTCGCGAAGGCGCGGTGTGGGGCGCGTCCCGCGCTGCCGGTCGTCTGGCCGACTACTCCGATGTCGACGACTTCCATGATGGCGGGAGGGCCTTTCGTCCGCCTTACGGATGGCTCAACCGGTCTGTCCGGCACCTGACTGCGACTCGTGGCCGCCGGCTACGGACGGGTCCGCCGGCGCGGGGAATCCCAGGGCCTGGGCCGCGGCGAGGGGGGTCGGCTGGGTCCAGAGCCGTTCGTGGTTGACCATCGAGGACAGCGAGCGCGGCTCGGCCCGGTCCAGGTAGAGCACGCCATGCAGGTGGTCGGTCTCGTGCTGGGCGATCCGGGCTGGCCAGCCGGTGAGTTCCCGCTGGTAGGCGTCGCCGTGCCGGTCGAACGCGTCGAGGTGGACCTGGTGATGGCGGGTGACGACCGCCGTGTAGCCGACGACGCTCAGGCAACCCTCGTAGAAGGTGCGCCGGGACGTCCCGATCGGGGTGAGCACCGGGTTGATCAGGTCGAAGGCGGTCAGCGGCGAGCGCTCCCGCGCCTCGGCGAACTCGGTCGGCACGGTGGCGGGATCGGAGATCACGGCCAGGGCGAGCGGGATGCCGATCTGCGGCGCGGCCAGCCCCACCCCCCGTTCGGGGAGGTAGGCGCGCATCGCGTCGAGCAGTCGGTGCAGCAGCTCGTCGGGAAGCTGCCCGTCGTAGCGCGCGGCCGGCCGGCGCAGCACCGGTTCGCCGGCCTGGACGATCGCCCACGGCGCGGGCGCCTCGAGCACCTCGTGCACCAGCTCTTCGAGTCGCCCGTCCGACACCACACCGCTGTCATGATCTGCTCCGGCCGTCACCGGCCCATTGCACCATCCGGTGACGTTCCCCGTGCCGCCGAGCACGCAAATCGTCAACTGAAGGTTGACGCTGAGATGTCGTCAACCTAAGGTTGACGCATGAGTGAAGCCGTGAAGGTCGCCCCCACCGTCCGCCTCGACGATCTGATCCACGCGATCCGTTCCGCGCACACCGACGCGCTGGACCAGCTCTCCAACGCCGTCCTGCTCGCCGACCATCTCGACGAGGTCGCCGACCATCTGATCGGCCACTTCGTCGACCAGGCCCGCCGCTCCGGCGCGTCCTGGACCGAGATCGGCCGCAGCCTCGGCGTCACCAAGCAGGCCGCGCAGAAGCGGTTCGTCGCCAAGGCCGCCAACGACCCGGCTGACCTGCACGGCGCCACCGGGTTCGACCGCTTCACCCCGCGGGCCCGCAGCGTCGTGGTCGCCTCCCAGAACGCCGCGCATGCCGCCGGCAACGATCACATCGTCCTGGCGCACCTTGTGCTGGGGCTGCTCGACCAGTCCGAGTCCATCGCCGTGCGGGTCCTGCGAGAGGTGGGCGTCGAGCCCGACGCGCTGCTGGCAGCGGCGGCCGCGGCCCTGCCGCCCAGGTCCGCGACCGTCCCCGCGCTCATCCCGTTCGACGCCGCGGCGAAGAAGGCGCTGGAGCTCGCCATCCGGGAGGCCCTGCGGCTGGGCCACGGCTACGTCGGTACGGAGCATCTCCTGCTCGCGCTGCTCGCCGTCGAGGACGGCACCGGCATCCTCAGCGCGGCCGGCGTCGAGCGCGCCGCCGTCGAGACCCACATCGCCGACCTCCTGGCCGCCCTCACCGCGGGAGCCCAGGGCACGACCGGCGAGACCGGCGACTAGCCCGGCGACGCCGAAGCGGGGTGGGCGCGACCCATCCCCGCGACCACCACGCCTGGACACCGGTCACGGTGGCCACATCCGGGTGCGGGTGGTGTGCCGGTCGCGGGCCGGCTGATGGGGGAGGATCACGGGGTGACCGAGCGTTCCGATTCGTTCCCCGGGCCCGCCACCGAATTCGCCGAACCGCCACCGGACGCCGAAACTTCGCCGAGTGCCAACCCGCCGCCGGGCACGGAGCGGGCGGGGGGTGCCGAACCGGCGTGGGCGGCGATCGGCGCGCGCAACCCGGACTGGCTGGGCTGGGTGCGGGAGCTGTACTCCATCGCGCAGTCGGGTCTGACGTACTGCGAGAACCCGTACGACCTGGAGCGTTTCGAGCAGCTCCACGTGCTCGCCGGGCAGATCGCGGCGCGGTGCGCGGCGGTCAGCGTGCCGGTGGCCGAAGGCATCTTCGCCGGTGAGATCGGCTACCGAACCCCCAAGGTGGACGTGCGTGGGGTGCTCTTCGACGCCGACCGGATTCTGCTGGTGCGGGAGAGGTCCGACGGTGGCTGGTCACTGCCCGGCGGCTGGGCGGATGTCGGACTGACCCCGTCCGAGGTCGTCGTCAAGGAGATTCGGGAGGAGGCGGGGCTCGTCGCCGAGCCGGTGCGGCTGCTCGGTGTGCTCGACAAGCGTCGCCACGCGCATCCGCCCTATCCCAACGACACCTACAAGATCTTCATTCGGTGTCGGGTGGTCGGCGGAACAGCGGCGGGTGGGCTGGAGACCTCCGATGTCGGCTGGTTCACCCGCGACGCGCTGCCGCCGCTGTCGACCAACCGCATCACCACCGAGCAGCTCCGCCTGATGTTCGCCTTCCTGGACGACCCGGCCGCCCCGGCCCTGCTCGACTGACAGCCCCGCCCGGCTGGACGGGCTGGCCGTCAGGTCGCGAACAGGCCGCTGGCCCAGAAGTCCCTGTCGTCGCGGACGCCGGGTGGGATCGCGAACACCGCGCTCGAGGTGTGCTGGATGTACTCGTTGAGCGCGTCCGACAGGGCGAGGCGACGCTGCACGGGGATGAACCCGGTGCGCGGGTCGCGCTGGAAGGCGATGAAGAACAGGCCCGCGTCGAGCTGGCCGGTCTCCTGGCTGACACCGTCGGTGTAGGAGTAGCCGCGGCGCAGCAGCGTCACGCCGTTGTTGGTGGCCGGCGCGGCCAGGCGGATGTGGGCGTCCTCGCCGATGACGAGCTCGCCGTCCCTGCCACGGGCGGTCAGCGGCACGGTGTCGAACTCCTCGGCGGCGCCCAGCGGCGCACCGGAGACCTTCGTCCGACCGAAGACGTTCTCCTGGTCGAGCAGGTAGTCGCGGTCCCACGCCTCCAGCAGCATCCGGATGCGGCGGGTGACGGCGTAGGTGCCGCCGCGCATCCAGGACTGGTCGCCGTCCTCGCCGACCCAGACGAACCGGTCCAGGCTGGCGGTGTCCTCCCGCTTGATGTTGTTGGTGCCGTCCTTGAAGCCCATCAGGTTGCGTGGGGTGGCCTGACTGTCGCTGGTGGTGCTGGTGCGGCCGAAGCCGAGCTGGAACCAGCGCAGCACGGCGGTGCCCTGGGCGAGGCGGCGCAGGTTGCGCACGGCGTGGAAGGCGACCTGCGGATCGTCCGCGCAGGCCTGGATGCACAGGTCGCCGTGGCTGCGCTGCGGGTCGAGGTTGTCACGGGGCATCGCCGGGATCTCGGTGAGGGCAGCCGGGCGCCGGGCGGCCAGGCCGAACCGGTCGTCGAACAGACTCGGCCCGACCCCGAAGGTGATCGTCAGGTTGCCCGCGGTGAGACCGATCGCCTCCCCGGTGTCCCGGGGCGGCGACTGCGGGGCGGCCTCGTCGTCGGCGACGGCCTGGCCGGCGGCCATCCGGGCCGCGGCCGCGGTCCAGCCGACCAGCAGGTCGCGCAGCGCGGCGCGATCCACGCCGGGGGAGACGTCGAAGGCGGCGAAGGCGAGTCGGTCCTGCGCGTCGGTGATGATCCCGGCCTGGCGCGCGCCGTGGAAGGGCACCAGTCCAGGTGGGGAGGACGTGGTGTCCGCCGACGAACCGTCGTCGGAACAGCCCGCCACCGCCGCGGCGCCCGCCACCGCCGCGGCGCCCGCGACCCCCGCTCCGGCCAGTCCGGCCGCGCCGAACAGCGCCCGCCGTCGGGACACGGTGAACCGCTCGACCATGACGTGCTCCTCTTCGTGCGGGGTCCGGGCGTTGCCAGGGTGATCGACCGCCGGCGACCGATCCAGTATGCCCGGCCATCTCATGCCGGTGGGGGCCGTACGTGTCACCGTCCGGCCCCCAGACCTGTTGCCGTGAAACGCCTCGACTGCCGGGTCAGCCCGGCGGCCGGGCTAGCTGACGACGATGCCGGCCACCTGGGACAGCGGCTCGGCGAGGGCGTCGACCGCCTGGGACAGGGTGCGCCGCTGCGGTTCGGTCACCGTGTCGTAGGAGACGTAGCCGTCGCCCTTCTTGTAGGGCTCGAGGGCCTTGTACATCGCGGTGAACCGGGTCCGCACGGTGGTCGCGAGCTTGGGGTCGAGCGTCTTGAGCGCCGGCTCCAGCAGGCTGAACGCCTTGTCGGCGCCCTCGACGTTGCCCTGCATGTCGAGCAGGTCGAGCTTGCTGTACCGCTCCTCCTCGCCGGTGATCTTCGACTGGCCGACCTCGTTGAGCAGTTCGGTCGCGCCGTTGGCGATCTGCGCGGGCTGGAAGGAGACCGTCGCCACCAGCGAGTTCAGCTTGCCGACGTCGGTGTTGAGCTGGTCGGCGACGGTGCCCAGGCCCGCGATCGACCTGTCGGCGAAGATCGCCTTCTCCAGGCGGTGGAAACCGGTCCAGGTCGCCGGGTCGGGCGCGTCGTCGGCGCGGGCGTCGATCGCCGGGTCGAGGTCACCGAAGGACTCCGCGACCGGTTCGATCCGCTCGTAGTTGAGCCGGGGCGCCGCGTACAGCTTCGCGGACTGGTCGAGGTCGCCGGCCTTCACCGCGGTGACGAACGCGGCGGTGTTCTTCACCAGGTCCGCGACCTGCTGGCGAACGTAGGTGGCGTATCCGGTGGTGGCGGCGGTCAGCGCCGCGGTGACCTGCGGGCTGAACGTCGTCGCCGGCGCGGCGCTCGCCGCCGCGGTCACGGTGAAGTCGACCTTCTCCGGGCCGGAACCACCGGGGCAGTACAGCTGGTAGCTGCCCGGCTTCACGTTCAGGGAGAACGACCCGGAAAGCCCGGGTGCGATGTTCTCCTTCTCACCGAGGATGGTGTCGCCCTTCATCAGCTCGGCCTCGGTGACCGCGCCCGCGTCCTTGTTCACCACGTTGAACGTGGTCGGGCCCGCCGGGATGCTCGTCACGCTCGGAGAACAGCCCTTGGAGGTCAGGGTGAGGGTGACGGTCTGCTTCTCGCCGGATCCCGAACCGCCGGAGCCGCCGGAATCACTTCCTCCGCAGGCGACGGCGCTCGTCGCGAGGACGATGGCGATGGCGCTGTACGCGACTGGTGCGCGACGCACGTGGTGCCCCTATCTCGTCTGTCCATTGATGCGATGTACACCGCTGACGCGGTGCTCTCAGGTCTCCGCCGAACTGGTCGTGTTGACGGCGGACGTCTTGATGGTCTCCGCCTCACGCCCGGCGACCGGCTCGGACGAGGGACCGTCCGAGGGCGCGGTGACCGGGGAACGGGGGCTGGGTCGACGCCTGGCCGGCCAGGTGACGTACAGCAGCAACGGGACGAGGTACACCAGCCATGCGACGACCTCGGCGACCACCGGCCGCGGCTGCAGCCCGAGGACACCGGTGAGCACACTGGCCAGCACCGTGCCCGGGCGCACCAGCCAGCTCAGGTCGACCGTGCGGGACTGGCCGATGTCGAGCCAGCCCGCCTCGTGCGCGGTGTGCGCGGCGGTGGCCAGCAGCCCCGCGGCGATGACGACCAGGACCACGCCGGTGACCCGGAAGAAGCGGGCCAGGTTGATCCGCACCCCGCCGCGGTAGATACCGAACCCGATGAGCGCGGCGATGACCACGCCGAGCAGCGCGCCACCACCCGCCGTGGTGGCGTTGTTGCTCGCGTTGAAGGCGGCGATGAGGAAGACCGCGGTCTCGAACCCCTCCCGCAGCACGGCGAGGAACGCCATCAGCACCAGCGCCCGGGTGGAGCCCTTCTCCAGCGCCGACTCGGTGGCCGACTCGAGGGAGGCCCGCAGGTCACGGGAGTGCCTGCGCATCCAGACGATCATGTAGGTGACCATCGCGACCGCGATCAGCCCGATGACCGTCTCCAGGCCCTCCTGCTGGCGCTGGTGCAGTTCCCGGTCCAGCACGTGCAGCCCGACGCCCACTCCGATGCACAGCACCAGGGCGAGACCGACGCCGAGCCACACCTGGCGCAGCGCGTCCCGCCGCTCGCGCTGGCGGAGGAAGGCGGCGACGATCCCGACGATCAGCGCCGCTTCCAGGCCCTCGCGGAGCCCGATCACAAATGTGGGAAGCACGTGGCCTCCGTCCGTCGTAGCCCGCGGTTGCCCGGTGGCCTGTCGATTGCGAAATCCTGCGGTTAACCTCAGCTAAGTTAGGGCAACCTAAAGCGGTTGGCAAGACATTCTTTTGTGACTCCAGCGGCCGAGTCCGGTGCGGATCGAGAGGGTGTCAACGGGGCGTACGCCGGCTCGCTCGACGCGATCATCTGATGCCGAACGGGGTGGGTTGGCAGCGATGAGTCACCAACTTGGATCCGCGGGTGTTCGGTCGGATCGGCCGGAGCGCCCACGCCGCGGCCCCGGGTGATCGCCGCGGTCCGTCGCCCTTCCCTACCGGTCTGGTCGAAAAGCCCCTGGCGACGCTCTGGCCTTGCTACTTGTCCGGAATCACATCA
>NZ_CADCWS010000153.1 GCF_902806475.1 Candidatus Frankia nodulisporulans
GCACTGTCCATGAGCGTTTCCGGCTGTGGTGCGGTGGCCGCGGGCACACGCTCCGGGACGGCCCAGCCACATCGGGCTGGTGGCCGATGACGCGCGGCGCCTTGTTGTGCCGTGCCACACTGGACGGACGGGGACGGCTGACGGTCCGTCCACGGCCGACCATGCCCGGGGTGATGCGGCCCACGGGGAAAGGAGTAGCAGTGGCGGTGCGACTGAACTGCCCGTGCGGCGAGTTCATCGAAGGTGCGGACGAGGACGAGCTCGTCGAGAAGACCCAGACGCACCTGGCGGAGAACCACCCCGGTCACGAGTACACCCGCGACCAGATTCTCTTCCTGGCCTACTGAGGCCGGCTTACCGAGCCCGCCGACGCGCAGGCCGCTGGCGGCAGGGTGCCAGCGGCGATTCGTCGGGGGCCCGTGCGGTCGGCTCCTGCGCCCGGCGCACGCTTCGTGCGCGCCGGGCGCAGGAGCCGCCGTGGGGCCAGTCCGGTCAGGGGCCTCGCTGGCGGGGCGTCCTCCTGGTCATCCGGCGCCGGGTACCGTCACGTTGCGCTCGTTGAAGCCGAAGCCGTTCTGCGTGGCGGTCTGCTGCAGGCTGGTGAACGCCTGCTCGGCGCTGTTGACGTCCGCCTCGGTGGCGGTTCCACCGCGCAGGCGGCCGGTGAGAGTGGAAAACGTGTTGCGTACTGACTGGGTCGCTCGACACAGGCTTGGATTCGCCAGCGCGAAACCGTTCGCGACCTTGATCTCATGGACGACGAAGACCCCGGCGATCGCGGCCTTGGCAAAGGTGCGCTTGCGCTTGTCGGCACCGGACTTGAAGCCGCCGTTCTTCAGCGGCTTGTAGATGTACCGGTGGAAGGCTCCGAGCGCAAGGCCGGAATGCAGTGCAAAACGGGTCTTGGCAAACGCCTTGGTGTTTCCGTTTGTCGGGCACGCGCCGCTGAACTCGGCGTCCGAGGACGTCGATGTGGCGGAGCTCCCAGTGACCGACGACGAGGACTTCGGCCCGCAGCCAACCAGCAGCACCAGGGCCAGCAAGGAGGCCGTGACCGCTGCCAGACATCGCGCGTTACGCACGCTTGTACCCTTCTGTCCTCGGCGAACGTGACCTCGGCGGCGCCACGGTAGGGCTGGTCCGGGGCGGGACGAGGCGGTGGCCGTTGGCCACCTGTCCGAGGCGTCGCGAAGCCTACCGATGATCAGCTCTCCGCGCGGGCCGTCGTCGGATATTGGACGCCACCGCACTCCGGCGGCCGCGGGGGTGCGGGCCGGCCAGACGACGCCGGGCGTCCGCGGGCGGGTGGTCGGGGTGGTCGGGGCCACTCGGGCGGGGGGATTCGGTCGGGTGCTCCGACCGTGGAGGGAAAACGCGCCCCGACCATTGTTTTCGGCACTAAAAGGCGACACGCTGCGACTGTCCTCGGTCCGCTCGCTGTCACGTTCGGGCGGTCATGTCGTCGGCCCGGGTAGGCTCCGGAAGAAGATGGCTCAGGCATTCTTCCGGTATTCGTGGAAACGCGATGCGGGGCTTCTGAAGGGAACAGGGGCGGATCACGTGGGTGATAATCCGGTACTGGCTCCGGAAAGCACCGCGGTGCGGGTCGCGTTGTGGCGGGCCCTGCATGTCCAGCTCGACCCGCCGCCGCACGTGCTGGCCGACGAGGTGGGGTTGGCCCTGGTCGAGCCCGGCGACGGTTGGCGGGGGCGTCCGGACATGGACCCGGGGGCGACCCGGCGCATCCGCGCGTCCATGGTCGCCCGCGCCCGACTGCTGGAGGATCTGCTCGCCGAACAGGTCGCGCGCGGGGTCGGTCAGTATGTGATTCTCGGCGCGGGGCTGGACACCTTCGCCCAACGCCGGGTGGATCTCGCCGCCGGGCTGCGGGTGTTCGAGGTCGACCAGCCCGGCCCGCAGGAATGGAAACGTCAACGGCTGGTGGCGGGCGGGTTCGGCGTCCCGCCGTGGTTGCGGCTGGTGCCGGTGGATTTCGAGGCTGACGGTGACTGGTGGCCGCGGTTGGTGTCCGCCGGTTTTGATCCGACCAGGCCCGCCGTGGTGGCCGCCACCGGGGTCTCCCAGTACCTGACCAAAAGCGCGACGGCGGCGACGCTGCGTCACAGTGCTGTCCTCGCGGCTGGTTCGACGCTGGTCGCCACGTTCATGCTGCCGGAGGAACTCATCGAAGCGCGGGAGCGGCCCGGGCACGCCCGGACGCGGGCCTCGGCGCAGGCCGCCGGCACACCCTTTCTCAGCTTCTTCACGCCGACGCAGTTCCAGGATCTCGCCCGCGGGTGCGGCTTCGCCAGCACGCGGCACGTGTCCGCCGCGGACCTCGCCGAGCGCTACTTCACCGGCCGTCCGGACGCACTACGCCCGTCCAGCGTGGAAGATCTGATCGTCGCCACCGTCTGACCGCGACATCGCCCCGGCCCGAGCAGGTCGACGGCGAGCATGGGTGAGCCCCTCGCCGGCGAGTTCCCTCTCGACCCGGGTGAGCGTCCGCTCGTCGATGTCGGCCACCAGGATCGTCCGGCCGGCGCCGAGACGGCGGGCCACCGACACACCCATACCGCCCGCGCCGACGATCACCAGTATCTGGCCGCTCATGCGGCTCACCTCCGCGTCCACGTCGACCGGCGTCACGATGACCGTGGTGACGATGGCAGACCGGACATTCGTGGGCAACCGGCCCGGCCGGGCGCCGCGGAAGGTGTTCGCACCGGTCACCGTCACCGCCCGGTCGCGGCCAGGGCGGCGCGCGACCGCCCTGGTGTGCCCTCCGGCGGTCGGGGTATCGCAGCTGTGGGGTGAGCATCAATGGTCACGTGTCTGGGACCGCGCGCCAGGGTGCGTGCGCCGAGTACCGCACTGGTCGAGCTGCTGGAGCTGCTGCGCCGCCGGCTGCACATGGAGATGGCCTGGCTGGGACGTCTGGACGGGGACCTGCTCGTCGTCCAGGTGATCAGCGGCCGGGAGCTCCCGCTGGGCTTGGTGGCCGGCAGCACCGTGCGTCGCGACCAGAGCCTGTTTCGCCATATCCTGGCCGGCGATCTGCCGAACCTGATCCCCGACACCTGGAGCGATCCGCGGACCGTGTCGCTGGCCCCCGTCCGCGAGCTCGCGGTTCGGGCCTACGCCGCGACCCCCGTCCTGGACGCGGACGGCCGGACCTACGGCCTGGTGGGTTGCCTGAGCCGGCAGCCGCAGCCATCGCTGGGCGATCGGGAACTGCGACTGCTGAACCTGCTCGCCGGCCTGCTCACCGGCTACGTGACCGATCTGCACCGCATGTGGGAGTCCCGTAGCCGGATCTGGCGCCGCATCCAGGGCGTCATGGAGGAAGGCGCGCCCCACATGCACTTCCAGCCGATCATCGACCTGCAGAGCGGCCGGACGATCGCGGTCGAGGCGCTGTCCCGCTTCCGCACGCACGCCGTCCCCGAGGAGGTGTTCGCCGATGCGGCGCAGGTGGGCCTCGGCGCCGAACTGGAACTGACCGCGGTCGACCGGGCGCTCGCGATGCTCCCGCAGCTCCCACCCGACATCCGCCTCGCGGTGAACGCGTCCCCCTCCGTCGTCACCAACCAGCTCGCCGACCGTTTCCTGCGCACCGGACGCCCGGAGCAGCTCATCCTGGAGCTCACCGAGCGTGAGTACATCGCCGACGACGATGACGACCTGTTCGCCGTGGTCGAACGCCTGCGTTCGCACGGTGTGCGGATCGCCCTGGACGACGTGGGCACCGGGTACGCGGGGCTGGGCGTCCTGTTGTGCCTGCGCCCCGACATCATCAAGCTCGACCAGTTCATCGTGCGGGACATGGCCGTCAGCCCCGCCCACGCCGCCGTCGCCGCCGGGATGTCACGTATCGCCGACGGCCTGGGCAGCGACGTGATCGCCGAGGGCATCGAGGCCCCCGCCGATCTCGAGGCCGTGATCGGCGCCTCCATCGGCTACGGCCAGGGTTTCCTGCTCGGCAGCCCGCGCGCCGACCTGACCGGTCTGGGCCGCTTCTCCGGGATCTCCGGCCATCCGTTACGACCACTGACGGGCGCCAGACCCCGGTAGGCCCCCTCTCCGGTCGCGGTCTGGGTGAGCGGGATCTACCGGGGTTCGGGTGGCTGCTCGGAGGGGTGGACCAGACCGATCTCGTAGGCGAAGACGACTGCCTGGACGCGGTCACGAAGCTCGAGTTTGGCCAGGATGCGTCCGACGTGTGTCTTGACCGTGGCCTCCGACAGCACCAGCCGGGCGGCGATCTCGGCGTTGGACAGGCCCGCGGCGACCTCGTGCAGGACATCGCGTTCACGTTCGGTGAGCCGTTGCAGACGCCGGTCCGCCGGATGGGTGCTGGGCCGGGGTCGGGGGTCGGCCGCGGGGTGGGGTGCCGCATCCGGTGCGGCGTCCGGTGCGGCGGGGAGGCGGTGGGCGAAGGCGTCGAGGAGCCGACGGGTGACGCTCGGGGAGACGACGGCGTCTCCGGTGGCCACCGCCCGGATCGCCGAGAGCAGGTCGGCCGGAGGAACGTCCTTGAGCAGGAAGCCGCTGGCTCCGGCGCGCAGGCCGGCGAAGGCGTACTCGTCCAGGTCGAAGGTGGTGAGGATGAGCACGCGTGACTCGCCGCCGGCGGTGACGATCGCGGCGGTCGCCTCGATGCCGTTCATCGTCGGCATCCGCACGTCCATGAGGACGATGTCGGGGCGTAGTCGTCTGGTGAGTTCGACGGCCTGGGCTCCGTCCGCGGCCTCACCGATCACGGTGATGTCCGGCTGCGAGTCGAGCACCATGCGAAAACCCATCCGCAGCAGTGGTTGGTCATCGACCAGCAGCACCGACGTCACCGCCCCGGACGATCCCGGTGCGTGGGCCGGCTGGGACGGATCAGCGGGGACGGTCACCCTCAGACCCTCCCATCGCGGGTGGCACCGCCCTCGTCGGTTGTCCGCAGGCCGACCGCGACGGGGATCCGGGCCCGCACCTGCCAGCCGCCGTCGCGCAACGGACCGGCCTGGACGGTGCCGCCGTAGACGGCGCTGCGCTCCCGCATGCCCACAAGGCCCTGTCCGCCCCCGGTGACATGCCCTGCGGTCGTGGCGGTCGTGGCGGTCGGGGTGGGGGTGGCGGCGGTGGGGTGGCGCCGCCCGGTGTCGCGGATGTCGACGCGGACGGCGCGCCGGTCGTAGGCCAGCTCCACGGTGGCGGTGGCGCCCGGACCCGCGTGTTTCAGGGTGTTGGTGAGCGCCTCCTGGACCAGCCGGTACAGCGTCAGCTGCACGCCCGCCGGTAGCGGCAGCGGCAGCGGCTTACCGTGGGTGGTGAGGCTCACCGGCAGGCCGGCGCCGCGGACCTGGTCGATCAGGGAGTCCAGGTCGTCCAGGCCGGGTTGCGGGGCGGTGCCGTCGACGGTGCCGTCGGTGCGCAGGACGCCGAGCAGCCGGCGCATCTCCGCCAGCGCCTCCCGCCCGGTCCGCGAGACCTGGGCGATCGCCTGCAGCGCCGGCCCGTCCGGCCCGGTCGACGCCCTGGTGCCGGTGGATGCCCCGGTGCCGGTGGATGTCGTGGTGTCAGTGGATGTCGTGGTGTCAGCGGGGGCCGCGGTGCCGGCGGTCAGGGCGAACTGGGCGCCGTCGGCCAGGGCGATCATCACGGACAGGTTGTGGGCGACGATGTCGTGCATCTCGCGGGCGATGCGGGCACGTTCGGCGGCGGCGGCGATCTGGGCCTGCTGGTCACGTTCCCGCTCCAGGCGGTCGGCCCGGTCGGTGAGGGTGGCGAGGTAGGCCTGCCGGGTGCCCGCGTTGCGGCCGAGCACCCCGGCGGTGACGGCGACGAGCCCCAGCACCACCACGTTCGCGAGGAACGGCGCGTGGTTGCGTTCCCGCCAGCCGATCCCGGCGAGCACGACACCGATGCTGACCACGATCGTCGCGACCAGACGCTGCCGGCGCGTCCCCAGCCTGGCCACCGTGTAGAACGCGATCGGCACCCCGAAGTCCGGGTCGACCACATGTCCGACCAGCAGCTGCAGCAGACCCGCCGCCACGCAGACGGCGAACACCGCGACCGGATACCGGCGCCGCCAGATCAGCGGTGCCACGCCCAGCACGGCGAGCACGATCGTCGCGGTCTGCCGGCTACCCGACGTCCAGGCCAGGGTGTTGAGCAGCGCCGCCCAGGCGAACAGGCCGAGGAAGGCGGCGAGGGCTGCGTCCACCAGCGTCGGATGGCCCCGCAGGAACCGTCCGGCCCTCCCGTGGCGCATCCGTCCGAGCACGACCCCCGGCTCCGCCGGTTCGGGCGCCGTCCGGTCCATGACCGCCAGCTGGTCCCGCTGGGCCGGTGGGGCCGCGTCCGGGAGCGTCGTCATGGTGGCCATCGTGACCTTTCCTGGCCGGGTAAGCGATACCGCCACGTGGGTGGGACGGCGTCGGTACGGCGCCGCGGGGCGCCGGGTGAGCGGCGCTCAGACGTCCCGGCGGACAAGGACGAAGGCGGCGGCGGTGAGGGTGACGACGAGGTAGGCGACCAGGACGAGCGCCCCGTGGGTGGGGGAGGGCAGGCTGGACGAGCGGACGACCTGCATCAGCGCGTCGCCGGAGGTGGACGGAAGGTAGTCGCTGATCCGGGCGAGGTTGTGCGGCAGCGCGCCGACGATCTGGGGGAGCACGAGCAGCACGCCGAACAGCACGCCGATGGCGGCGGGAGTGCTGCGCAGCAGGGTGCCCAGTGTCAGACCGAGCACGCCGATCGCCGAGACGAAGAACGCGGTGCCCAGCACGGCGCGGACCACGCCGGGATCGGACAGCGCGACGTCGATGTGCCGCGGGGCGAGCATGGCCTGGCCCGCGGTGAAGGCGATCAGGTTGGCGACCGCCATCAGGGTGAAGCTCACCGCCGCGAAGACCGCGACCTTGGCCCACAGCACCGGCAGCCGGCGGGGTACCACCCCCAGGGTGGCGCGGATCATCCCGGTGGCGTACTCGCCGGAGATCATCAGGACGCCGAGGACACCGAGGGCGAGCTGGGCGAGGTACATGCCGCTGAGGCTGGTCGCGGTGGCGTCGAAGGTGCGCTTGTCCTCGACGGTGTAGTGATCCCAGTTACTGGCCGTCGCCTTGGCGAGCACGACGCCGAGCAGGATGGTCACCGCGAGGGCCGCGGCCAGGGTCCACGCGGTCGAACGCAGCGAGGTGATCTTGGTCCACTCGGAGCGCAGCACCCGCAGCTGGGTGACGCGCTGCTGTGGCCGGGCGTGCCGGGACGAGGGCGAGGACGGGGACGGGGACGAGGGTGACGTGGCGTGCGGGGTGCCCGCGGTGATCGTCTGCGTGCTCATGTCGGGTGCTCCGATTCGAGGATGCCGAGGTGGGCGAGGCTGGTCCGTGGCGAGGCCGGTCACGTGGCGGGGCTGGTCACGTGGCGGCCGTGGCGTATTCGACGGCGTCGCGGGTGAGGGCCATGAAGGCGTCCTCGAGGGAGACCTGGCGGGGGGTGAGTTCATGCAGGACGATGCCGGCGGTGCGGGCGAGGGAGCCGATCTGCTCGCTGGTGCGGCCGGTCACCTCGAGGGTGTCCGCCGAGGTGGCGGTGACGGTGGCGTCGATACCGCCGAGCACGCTGCGTAGCGCCGAGGTCTCGGGGGTCCGCACGTGCACGGTGGGCGGAGACGCGTTGGCGATGACCTCGGCCACGGTGGTCTCGGTGATCAGGCGGCCGCGTCCGACGACGACCAGGTGGGTGGCGGTCATCGCCATCTCGCTCATCAGGTGGGACGACAGGAAGACGGTGCGTCCCTGCGCGGCGAGGTCGCGCAGCAGGTCGCGGATCCAACGGATGCCGTCGGGGTCCAGGCCGTTGACCGGTTCGTCGAGGATGAGCGTGGCCGGATCGCCGAGCAGGGCGGACGCGATGCCCAGCCGCTGGCCCATCCCGAGGGAGAACCCGCCGGCCCGCTTGCGGGCGACCTCACGCAGACCCACCAGGTCGATCACCTCGTCGACCCGGCGGCGTCCGATGCCGTGGGTGCGGGCGAGGGCGAGCAGGTGCTTGGCGGCGCTGCGTCCGGTGTGGATGGCGCGGGCCTCGAGCATCACCCCGACCTCGTGCATCGGGGCGGCCGCGTCCCGGTAGCGGCGGCCGTTGACGAGCACCTCACCGCGGGTGGGGCGGTCCAGGCCGAGGATCATGCGCATCGTGGTCGACTTGCCGGCGCCGTTCGGGCCGAGGAAACCGGTGACCACACCCGGCCGGGCGGTGAAACTCAGGTCGTGGACGGCGACCTTGTCGCCGTACCGCTTCTCCAGTCCGCGTGCCTCGATCATGTGAGTTCAGGTCCCGTCTCAGGTGCCGTTGGCTGACACCGAGAACGTTAGGGATCTTCGGGGCTGTTGCCGTCCGCCGCGAGGCCGATCTTCGCCGGCGCCCGCGGCGGCCCGTCCACCTTCAGGAGTACGCCCCAGGTCGGAGGGATGTCGGATACCCGGCCGCCGTCCGGGGAGCTCCGTCGCGTCGTCCCGACGAAGCTCCCCGGCGACCCGGACCGAGCGGTGGTTACCGACGGTCGGGCAACGCGGTCGCTGCGATCATGCTCCCGGGACCAGTTCGCCCTGATCCAGCAGCGTGACCTCGGTGTCCGCCGTGTCCGAGAGCAGCGTTGTCAGGTAGGCGGCGAGGGCGAGGACGGTGCGGTGGTTCCACAGCAGGGTCGCGGGCAGGGCGAGACCCAGCTCGCGTTCCAGCGCGATCCGGATGGACGCCGACAGCAGCGAGTCGACGCCGGCCTCGGTGAGTGGCTGGTGCGGGTCGAGGGCACTGACGTCGGTGCCCAGGACGGCCGCGACCCGGCCACCGACGATGCCGAGCAGATGGTCGGTCAGCTCGTGGCCGCGCAGGCCGACCCAGTCGGGGACGTCGCGGGGCGCTGTCGTCTCGGCCGGTGCGACCTCGGCGAGCAGCGCCGGACGTGGTCCGGTGTGCCCGCGCGATACTCCGAGGACGGCGACCATCGGTGCGGCGGACGGCGAGCCGACCGTCTGATCGAACGCGCGCAGCGCCTCGTCCGGCGAGATGGACGTGGTGCCGCGGGCGGCGAGTTCCAGGTCGGTGGTGTCACCCGCGGTGGCCATGCCCAGACCCCGCCAGCTCGTCCAGGCCAGACTCACCGACGCGCCGGCTCCGCCCCCAGCTCCAGCCCCAGCGCCGGTCCCGGTCCCAACGCCAGCCGCAGCCGCAGGTCCGGATCCGGATTCGGGCTCAGATGTGGACTCGGCGGTGCGGCGGTGGGCGGCCAGGACATCCAGGAAGGTGTTGGCGGCGGCGTAGGCGCCCTGGCCGGGCAGGCCGAGCAGCGGGCCGGCGGAGGAGAACAGCACGAGGAAGTCGAGGCTGCCCGGGGGGAACAGCTCGTGCAGCACCCACGCGCCGGCCACCTTCGGGGCGAGCACCTCCTGGAGGTGCCGGTCGTCGAGGCGACGCAGCAGATCGCCGTGGACGACCCCGGCGGCGTGCACGATCCCGCGGATCGGCGGCAGTTGCAGCCGGTCGAGCGCCCGCCGCAGGCCGGTGCGGTCGGTGACGTCCGCCGCGACCGTCAGGACACTCACCCCGGCGGCCTCCAACCGGCCGATCGCGCGTACCCGCGGATCGTCGGGCGTCCAGGTCGCACGGGACGGTAGCGGGCTCCGGCCGAGCAGGACCAGCCGCCGGGCGCCCCGGGCGGCCAGATGTTCGGCGAGGACGAGCCCCAGCACCCCGAGACCACCAGTGATCAGGTAGGTGCCGTCGGGCCGGCAGACGAACGGCTCCGCGCCGCGCGGCGCCGCCGTGACCAGCCGCGGGACCCGCACGTCGCCGGACGCGTCGAGGGCGAGCAGGGGTTCGGCGGGTGGGGCCGCGAACAGGTCGACGAGCCGGTCGGCGGCCAGCGGGCCGGCGGGGACGTCGACCACACCACCCCAGAACTCGGGATGCTCGGTGGCCGCGATCCGACCGAGCCCCCACAACGGAGCCTGACCGAGGGCGGCCGCGTCCACGGCGTCCCGGACGCCCCTGGTCAGGCACCACAGCCGCGGCCGCGGCTCCGGGAGTTCGGCGATGCGCCGCACCAGCTCCGTGAACGCCCACGCGCCGCGCGCCGCCGCGTCCGGCACCGCCGCCGCGTCCGGCACCGCCGCCGCGTCCGGCACCGCCGCCGCG
>NZ_CADCWS010000154.1 GCF_902806475.1 Candidatus Frankia nodulisporulans
AGAGGGTGACCTCGGCCGAGGGGGCTATGGCCTGGTACTCGCCGGGCAGCACCGGCTCATCGGGCGCAAGGTCGCCATCAAGATCCTGCTGGACACCTCGGACGACCCCGACCTGCGCGCCCGTTTCCTGTCCGAGGCCCGGGTACTGGCCGAACTCGACCATCCGCACATCGTGCGCATCCATGACTACGTCGAGCATGACGGCACCTGCTTACTCGTCATGGAACTGCTCTCGGGCGGCACGCTCAAGCAGCGGATCGCCGCCGGCGCGCTGTCCCCGGAGACGACCTGCTCGATCGGCATCGCCGCCGCGGCGGCGCTGGCCAACGCGCACGGCCACGGTGTCCTGCACCGGGACGTCAACCCAGACAACATCATGTTCGCCGGTGACGGGCTGCTCAAGGTCACCGACTTCGGGATTGCCAAGATCTTCGATGGTGCGGAGACGACGGCGAGTGCCATCCTGGGCACACCTCGCTACATGGCGCCCGAGCAGATCGTGGGCGCCCGACTGTTCCCGTCGACGGACCTGTACGCGCTCGCCGGGGTGCTCTACGAGATGATCGCCGGCCGGCCGCTGTTCGGCCGGCAGATGGCCGTGCAGCCGCTCACCCACCATCATCTGACCGTCATGCCCGAGCCGCTGACCAGTGTGCCACCACCGATCTCGGCGGTGATCATGCGGGCGCTGGCGAAGGACCCGAACGTCCGCTTCGGGGACGCGTCCGAGTTCGCCCTCGAACTCGGACGGGCCGGCGCGCGTGCCTTCGGCCCGAACTGGCTGTCGCGTTCCGAGATCAAGGTCCGGGTGGACGACGAGATCCGCGAGGCGGCGCTCGGCGGATCGACGACGCCACGACCGGCCACTCCCGGTCCAGGACTCGGGCCACGGCCGGGCCCTGGACCAGTGGGTCCTGGCCCGGTGGGTCCTGGCCCGGTGGGTCCTGGATATCCCGGTGCCGGCCCGACGCCGGGATACCTCGGCGGCCCGGGTGGGCCCGGTGGCGGGTCCGCGGGTCCGGGCGGGCCGTCATCCGGCCGTCCGCCGCGGAACCCGTACACCCCGGCGGCGTCCGGACCAGGCGGGATGGGCGGGCCGGGACCGGCCGGACCGGGAGTGGGACGCCCCGGCGGCTATCCACCGGCGGGCTTCGGCGGACATCCCGCGGGACCGCCCGGTGCCGAGGACGGCCGGTTCACCCAGGCACCGACGACCCGCGCGGGCGGGCCAGGCCAGCGGCTGGGGCGGCTTCCCGCCCGGGAACACCCCACCGCCGCACACCCCACCCTCGCGGACACCACCGCCCCAGCCGCTCGGCGGCGGCCCCGGTCCGGGGCCCAACCCGCCGTACCGGCCGCAGAGCCCTGGTCCGGGTCTCGGTGGACGGGCTCCCGTCGGGCCTGGTCCCGGCGGGCTTCCCTCCGGTGGGCACGGTCCGAGTGGGCACGGTCCCGGGGGTGCGCACGGATCGCACCGGCCGGGGTCCAGAACCGGCGGGCAGCGTTCGAAGACGCCGTGGATCCTCGCGGCGGGAGCGTCCGTCCTGGTGGTCGCCGCCATCATCGGCGTCGTGCTGGCGGTGGCGAACTCCGGGGGCAAGGACGACACCGTGTCCCCGACCGTTCGTACCGCCTCGGCCTACCGGGGTACGGCGCTGAACGTGCAGGGCCTGAGCCCGTACAGCCTGTACCTCGACCAGGACGGCTCGCTGCTGGTTTCCAGTCTCGCGACCGACCGCATCCAGCGGATCACACCGGCCGGCGCGAGCAGCGACATCGCCGGCACCGGTTCCGGTGGCTACAGCGGCGATGGCGGCCCCGCGACGTCCGCCCAGTTGGACGGCCCGGGTTCGACCATCCGCGACAAGGCCGGCAACCTCTACATCGGGGACGCGAAGAACAACCGCATCCGCCGGATCGACCCGTCCGGCGTGATCACCACTGTCGCCGGGACCGGTACCGCCGGCTACAGCGGGGACGGCGGCCCAGCCACCGCCGCCCAGCTCAACAGCGCCGAGAAGGTCGCCATCGGCCCCGACGGCAGCCTCTACCTCTCCGACTACGAGAACCACCGCATCCGCAAGGTGGACCCGGCCGGCATCATCACGACCTACGTCGGCACCGGCACCGCCGGGTACACCGGCGCCGGTGGACCGGCCACCGCGGCGCGCATCGACGGCCCCAACGACCTCGTCGTGGCGTCCGACGGCACGCTGTACTTCGCCGACCTCGGCAGCAGCACCATCCAGCGGGTCACCCCGAACGGGATCATCACCACGATCGCGGGCACCGGCGAGAAGGGTTACTCGGGTGACGGCGGGCCGGCCACCGCCGCCAAGCTGAACGTGCCGTCGGTGTCGCTCGGAACCGACGGGAAGACGTTCTACCTGGCCGACTACAACAACAACCGGGTCCGTCGGATCGACCCGAACGGGATCATCACCACCATCGCCGGCACCGGTACCAAGGGCCTTTCCGGGGACGGCGGGCCGGCCACCGCCGCCCAGTTCGAGAACCCGAGCTCGGTCGTGGTGGACGGCGAGGGCGGGATCTTCGTCTCCGACAACGGCAACGACCGGATCCGCCGGATCGACCCGAACGGCACGATCACGACGATCGCCCAGACCGGCTGATCCCGCGATCATGGCCAGACATCAGCTCGACCTGGACCGGATCGCGGCGGGGCTGCCCGGTTACGAACTCGGTGACGAACTCGGCCGGGGCGGTTTCGGTGTCGTCGTCGCCGCCCGCCACCGGTTGATCGACCGTCCGGTGGCGGTGAAGGTGCTGACCACCGCCGACCTCGACCCCGCCGGTGGCAGCGGCGGTCACGGCAGCGGCAGCGGCAGCGGTGGTCATGGCAGTGGCGGACGTGACCTGCGGGCCCGGTTCCTCGACGAGGCGCGGGTGCTGGCCGGGCTGGACCATCCCCACGTGGTGCGGATCTACGACTATGTCGAGACCGACGGCCTGTGCCTGCTGGTGATGGAGCAGCTCACCGGTGGCAGCCTGCGCGGCCGGGCGCTGTCCGGTCCGGGGGCGGCCAGCGCGATCGGCATCGCGGCCGCGGTCGCGCTGGACGCCGCGCACGGTCGCGGGGTGCTGCACCGCGACATCAAGCCGGACAACCTGCTGTTCACCGCGGACGGCACACCGAAGGTCACCGACTTCGGCATCGCGAAGATCGTCGAGGCGACCGCGGCCACCACGACCGGTCTCGTCGGCACCCCGCGGTACATGGCGCCGGAGCAGATCACCGGCTCGCCGCTGAGCCCCGCCACCGACCTGTACGCCCTCGGCGTGGTGCTCTACGAACTGTTCGCCGGGCGCTCACCGTTCCCGCCGGAACTGCCGGTCGCCGCGTTGCTGCATCACCACCTGTCGGTGCGGCCGCTGCCGATGCCGGAGGCTCCCGGGCCGATCGCCGAGATCATCATCGCGGCGCTGGCCAAGGAGGCGGGGTGGCGTCCGGCGTCCGGGCTCGACTTCGCGGTCCGGCTCGCGGCGGCGACGACCGCGGCCTACGGTCCGGGCTGGCTCGCGGCCAGCGGTGTGCCCGTCCGCCTGCCGGACGAGGTGCTCTCCGCGGCCGGCCACCAGCCCGGTATCAGCTCCGGCCCCGGTGCCGTCCACGGCGGTGGACGTCCTGCCGGTGTGGCTGGCCCGCCGGCCCCGACCGTCCGAGCTGGACGGCGGCGGCGGCCGGCCGGCGGTGGGCAGCCGGGTGGGGGGCGGCGGCGCGTCGTGCTGGCGGTGGGGGCGTCGCTGGTGGTCGCGGGCCTCGCCGTCGCGCTGGTACTGAAGACGGTGGTGCCCGGCGGCGGCGACCAGGACAACCGCCAGGCGGCCTACGCCGGCAGGACCGTCCAGTTCCAGGGTCTGGCGGACGCCGCTGGCATCGCGCTGGGTCCCGACGGCGCGCTCTACGTGTCGGATCCCGGTGACGGGGTCGGCCAGGGTCAGATCGTGCGGCTCTCCGCCGCGGGCCAGGCGGGCCTGATCGGCGGTAGCGGGCCGCGGCCGACACCGACCGGGAACGTCCCGTCGCCGTCGCCGACACCGGTGCTGGGGGACGGCGGGCAGTCGCTACGCGCCGAACTACGCGAACCGGCGGGGCTCGCCATCGGCCCGGACGGCGCCGTCTACCTGGCGGAGTCCGACAACGGCCGGGTCCGCCGGATCGCCCGGGACGGCACCATCACCACCGTCGCCGGCACCAGCCGCAGCTCCTCGGACGGTTCGGTCGCCAGTACCGGTGCCGCGCCGCGTGCCTACCTCGACGACCCGACCGCCCTCACCGTGGACGCCAAAGGCATCATCTACGTCACCGAGGGTTATCGGGTTCGGCGGATCGAGGGTGGCCAGATCAGCACGGTCGCCGGCAGCGGGACCGAGTCGGGTTCGGCCGGTGACGGTGGACCGGCCATCAACGCCACCTTCTACCAGCCCAGCGGCCTGGCGATCGCCCCGAACGGCGTGCTCTACATCGCCGACCGGAGCAACGACACCGTGCGCCGGGTCGATCGCTCCGGCACGGTCAGCCTGGTGGCGGGCAGCCCGGGCAGATCGGGCCGGACCGGTGACGGCCGGGCCGCCAGCAGCGCCCTGCTGAACAGCCCGAAGGGTCTGGCGCTCGGCGCCGACGGCTCGCTGTACATCGCCGATTCGGGCAACAACGTGGTCCGCCGGATCGACCCGCACGGCATCATCTCGACGGTGGCCGGCTCCGCGTCCTATTCCAGCGATGACCAGGAGGGCGCGCTCGCCACCCAGGTCAGCCTCAGCGGGCCCGCGGGCGTGGTGGTGGATCCGTCCGGTGCGCTCTACGTGGCCTGCGGTGACGGGAGCATCCGACGGGTCGGCACCGACATGTTCCTGACGACCGTCCTGCGTGGGCCACCGGACTCCTGACGGCATACCTTCGCGGCAGATCCCGCATCGGCCAGCCGCCGCGGCGAACGGGTGCGGCCCACGGGACGGCGGACGGGCGGGCGCGGCGGGCGGGTCCGCGGGTTGATCGACGGGTGGTCGGTGGGGAGGTCAGGTGCGCGGTCCGGATCGACGGTCGGTGCTGCGGGCCGCGGGTATGGGTGGGCTGGGGCTGGCCGGGCTTGTCGCGGGCGGCGGGGCGCTGGCCGGTTGCCAGGACGGCACGACACCGGCGGCGCCCACCGGGTCACCCGAGCCGGCGGCCTGGGCCGCCCTCGACGCGCGGCTCGACGGCCCGCTGCTGCGCCCGGGCGACCCGGACTACCCGGCGGCGAGCCGGCTGTTCGACCCGGCGTTCGACGAGATTCGCCCGGCGGCCGTCGCCCGCGCCCGGTCAGCCGCGGACGTGCGGGCCTGTGTCGAGTTCGCCCGGCAGCAGGAGCTGGCGATCACGGCCCGGGCGGGCGGCCACAGCTACGGCGGATACTCGTCCACCACGGGCCTGGTCGTCGACGTGACGGCGATGGCCACGGTGACCCCCAACGCGGACGGGACCGCCCGGATCGGCGCGGGCGCGCTCCTCGTCGACGTCTACGACCAGCTCGGCCAGGCCGGACGGGCGTTGCCGGCGGGTTCCTGCCCGACGGTGGGTGTCGCCGGGCTCGCCCTGGGCGGCGGCATCGGCGTGCTGGGGCGCCGGCATGGCCTGACCTGCGACCGGATGCTGTCCGCCGAGGTGGTCCTCGCGTCCGGGGAGGTCGTGCGCACCGACGCCAGTCATGATCCGGAACTGTTGTGGGCGCTGCGGGGTGGTGGCGGCGGGAACGTCGGCATCGTCACCTCGTTCGACTTCGCCACCCATGCGGCGACACCGCTGGTGCTGGTCAGCTGCCGCTGGCCGTGGGCTGCGAGCGCCGAGGTGCTGGCCGCCTGGCAGCGTTGGATCTCCGACCCCGGCGGCGCCCCGGACACCTTCTGGTCGACCTGTGTCGTGTCATCGGTGCCCAGCGGCGGTGTCGGTGGGACGCCGGCGCTGCGACTGAGCGGGGTGTCCTGCGGCCCGGCGGACGAGGCCGGCGTGGCCGCGGTGCGCGCCCAGCTCGACGCGCTGGCCGACGCCGCCGGCCAGCGGCCGATCAGCGTCTCGGTCGTCCCCCGGGAGCACCGCCGGGCGATGCTGATCGAGGCGGGCTGCGCGGGCCTGGAGGTGGCCGCCTGCCATCTGCGCGACCGTGCGCCCGGCGGCACCCTGCCCCGGGTGGCGCAGCGGGCGGCGTCGGCCTTTCTGCGGGAGCCGCTGTCGGCCGCCGGCGTCGCCACCATGCTGGCCGCGATCGAACGGCGCCAGCGCACCGCCGGGGCCCGCTCGGGTGCGATCATCCTGGACTCCTGGGGTGGGGAGATCAACCGGGTCGCGCCGGCGGACACCGCCTTCGTGCACCGGTCGACGATCGCCAGCGCCCAGTACGTCGCCGGCTACGACATCGGGGATCCACCGGCGGCGAAGGCGGCCAACGAGGCCTGGCTGCGGGCGACGGTCGCCGCGATGGCACCGCACGTGTCGTCCTCGTCCTACCAGAACTACATCGACCCGGAACTCGCCGACTGGGCGCGGGCCTACTACGGGGACAATCTCGGCCGGTTGCGTCAGGCGAAACGCACCTATGACCCGGACAACCTCTTCCATTTCGCCCAGGGGATCACCCCGGCCTGACGGTGATGGACGTACAGGCCGCACCGGGCCGGGAGTCGACGTCGCCGACCCGGGGCGGTTCCCTCATTACACGCCAGCCGACGGCTGTCCGCCTACTGGCCGCTTCCCGTCCCTTTCCTGTCGCCGATTTCGCGTCGGGATCACGGCCGGATGTTCATATCGCCCCGATTCGGTCACCCGACCGGGGTGAAGGACACAGAGGCAACGAGCGTGGCACTGGGTGCACGGCGGTTCCGCTTGCAGCAACTACTCAAGGTGAGTAGATAAATGCTGTCGGTGATAGGCCGACGTCGGTGTCCGGCCGTACCGGCTAGCTGTGCTGCGAGGTCCCGCATGAGCAAAGTTCTGTTCCAGTGGGGAATTGGACTCTTCGTTCTCTTCTTCCTGGTCACTTCCCCCGCCAGTGCCGCGGATCTCGTCCGCAGCATCGTCGCCTTCCTCGGGGGCGTCGGCGCCGGCCTATCGGATTTCGTGGGCAACTTCGCCTGACCGCGGGGATATCAGCCGAGGTCCTTGGCGAGCGGACGGGTCACCGCGACGGTTCCCGTCCACGAGGAGATGTCGGATTCGACGACTCCCCACCGGGCTCCCTTCGCGGCGATGACCAGCCCGTCGCCGATGTACATACCGACGTGACCGGGCGCGTCGGCCGTCCCCTCGGTTCCGGGCGTGAACAGCAGGTCGCCGGGCTGCGGGTCGACTCCGGCGACCTGCGGGCCGTAGGCCAGCTGGTCGGTGGTCACCCGCGGCAGCTGGACACCGATCGTGCGGTAGGCGGCCTGGACGAGCGAGGAACAGTCCCAGGTGTCCGGCCCGACCGCACCCCACACGTACGGCTTGCCCACCTGGGCGGCCATGAAGGCGAGCACCGGTTCGAGCGAGCCGATCGGCACGGACACGCCGTCCTCGATCGAATCACCGTAGACCTGGGCCTGTGCCAGGATCGTCCGCACATAGTTGCGGGTCTCGGTGTACGGCGGGATACCGGCGTAGGCGAGCACCGCGCCGGCACCGGCGTTGTAGGCGGCGAGCATCTTCTCCTGGCCGTCACCGGGCACCGCCGTGACGCTCGCCGCCACCGCGCAGTCGTAGCGGGCGGCGGCGGGGATCGCATCGGCCGGGTTCCAGACGTCGCCCTGGCCGTGGCTGGCCCAGGTGCCGGGCATGAACTGGGCGATCCCCATCGCGCCGACCGGCGAGCGGGCCTGTGGATTGAACCCGGACTCCTGCTGTAGCTGCGCGGCCAGCAGGGCCGGTGTCACCTCGTCACACCCCGCCGCGTTCGCCGCATCCGTGATCATCTGGAGGTACTCCTCGGGGATGCCCTTGGAGTTCGTGATCGCGGTGTTGCCGTTGTGATGGCCGATGAACGGCCCGGCGAGCGTGAGGATCAGCATCGAGGCCAGCAGGATGATCCCGCCGACGACCATCGCCGCACCGATACCTGCCCAGACCGCCAGCCGGGGACGGGTCTGTGGGAATCTGCGGGCCATCCGCGGCTCACCGCCCCGGTGCGTCGCCGGCGACGCTCGCGAGATCCGCCCCGGCGATGAGCCACGTGCCGTCCTGCTGACGGAGCAGGGTCACGGCGGGGGTGGAGACAGCGACGACCGCCGGCTGGTCGCCGGTCACGGTCTGCCGGCGGACGTTGAGCTGCAGCACGACCCGGCCGGTCGCCGTGGTGTCGATCCCGCCCAGCGGCGTGGTCGCCAGCACGCTGATCTGCGAATGGACCCCGGCGGCGCGCAGGTCCTGCCAGGCCTGGGCGTCGGCGTCCGCCCCCCCGGTGCCGCCGGCGCCGAGGGTGGCCGCGAAGTCGGCGGTGAGGCAGTCGTGGGCCCGGTCGACACCAGCGCCTGGCCCGCTGTCGGTGCGGGCGTCGAACGACTGCCAGCGGGTGAAACAGTCGGCGGCGACCGCGGCCGGATCGGCCCGGTCGACCGGGCCGCCCGGGACGGCGGGGGCGGCGCCCGCGGTGGCCGTGGCCAGCGGTGGGCCAGGTGCCTGGCTCGCCCCCGGCGGCGGACCGGTGGTCGTCGCCGGCTTCGGCGCGGGGATGCCACCCGACCCGAACGACCCGCAGCCGGACAGCCCCAGCACCAGCAGCAGCGGCACCAGCAGCACGGCGGGTGTCGACCCGGCGAGTCCTACCGCACGCGGCCGCGCCGACCCACCCCACTCGACGGGGTTGCCCGGCCAGGCTGATCCGGCGGGCGGTGCTGGGCGGCGAGGGTCAGCGCCGCGGGGGATCGTCGACATGCTGGGCTATTCGCGTCCGTCCAGCCAGTCCCGGACCCGACCGCGGCGCACCCGCCACTGGTGGCCGACCTTGCGGGCCGGGATCGCGCGTTCGGACAACAGCTTGAGCACCGTGCTCTCGGACAACCGCAGCCAGGCGACCAGCTCGTCCACGGTGAGGACGTCGTCATCGTCGGACGGCCGCACCGGTGGCGGGGCCGTCGGCAACGCGGACATCGTCGCGGCCGGCGCGGGAGTGGTCACCGCTGAGGCGCCAAGACCGGCCGCCAGACCGCCACCGCCCGCACCACCTGCCCCCGAGCGCGACGGCGAACTCCCAGCCGGCGTGCCACGCAGCGGCGGGGCCGTACCAGCCGGCAGCCCGGCGCGGCTGGACGACGGACGCGCCGTCATCGAGTAGCCGTCCTGCGCCACCGATGCTCCCTTCACCGTGCCTGCTCTTCTCACCGTGCTCGCTCTTCACCGAAACCCGCGCGCTACCGGCACCATCTGCGGCATGATCGACACACTTGACTGCATTGCGTGACCACGATGGCCAAGCCGAGGTGGACCGACCTCGGTGACCGAACGTCGACGGACGAGCCGGCCGCCCATCCGGGCCGTTCGGACCGTTGGGCTTACGACTGTCCGGTTCCGGAAGTTACACCGACCCACATGTCCTGGATAGCCTCAACCTGAGCTTGTCATACTCGAACAGCTCGTGTTACATCGATCCGACCACAGTCCAAGATAAGTAACAGTAAGTAACGGTAACTGGCACTAGCTAACCATGAGAGAGCCGGGAGGGCGACGGCGCGTGAGCGAAGTGCCACAGGCACCGCACGGCGAGGAAGGCGATGCACGACCGGTTTCCCTCATCGGAGCCCGCCTCCCGTCCGCGGCCTCCCGCAACCAGCGGGCATCCGACCCCGATGACCCATACGGGATGGATGTCACAGTCGGTGTCGATGACGCCGATCTGCTTCCCCACGCACGTACCGGCCGCCGGCGCCATCGACGGCGGACCGAGCCTGACCCGGCCCAGCCAGCCGACGAGGCATGGCAAAGCGAGGCATTCCACTTCGATGATGCGACATCGGCCGATGACCCGGGTGCGGACAGCGCAACCGAAACGGACATCACGTCCGACCGTGCAGCGACACCAGAAGTAACGGAGGGTGGCCGCCCCCGGAGTGGCCGGGGACGACGGGCCGGGCGCCCCTCCGCGGTAGCCCCCCGCGCCCAGCCGGATGCCGACCGCCCTCCCCGACCGTCCGGCACCGATGCGTCCGCACGCTCC
>NZ_CADCWS010000155.1 GCF_902806475.1 Candidatus Frankia nodulisporulans
CGTCTCGACGCGATGTTGGATGTGCCCGGTTCACCCGTGCCGGACTGGCCTTCGCGGCGTAAGACGCCGCTGCTGCGCCGTGACCTCGCCGTGCTCGGCGTGGCCGAGGCCACACTCGCGGCACTGCCACGGCCGAAGGTGCCCGCGGTCCCCGACGTCGCGGCGGCCATGGGCGTGCTGTACGTCTTCGAGGGGGCGACGCTGGGCGGGCGGTTCATCGTTGAACAGGTCGCGTCCACCGAGGTGCCGGCCGCGGCCACAGCGTTCTTCGGCTCCTACGGCGACGAGGTCGGCCGGCGCTGGAGCCAGCTGCGCCACGCCCTGCGTGCCTGGTCGGGTGCGGACGAAGCACGCGTCGCGGCCTGCGCGGATACGGCCGAGGCGCTGTTCGGCGCCCTCGAGGTGGAGTTCTCCCGATGAGCGGGGGCGTCCCGCGTGTCACCGGCGCGCCCGGGTCCGCGCGCGAGGCCGATCCGTCCGGGGCGGTCGCCGGGCCGTTCGAGGAGCCGCTGGAACCACGGTTCGACGGGCCCGTCGACCTGACGAACTGCGACCGGGAACCGATCCACATCCCGGGCAGCGTGCAGCCGCACGGCGTGCTGCTCGCCGTGCGCACCGACGACGATCTCACGGTCGCGCGGGTGTCGGCGAACGTGGCGGAGGCACTCGGGCGCGAGCCCGACCAGTTGCTCGGCCGTCCGCTGCGCGAGGTCGCCGGGCCGGCCGTGGCCAAGACCATCCTGGATGTGGTGCGCACCGCGTTCGACCTGCGCGAGGCGAGCCCGGTGGACCTCCTGCTCGGCGACGGGGACGACTGGCGGCACTACGACGCGCTGCTGCATCGGGTGGGCGAACTCGTCGCCTGCGAACTGCAGGCGGCTCAGGGCGTGCGTCCGCTGACCTATGTCGGCACCTACGCCCGTACCCGGCAGTCGGTGCTGCGGCTCAACGGCTCCCGCTCGCTCGCCGAGCTCTACGACGTCGTGGTCGAGGAGGTCCGGCGGCTGACCGGCTTCGACCGGGTGATGGTCTACCGGTTCGACCCGGAGTGGAACGGCGAGGTGGTCGCCGAGGCCCGCCTCGAGCGGCTCAACAGCTTTCGCGGCCTGCACTATCCGGCCAGCGACATTCCCGTCCAGGCGCGGGCGTTGTACGAGCGTTCCTGGCTGCGGCTGATCCCCGACGTCGACTATCAGCCGGTGCCGGTCGTGCCCGCCCTGGATCCGTCCACGGGAGCGGCGCTCGACCTCAGCGACGCCTGGCTGCGCAGCGTCTCGCCGATCCACCTCGAATATCTGCGCAACATGGGCGTCACCGCGTCGATGTCCATCTCGTTGCTGCGCGAGGGACGGCTGTGGGGGCTCATCGCCTGCCGCCATTACTCCGGCGCGCATGAACCCGGCTACGAGGTGTGCGCGGCCGCGGAGTTCCTCGGCCATCTTTTCTCGCTGCGCCTGGTCGCGCGGGAGGAGCAGCAGCATCTCGCCGCGTCGTTGGCCAGCCGGCGGGTGCTCGACCAGCTCGTCACCGCCGCGCAGCGCGAAGGGGTGTCCCTCGCCGGCCAGCTGACCACCGCGGCCCTGAACCTCACCCACCTGATCGGCTGCTCCGGCGCCGTGATCGCCGTGGACGGCGAGTACCGCACCGTCGGCGAGGTACCGCCGCGCCGGATCGCCCGCGCCGTCTTCGACACCCTCGGTTCCCAGGCCGAGATCCTCGCCTGTGACGCGGTCCCGACCGAGCTGCCGCAGTTCGCCGAGTACCGCGCCGTCGCCTGCGGCATGCTCGCCTTCCGGCTGTCCCGCGACGAGGGCGTCGCCTGGTTTCGTCCGGAGACCGTGCGCACCGTCGACTGGGGCGGCGACCCGGAGAATGCCAAGATCATCGCTGCGGAGGGGGACGAGGTCCGGCTCAGCCCGCGCCGCTCCTTCGACCGCTGGCGCCAGGTCGTGCGCGACCGGGCCCGTCCCTGGACCCCGCACGAGCTGGCCCTGGCTGACGAGCTGCGCCAGGCCCTCACCCGCGTCGCCTACGCCCGGGCCCGCCAGACCGCCGCGCTCGCCCGCCTCATGCAGGAGAGTCTGCTGCCGCGGCGCCTCGCGCCGATCCGCGGTTTCGAGCTCGAGTCCTGGTACAACCCGGCCGCGACCGACCGGGTCGGCGGCGACTGGTACGACGCCATCCCGATGCCCGACGGTCGCGTCGCCGTCGTCGTCGGTGACGTCGCCGGGCACGGCATCGCCGCCGCCGGCACCATGGCCCAGCTGCGCGGCGCCCTGCGTGCGTACGTCGTCGCCCTCGACCCCGCGTCGCGAGCCCCTGGCCCCGTTTGCTTGGTGCCCCGGTTACCGGCACCGAGGATGCCGGGGCCCGGATCGCCGGCGCCCGCACGGCTGGTTCTCGACCAGCTTGGCCGCCTGGTCGACGTCCTGCTCCCCGAGGCGATCGCGACAGTGATCGTCGCCATGGTCGACCCGGCCACCGGCGCGGTGGAGATCGCGTCGTCCGGCCACCCCCCGCCCCTGCGCCTCGCCGCGGCCGGTACGGCTTCCGTCGTCGATCTGGACGTGGCGCCGCCGGTCGGTGCCGTCGACCTCCTGAGCCTGACGCCGGCGGGGACGGAGCAGGCGGGGACGCCTGGGCCGCCGGTGGGCGTCGAGACGGTCGTGCGGCTCGGGCCGGGCGACACGCTGGTGCTGTTCAGCGACGGTGTGACCGAACGACGCGGCGAGGCGCCGGACGTCGGTATCGAACGGCTGCGCGCCGGGGCCGAGCGGGCCGCGCCGGGCGCCGAGAACCTGCGGGCCCTCGGCGACGACCTGTTCGACACCTGCCGTGACCCCGACAGCGACGACGATGCCACCCTGCTCCTGCTGCGCCGACGGCCCGACGCCACGACGCCGCGATTCCCGGCTGACACGACTTCCAGCTGATCAGGGCGCCGGCGCCGGCTGACCGGTGCCCGGCCCGGCCGGCTCCTGCACGTCGAGAAGTCGAACCTGAGCGATCTCGTCGACCGGCTCGAACGCCGCGGTCCGGGACGAGCCGGTCTGACGCCGCCTGCGGTCCGGCGCCCGTCGCCTGCCGGGTGACTTGCGTTTTGCCCGGTCTCGGGGCGGCGTGCTGGGTATGGTGCTGGACGGCAGCGCTGATGAGGCGCCCACCCGGTGCCGGTGCGTACCCGTTGACAGGGGCAGATACCGGGCGGCAGGGAGGGCGTCGCGACGGAGGGAGCGTTCGATGGTCGACTTCAAGGGTGCGTTCGACAAGCTCGGTGACCTGGCCGAGAAGCACGACGACAAGATCGACAGTGCGGCCGAGAAGCTCGGTGACCTGGCGGACGACAGGACCGACCACAAGCACTCCGAGCACATCGACCGTGCCGTCCGCGAGATCCAGGACCGCACCTGATCGGCGGCCGCATCTGATCGGCGTCGGTGCCTGATCGGCGTCGATCGGCATGACGATCGCGGGCGGAGGCAGGTCCCGCGGGTGAGGAGGAGGCCGCGGTGGCCGTCCCGGTGCAGACGGACCCGGAGTGGCTGCGTGCCCGTCTTACCGCCTGGCTCGGTGACCATCCACCCCGGCTCGGCGCGTCACGTCCGTCCGGTGCCGGGGGTGACCCGGACGCGGGCGGCGGATCAGCTGGCCCGAACCCGTCCACCGCGGTGGAGACGGCGGCGGCGCGGTGGGAGCTGGGAACGCCGCGGACGACGGGGGACCAGGGGCTTTCCGGGGAGCTGGTCCGGGTCGAGGCGCACCGCATCGCGGTGGACGGCGCGCGGGCCGCGTGGCCGCTGGTGGTGCGGTTCGCGCCGCGGCGCTACCAGCTCTATCCGTGGGACCGGTTCGCCGACGAATGCCGGCTGGTCGAGATCCTGGCTCGCCACAGTGACGTCCCGGTGCCGCCGGTGTACGGCTACGAGCTCGACCCGGCGGTGCTGGGCGCGCCGTTCCTCGTGATGGGGCTGGTCGACGGGCAGGTGCCGCCGGACATCCCGCCATACCACATGGGTGGCTTTCCGTCGGAGCTCCCGCCGGATGCCCAGGCCCGGGTGTGGGATGCCGGGCTCGTCGCGATGGCCCTGGTGCACCGGCTGGACCCGGGCGTGCTCGGCGTGCGGTTCGCCGCCTGCCTGCCGGACGAACCCCAGCCGTCCCAGCCGTCCCAGCCGTCCCAGCCATCGCGGTTGCCCCAGCAGCGAGAACACGAGCCGGAACCGGCAACACCGGGCCAGCAGACCGCGCCGCCGGAGAGCATGCTGGGGCAGCTGGCCAGCTACGAGCGCCACCTGGACTTCTTCGCCCCGGCGGACGACACGGCCGAGACGGTCCAGGCGGCCGGCGCGTGGCTGCGGGCACACCCGCCGGCCGAACGCCATCCACCCCGGTTGCTGTGGGGCGATGCGCGACTCGGCAACCTGATCTTCCAGGGGGAGCGCGTCGCCGCGTTGCTCGACTGGGAGATGATGTCGATCGGGCAGCCCGAGTCCGACCTGGCCTGGTACCTGCACATGGACCGCTACCTGGGTGAGGGTGTGGGGACGACCCCCCTGCCCGGCCTGCCGGGGCGGGGGGCGACCGTCCGCCGTTACGCCGAGCTGCTCGGCCGGCCGCTGGACGACCTCGGCCCCTACCTGCTGTTCGCCTCGGTGCGCCACACCCTGCTCGCCGCGCGGGTGACCCGGCTCATCCGCGAGCACGGTCTGCTGCCAGCCGATCAGGTCCCGCCGATGGACCGATATTCCGCCGACCTGCTCACCCGCGTTCTCGCCGAAACCCGGGACCCGGACGAGCCGCGTCCCCCGCACCTGGCCCGGCATCCCTACCGGGCCCCTGAGCAGCGCTGAGAGCCAGCCCTCGCGATCGGCATGTTGTCAGGTCAGGTTTATCAACCTAGCCTGACAACATGCCCCTGGATGAGGTGGAAGCGGCGGACCCGGTGGCTGGGCAGGCGCTGGACCCGGACGTTCGGCAGTTGGCGCTGGCGCTGCGGCTCAGTGTGGGAATGCTGGTCCGGCGGTTGCGGCAGGTGGCGCCGACGGGTGGCCTGACGATCCCCGAATCGGCGGCGCTGGCCCGGCTCGACCGGGGCGGACCGGCGATCTCGGCGGCACTCGCCCGCCAGGAACAGATCAGCCCGCAGGCGATGGGGGCGACCCTGGGCAGCCTCGAGGCCCACGGTTTCGTCCAACGACATCGTGACCCCCAGGACGGTCGGCAGGTGATTCTCTCACCGACCGAGGCCGGCCTCGCCGCGCTCAACAGCCGCCGTGACGCGCGCACCGACCTGATCGCCGACGCGCTGGGCGCGGCGTACACCCCGGCGGAGCGTGCGCAGCTCGCCGCCGTCGCCCCGCTGCTCGCCCGACTCGCGGAGCGGCTCTGATGGCGGGTTCGGCCCGGGCGGTGGAACCCGGCCCGGATCCGAGCGACACCAGCTACCGCTGGGTCGCGTTGTCGAACACCACGGCGGCGGTGTTCATGTCGGCGCTGGACGGCTCGATCGTGCTCATCGCGATGCCGCCGATCTTCCGGGGCATTCACCTTGATCCGCTGGCACCGGGCAACGTCGGCTACCTGCTGTGGATGATCATGGGGTACCGGCTGGTGCAGGCGGTGCTGGTCGTGGCGCTGGGCCGGCTGGGGGACCTGTTCGGCCGGGTCCGGATCTACAACCTGGGCTTCGCCGTGTTCACGGCCGCGTCGATCCTGTTGTCGTTCGACCCGTTCGACGGTGGGCACGCGGCGCTGTGGCTGATCGGCTGGCGACTGGTGCAGGCGGTCGGCGGATCCATGCTGACGGCGAACTCGGCGGCCATCCTCACCGATGCGTTCCCGGCCGACCAGCGTGGCTTCGCCCTGGGGGTGAACTAGGTCGCGGCGCTCGCCGGCCAGTTCGTCGGGCTCGTCGCCGGTGGTCTGCTCGCCGTGCTGGACTGGCGCGCGGTGTTCTGGGTCAACGTTCCGGTCGGCGTGTTCGGCACCCTGTGGGCGTACCTGCGGCTGCGGGAGACCTCGACGCCACGGCGGCGCACCACCAGGCCACGCATCGACTGGTGGGGCAACATCACGTTCGCGGTGGGGCTGTCCGCCGTGCTCGTCGCCGTCACCCTTGGTCTGCAGCCCTACCACGGGCAGGCCATGGGTTGGCTCAATCCCCAGGTCCTTGCCCTGCTCGGCGGGGGAGTGGCGCTGCTGGCGGTGTTCGTGCGCGTCGAACACCGACATCCGGAACCGATGTTCGAGCTGGGGCTGTTCCGGTCCCGGGCGTTCACCGCCGGCAACCTCGCGGGTCTGGCGGTGTCGGTGGCCCGCGGCGGCCTGCAGTTCATGATGATCATGTGGTTGCAGGGGATCTGGCTGCCGCTGCACGGCTATGACTACGACGACACCCCCCTGTGGGCGGGGATCTACCTGCTGCCGTTGACCGCCGGCGTCCTGGTGGCGGGGCCGGTGTCGGGTTATCTGTCCGACCGGTTCGGGGCGCGGGGCCTGTCCACCTCCGGCATGGCGGTGTTCTCGGCGAGTTTCGTCGGCCTGATGCTGCTGCCGGTCAGCTTCTCCTACTGGATGTTCGCGCTGCTCATCGCGATGAACGGGATCGGCGCCGGCATGTTCGCCGCGCCGAACTCGTCCGCGATCATGGGGGCGGTGCCGGCGGACCAGCGCGGCGTGGCCTCGGGGATGCGCGCGACGTTCCAGAACTCGGGCACCGCGCTGTCCATCGGCGTGTTCTTCTCGCTGATGATCGCGGGCCTGGCCGCGACCCTGCCGAACGCCCTGGACGACGGGCTGCGCGCCCAGGGCGTGTCGGCGACGGTGGCGCAGCACGCGAGTTCCCTGCCGCCGGTGTCGTCGCTGTTCGCGACGGTCCTCGGGGTGAATCCGATCGAGCACCTGCTGGCCGACGACGGTGGGCTGGCCGCGGTGCCGGCGGCCCACCGGGCGACCGTGAGTGGCCACGAGTTCTTCCCGCGGCTGCTGGCCGGTCCGTTCCACCACGGCCTGCTGATCGTTTTCGGGGTCGCCGCCGGCCTCGGCCTCCTCGCCGGCCTGTCCTCGCTGCTGCGCGGCGCAACCCCGGTCACCTCGGTGCACCGCGCCGATCCCGCGACGTCACCGGACGCGGGGGCGGCACCGCGCGACGACGGCGAGCAGGGGCACGACGGCGCCGAGCCGGTTGCGCGCAACCAGGTGGCCGGCGACGGCGCCGACGGGGTCAGCCCGGCAGAGTCGAAGGCAGACCGAAGCGGGTGAACAGGCCGGTAGCGGTGAAGGCGCGGAAGTCCGGGCCGGCAACGCCGCGCCGGGTGACGTCAAGGAAGGTCGTGACCTCGGCGATCTGGTCACCGTCCCCGGCGAAGGTGAGCACGTTGATCGCGTGCGGCTGGAAGGGCGTGCCCGGCGGTTCGGTGGCCAGCACCGAGTAGGCGGCCAGTGCCGATTGCCCGTTCGCCGACGTCAGCACGCTGCGCCAACGAAAGTAGTGGAACGGGTTGGCGACGAGGAACGCGGCGATCGCCTCGTGCCCGTGGAACCACGCCGGCTGCGGCGGCATCGACCAGGTGGCGTCCGCGCGCAGCAGGCCGATGACCGCGTCGACGTCGGCGTCGTCCATCGCGGTGCGAAACCGTTCGACGGCCGCGTCGATCGTGGCGTCGCCGACCTGGCGCCGGGTGGCCTGCTGGGACCGCGCCGGCACCTTCTCCGCGACGATCGCCCGGGCCCGTTGCAGCGCGCTGTTGAGCGCACCGGTCGTCGTGTCGAGCAGACTCGCGGCGTCCCGCGCCGGATAGCCGAGGACGTCGGTGAGGATGAGCGCCGCCCGCTGGTTGGCCGGCAGATGCTGCCAGGCCGCGACCAGCGCCAGCTCGACGCTTTCGCGCAGCTCGTAGGTCTCCTGCGGATCCGGTGCGGCGCTGGCGGTGCCGAGGCCCAGGGCGGTGTCGGGGAACGGTTCGAGCCAGGCCGACTCGGCGATCGGCGGGCCCGCGGCGTCCGACGGCCCGGCCGCGCGGAACCCGGTGTCGACCGGCAGGGCCCGCCGCGACCGGCTACGGATCGCGTTCAGGCAGGTGGTCGTCGCGATCCGGTGCAGCCAGGTGCCGAACCGGGCCCGGCCGTCGAACCCGTCGAGGCCCTGCCAGGCCTTGACCAGGGTGTCCTGCAAGGCGTCCTCGGCGTCGAACAGGGAGCCGAGCATCCGGTAGCAGTGTGTTCGCAGCCGCGGCTGCAACGGGGTGACGAGCCGGCGGAACGCCTCCGCGTCCCCGGCCCGCGCGGCGGTGAGCAGCCGCTCCTCCTCTCCGTCGCGTTCGGCCTCGCGTTCGGCCTCGGGCTCGGGCTGGGCGGGCTGGATGTTCGTCGGGGTGCGGCGCTGCGTTGCGTCCATCTGACCTGGCTCCCTGGCGGCACATGGAACGTGTGGCTGGGTCAGAACCTACGATGAGCCACTGTGGAGTCCGAAGCCGACCGGGTCGTCCGCCTGCTCGCGGCGCAGGAGCAGGCGCTGGCGCTGTTCGACGAGATCGGTGCCCGCGCGCTGATCGCCCCCGGGCGCTCGGAACGTCAGGTCAGCGACCAGATCCGCGACCTGGCCCACGAGATGTTCGGCGTCGAGCGGCACTGGCACAAGCGGGTGGTGCGGGCCGGGCCGAACACCCTGCACCCCTACGCCGACAACCCGCCCGACCGCCTGATCGACGCCGACGACATCGTCTTCGTCGACCTCGGCCCCGTCTTCGCGGGCTGGGAGGCCGACTTCGGCCGCACGTTCGTCCTCGGTGGCGATCCCGTCAAGCATCGCCTGCTCGCCGACCTGCCCCGTGTCTTCGACGCCGGACGCGCCTACTTCGACGCCCATCCGGATGTCACCGGCGCCGAACTGTTCGCCGAGGCCGGACGGCTCGCGGGCGCCGCCGGCTGGACGTTCGGCGGCCCGATCGCCGGCCACCTGGTCGGTGAGTTCCCGCACGCCCGCATCCCCGGCAACAAGATCGAGTACTATGTGGCGCCCGGCAGCGCCCGGCCGATGCGCCGCCTCGACCACGACGGTCGCCGCTGCCACTGGATTCTCGAGATCCACCTCGTCGACGAGACCCGCGCCTTCGGCGGCTTCTTCGAGCAGCTCCTCGACCTCGGCCCCAGCGCGGATACCACCCTGCTGGGAGCTCAGGAGTCCTCGCGGGAGCGGCGTTCGCGGTAGTCGGCGGCGAGGGCGAGCAGGATCTGCTCGAGGCGGCGCACGGCCACCGGCATCCGCCGCGCGCGGCGGCGCTGTAGGACGAGCAGGACGGTCGCGTCGTCCGATTCGAGCGGACGGTAGGTGATCAGCCCGCAGCGTTCCAGCGGATCGCCGGCGACGCTGTAGTCGGGCAGGACGGTCACGTCCAGGCCCTGGGCGACCATCAGCTTGCCCATCTCCGCGCCGTCGGTCGAGTACGACAGGGCCGGGTTCGCGTCGCGCAGCAGACGGTGGACGTAGCGGTGCATCACGTAGCCGGAGCGCATCGCGATGAACGGTTCGGTCAGCAGGTCCGCCGGGCGAACGGTGGCCCGGGCGGCCAGCGGGCTGTCGGCGCGGCAGCACAGCACAGCACCGCCCGGCCGCGGACCAGTTCGACGGTCTCCAGGTCGGGGGCGACGTCGTCACCGTCCATCAGGTTGACCAGGCCGAGGTCGAGCCCGCCGTCGAGCAGCAACCGGTGGATGTCGGCCTGCTGGGTGTTGATGATCTCGACCTGGGTGGCCGGCTGGGCGGTGTGGAACGTGCGCAGGGCGGGCGCCAGCAGCGGCACGGTCGCGGCGTTCACCGTGCCGATGCGGATCATCTGGCTGAAGCGGTGCTGGTCGTCGGCGGCGGCGCGCAGCCGGTCGACCGCCTCGATCACCTCGGTGATGTGCGGGAGCAGTTCGGCGCCGGTCGCGCTGATCGTGGCACCGGTGCGGCGGCGCTCCAGCAGGGTGAGCCCGAGTTCGCGTTCCAGGTTGCGGATGGTCTCGGACAGCGCCGGCTGCGACATGTGCAGGGACTCGCTCGCCGCCCGCATCGATCCCAGGCGGACGATCGCCGCGAGGCACTCCAGCTGTTCGATCCGCACGACACACATCCTGGCGGGTGCCGTCACCGAGCGCGAGGCCGAGCTGGTGGGGGAGGCG
>NZ_CADCWS010000156.1 GCF_902806475.1 Candidatus Frankia nodulisporulans
CCGCGGGTACCGGAGCCGACGGTGGCCAGGTAGCCGCGGCCACCGTCGTCGACGGAGTCATGCGCACCGGTACCGTGTAGACGGCGCCGGTGCGCAGCGCGGACATCATCTGTTTCGCCTGGTCGAACTGCGCCGGGGTGGACAGGTGGCTGATGTCGCCGGTGTGCACGACGAAGTCGGGCCGGTAGGGGCAGTGTGTTGACCTGGTTGATCGCCCGCTGGAAGGACGTGGTGACGTCCGGGTTGGCGGTTCCGTGGAACCCCAGGTGGCTGTCGCTGACCTGCACGAACCGGATGTCCGTGGCCGGACTGGCGGCCGCGGCGGCGCCATCGGTGTGATCGTCGTCGATGACGTGGCGGGTCACCTCGCCCCCGGCCACCGTCAGCGCCACCGCGGCACCGAACCAGGCGGCATGCCGCGCGAGCCGCCGCCGGGACATTCCCCGCTGACCGCTGTCGCCGGTACCGCCGTCGCCGTCGCTTCCGGTGCCGTGGGTGCTACCGGTGTCGGCGCTCACGCGGTCACCTGTACCGAGCCGAGCATGAAGGGGTGGATCGAGCACAGGTAGGCGTAGGTGCCCACCTTCGTGAAGGTGTACCGGTAGCTGTCACCGGTGTCCAGCGTCGGTGAACGCAGCGGTCCGTTGGAGCTGACGACGGTGTGCGCGTCGGAATCCCGGTTCGTCCAGGTGACGGTGGTGCCGACCCGGACGGTCAGGTTCGCCGGGGAGAACGCGAAGTTCTTGATGTCGACGGTCGTCCCGGTCACGGGAGCCGGCGCCGCGGAACCGGTCCCGCCCGCGGGCATCTGCATTCCGGGCATCGGCGTACCCGACATCGACATTCCGGTCATGGGCGTCGCCGTGGCGGTGGCACCGCCGTCCGCCGCAGCGGTGGCGGCGGGTGGTGGGGTGGCAGCGGCCGTGTCGCTTCCGGAGGATCCGCAGGCGGCGAGAACAGTGAGTGCGACCGTCGCGAGAACGGCCCCGGAAAACGGCGCCCGCCGCCACCAGACGAGAGACTGATTGTTCACCACAGTACCGTTCCGGCCCGTATCTGGCCTTGGCTTCATGAGCCCGCTTCGGTGCCGGCTCCGCACCTGTCAATAGGCCGCCGGGTTACACGTCCAGACGTCGACATGAATGCGCCGAACGTCACACCGGACGGGGCGGCGCATACACCTGTACGACACCTGACACCTCGCGTACCTGAAATTCCGGTAGCGTACGCGGTGGAGTACGCAGCTGAGAATGCAGCACCTCACCACTGATGGCGAAACTCGTCCGGTGGCAGGGGCAGTTCAGACGGCTTTCCGCGGCGTCCAGCGCGAGCTGGCAACCCTGGTGGGTGCAGACACCGGAAACGGCGCGTACCTGCCCGGCACTGCGGCGCACGAAGCCACTGACCGTCCCCAGATCGAAGGCGCGCACGCCCCCCTCGGGCAGGTCCTGGGTGGTGGCGACCGTCGCCCAGACCGCGGTGGCCGGCATCAGCGTCGAGGTCTCGGCGCTGGGCCGCGGCTCGGCATCGGTTGGGGCGAACGTCCGCTGGACGACCGCGCCGACCGCGCCGCCGACAGTGGCCGCCGCGGCCGCGATCGACGCGCCACCGACGAACCGACGCCGTGTGCCCGTCTCGCCTCGCCGCGAGGCCAGCTCATCGTCACCGAGCTGGCCGGAATCCGGCCGCACGGCATCGGGCCGCACGGCATCAGACTGAACGGCGGCAAGGGTGCCGACGGGTGGCGGGCCGGCCGGCGGCGGGCCGATGGGTGACGGGACGGCGGGAGGCGGGGTGTCGGTGGCGTCCGCGGTGGCATCCAGGGTGGCGGCCAGGCGGCGGTGCAGATCAGCGAGGAAGTCGGGGCTGGGGGCGGCGGCGTCGGGGGCGGCGGCCCGCAGGGCGATGGCCGCGCGCAGCTCGGCGGCGTCCTGGCTGGTGGCGGCGAACGGGTGGGGACGGCGGCCGTGGAGCAGATCCTCGATGAAACGGTGCTTCGCGCGCCGCGTCATGGTCGTCCTCCCGGGGTGAGCTGGGCAGCCTTGCGTAGCGCCCGGTGCTGCAGGACCTTCGCGTTCGCGACGCTCACCCCAAGCTCCGCCGCGGCCTCCCGGATCGTTCGGGATTCCAGAAACCGTAGCCGCAGGATCTGCTGGTAGCGCGGTGACAGAGCCGCGAGGATCTGTTCGGCCGCGGCCACCGAACCGCCGACGAAGTCGGGTCCCGCCGGGGGAGTGACCGCTGGGCTCGCGGTCGTGTCCGATCGGTCGGCGGGCCGCGGCGCGCCGTGGGTGGCCTCGGCGGCCAGCGCGTCCAGATGCTCGGTGTCCAGGACGGTGACCGCGACCCCCAGGGTACGCCGCCAGTGCGCGGCCAGGGCCGTGCGGGCGACGGCGTTGAGATAGGCACGGACCTCACCGACGCTCGCCGACACCCGCAGCGGACGCAACGCGGTGGTGAAGACCTCGGCCGTCAGGTCCTCGGCGTCGGCCCTGTTGCCGACCTTGGCGAACATCAGCCGGTAGATGCGGTCGACGTTGTCGCGGTAGATGTCCTCCCACCCGGGATAGGAGGCGTCCGCCGCCGGCTCCACGTCCGGCGCGGGCTCGAGGCCCGGGATGGTCCCGTCCCGGGGCGTGGGACCGGTCGTCGGGCCGACGATGCGCAGCCGTGGTGGCGTCCGGACACCGTCGACGCGTCGGTCACGTACCGGTTGCGTCATGTCGGACGGCCTGCGTCCGAACCGACGTCCCGCGCCGCCCTGCACCTGGTGCCACCGTCCCGTGTGGTTCGTCGGGCCGACCACCCGGGCTGTCCCGGACGGCCGGCGTCGGCGGTCCCGCTCGATGTCTCGCGCACACCAGCCAATAGCACCCCGGGTTACACGCAGCGTTCTGTCGCGGACACGACACCTTCCGAATCCGGCCGCCACGCACGGCCCGCCGGCTCCGTGACCCGCCGGCTCCGTGGATCGGTGGCTCAGGAGGAGATCTGGCCCGCCGGTGGCAACAGGCTCGCCAGAGCCGGGAGGTCGGCCAGGTGGCGCAGGGTGTCGTTGAGGTGGGTGCAGGTCGGAGGGCCGACGAAGTCGCGGCGGACGGTGGCGCGGGCGTCGCCGGCGGGCTGGCCGACCAGCCAGGCGGCGCTGGGGACCGCCTCGGGGCACTCGAGCCACGGCAGCACCCGGGGCGTCGCGGCCAGGCGGGTGAACCGGGTGGAGTGTGCGTCCAGAGCCCCGTGTACCTCGTACTCGTGCACGATCGTCTGCGGTTCGTCCTCGGGCTGGTAACTGTCCCGGAACAGGACGTCCACCGTGAGCTCGGCGTCGGTGCCGGCCTCGGCGGGGGTCTCGGTGGGGGTCAGATCGATGCGGCGGTGGCGGCGTGAGCTGAACGGGGCCAGCGGGTCGAGGGCGCCGAGGTGCCAGGCCAGCGGGTCGTCGGGGGAGTCCAGCGAGGGTGCCGGCGGTCCGGTCGGGGCGGGTGGACGACCCGTGCGTGACACCTCGACCATGATGGTCGCGCCGTGGCGCCAGCCCGCGCACTGATCCGCGCCGCGCGCCAGCTCGGTGGCCGACGGTGCCCCCGGCGGCAGCCCCACCTCGGTGGGCGTGGGCGGACTCGCGGGACTGGCGGGTGCGGTCCCAGCTGCGAGGGCGGCCGTGCGGGCGACGTGGAGCAGGATGGTGCCGCTGACCAGGACGGCGATCGGGACGTCGTCGAGCAGCGCGGCGAGGATCGGCTGCGCCCCGGCGAGATCCGGCGCGAGCTCGCGCAGCCGGGTGCGGAAACCGCCGCTCAGCCGGGCGCCGACCAGCCCGGCGAGCGCGGGCACCGCCGGGGTGGTGCGCACGGCCGTGACGGTACGGCCGTGGAAACCGTCCACCTCGATCTCGAGGGAGCCCGCGGCGGCGACGGTGACCGTGCCGTCGGCGTGGGTCACCAGATCCCGACCTCGACCGTGCACGGCCAGTGTGCCACGCAGGCCGGCCGGATACCGCGTCTCGACGGTGAGGGTACGCCGCACCGAGCCGGGGCGCCGCGACGGTGTGCCGGCGCTCGGATCGTGGATGCCGTGCCGAGGATGCACCCCTTTGACGCTACCCGCGCCCCCGCGGCACACGCCAGGATCGTGCACGGACGGCGTGGGGACCGGCGGGATTCGTCCGGGGACTGTTACCGTGCGCTCTGCCTTGTGCTCGCGCTACGTCGCTGACCTATGACGCAGCTGTGAATTCTGTGATGACACTGTGGCTTGAAACTGCCGCGATCCGGGCTGAACCGGTCCACACCCGCCCCCGTGTCATTCGGTGAGCGACTCGACCCTGGCCGGCGACCCCGCAAGGAGCGACATGACCACTCTCGACGACCTCGCCCAGCACGCGCGCGACGACCGACGCGGCGACGCGGCCTTTGGCGCCGCCGCCTCCCGTGGTCCCGCGACGCGGCGCGGGGTGCTCTCCAGCGCGGCGATCGTCGCGACCGCCTCCGGCGCGGTGCTGGTCGCCGGCTGCGGCAGTTCGGGCAGTTCCGACGACACGGCGTCGTCGGGCTCGACCTCCTCGCCCTCCACCTCGGCGGCGGCGAGCACCGAACCATCCGCGAGCACCGAACCATCCGCGAGCGCGAGCGCATCCAGCGGCGGCACCGTGCTCGGCGCCACCAGCTCGGTCCCGGTGGGTGGCGGCATGATCTTCGCCGCGCAGAAGGTCGTGGTCACCCAGCCGACCGCCGGCAGCTACAAGGCGTTCAGCAGCACCTGCACGCACCGTGGCTGCCAGGTGAACGCGGTCGCGAACGGTGTCATCAAGTGTCCGTGCCACGGCAGCGACTTCAGTATCACCGACGGCTCGCCGCAGGCCGGTCCGGCCCAGACCGCGCTGCCCGCGGCGAACGTGTCCGTCGACGGCACGAACCTGGTCCTCGGTAGCTGACGCACCCGGCTGGCCTCAGGGCTGGCCCAGGCGGACGACCTGCCGTCGCGGCAGCCACACATCACGGTGGATGTCGCGGCGGTTCCCGGCCGCCCGCGGTGGAGTCTCCAAGATAATCAACGACGTTGACGACTCCCCGCGGCGGCCGGCCGATCAGGACCAGGGAACCACCCTCGCCACTGCCGCCCCCGGCCGCCACGAGCACCGCGGACGCGATGGTCACCTGGACCGTGACGTCCCCCTCGAGCCAGGGCGTGCCGTCCAAGCTGGGCCGTCCGGGATGGTCAGTAGACGTCGCGGACGTAGCGGCGTTGCGCGGCGAGCGTGCGCAGGTGGGCGGCAGCCTCCTCGGGGGTGAGGTCGCCGTGGGTCGTGGCTATCTCGCGTAACGCCGTGTCGACGTCGCGGGCCATCCGGGCCGCGTCCCCGCAGACGTAGAGATGGGCACCGTCGGCGAGCCACGACCACAGCTCGGCGCCGTGTTCGCGCAGCCGGTCCTGGACGTGGACGCGGGCCGGCTGGTCGCGGGAGAACGCCAGGTCCAGCCGGCTCAGCGTGCCGGCCTCGGCCAGAGCGGTCAGTTCCGGGGCGTAGTGGAAGTCGGTGGCGCGGTGGCGTTCACCGAAGAACAGCCAGGCCCGGCCACGGGCGCCGCGGGCCTGGCGCTCCTGGAGGAACCCGACGAACGGGGCGACGCCCGTTCCCGGTCCGATCATGACGATGGGCGTGGTGTCGTCGGCGGGTAGCCGGAAGTGCGGTGAGCGCCGTACGAACACGTCCACCGGCGGGTCACCTGGCTGGGCGTCGGCGAGAAACGTCGAACACACGCCCCCACGGACGCGTCCGTGGGGGTTGGTGAACCGGACCACCGAGACGGTCACGCTCACGGCGGACGGGTTGACCAGCGGCGACGAACTGATCGAATACAGCCGTGGCCGTAGTCGCGGCAGCATCGCCAGCCACTGTTCGGCCCGCGCGCGCACCGGGAACTGCGCCAGCACGTCGACCGCCTGCCGTCCCCAGGCCCAGGTGGCCAGGTCCGCGCGCCGTTCGGCCGCCAGCAGCTCGCGCAACCGCGCGACGTCCCCCGGTCCGTCCGCACCGCCGGTGGCACGGGCGGTGCGGACGGCGCGAGTGCTGTTGTTGCTCTTGTCGGCGAGGAAGCGGAGCAGCTCAGGGCGCACCAAGGTGAGGTCGACGTGATGACGTAACGCCAGATGCAGCGGCATCGACGTGGCCGCGGTCGGTCGGCCCTGGCCGCCCTCGAGGGTGACGGGGATGGACGGGTCGAGTCCGGTGAGAGCCAGCCATTCGGCGACCAGCTCGGGGCAGTTCACCGGCCACACCCCGAGCGCGTCGCCGACGGCGTAGTCCAGACCGCCGCCACCGACGTCGAAGGTGAACTGGCGTACCTCCTTCGTCGATCCGGGCCCGCTGAGCAGACGGTTGCCGACCAGCGGCGCCGGCAGCGGATCGGTGCGGCTCGGCGTCCGGTCCGCCTCCGAGGACGTCCGCGGCCGGGGCAGCGCGGTCGTCGCCGGACGTGTGTCGACTCGTGCGGGCTGTGCGGGCTGTGCGGGCTGTGCGGTGGTCAGTGCGGCCAGGACGTCGTCGAGCCAGCTGTCGAGGGCGTCGGCGTAGTCCGGTTCGCAGTCGACGCGGGGGACGAGCCGGTGGCCACCGAGGGCACCCAGGCGCCGGCCATGGCCGCAGAAATCGGCGTAGCTCGAATCGCCGAGGGCCGCGACGGCGAAGCGACGACCGTCGAACCGGGCGGCATCCTCGGCGCTGAGGTCGTCCCACAGGACGCCGCCGTTGTCGGGGGCATCGCCGTCGCCGAAGGTGCTGGTCACGACGAGCAGATCGCCGGGGTCACGCCTGATCTCGGTCGCGGAGACCGACATCTCCCGCAGCCGCGGTCGCCAACCGGCTCGCGTCAGTCGGTCGCTGATCGTCTCGGCCGCTTCCTGGGCGTTACCGGTCTGCGATGCCCACAGCACCTGCACCACCCGTGCCCCCGGATCCGACCCGGACCCGCTGTCGCCGGTGTCGCCGATGTCGCCGCTGACATTGGTGCCGGCTGTACCGGCTGCGGCTGTACCGGCTGTGGTGGCCGGGGCGGTGATGCTGACGGAGTCGTCCGTCGGTGGGTGGACGTCGGCTGGTGCCGAGGTTTCGGTGGTGGGGCGAGCGCCGGCGAGGAAACCGGCGAGCCACAGGGCGGTGGCCGGGTCGAGGGGTGCGTCCGCGGGGAGGGGTGGCAGGGGCGGGGCCACGGCCGCGGTGTGATCGGCGGTCAGGGTGGCCAGCGTGGTCGCGGCGGCGAGGAAACCGGACAGATAGTGGCGCTGCGGCTCGGTCAGCGGCGGGGGCGCCGGGTCGAGGCCGAACGTGGTGCCCAGGGCGCGCAGCAGCGCCAGGTTCCGGTCCGCGGGACGCCTCCCGTCGCTCTGGGGCCCGGCGGAGCCGTCCGGACGGCTCGCGGTGATCGGTGCATCGGAACTCGCGGCCCTGCCAGTGGGGGCGTCGAGGTGTTCCGCGCGACCGGGCGCGGGCGTGGTGGCGGTGCGCGGTTCCACGTCCACTCTGGTCAGGGAGACGGCGGCGAGCTTCAGCTCGGGTTGGAAGGAGATCGGGTCGACGGCGTCGTTGGTGACGGCGTTGACGGCGAGGTCGGCGCCGAACACGTCACCCCAGTGGAACGGTGCGAAGCAGTTACCGGGCAGCACCCGGTCGGTCACGACCGCGGGCAGCACGGCATGGCCGCGGCGCGACGCGATCCGCACCCGGTCGCCTTCGCCGATGCCGAGGTCGGCGGCGTCCGAGGGGTGCAGTTCGACGAACGGCCCGGGGTTGAGGCGGTTGAGCTTCGCCACCGTGCCGGTCCTGGTCATCGTGTGCCACTGGTGCGCGACGCGTCCGGTGTTGAGCAGGAACGGATGGTCGTCGTCGGGCAGTTCGGCGGCAGGCAGGTGCGGCCGGGGGTGGAAGACCGCGCGTCCACCCGGGGTGGGAAACACCAGCCGGGGGCGGGTGCCGTCGGGGCGCACCAGCAGCGGCTGGCTCACCCCGTCGTTGCGGTAGCGGATGGGGTTGCGCGGGGCCGCACCGGGCGCCGCCGGCCACTGGACGGGGCCCGCACGCAGCCGCTCGTAGGTGATGCCGCGCAGGTCATAGCCGGTCTGTGGATTGTGGAACCCGCGGATCTCGGCGAAGATCTCCGCGGCGCTGGCGTAGCTGAACGCCGCGCCGTAGCCCATCGCGGTGGCGACGGCGGCGATGAGTCGCCAGTCCGCCAAGGCCTCGCCGGGCGGGTCGACGACGCGGCGGGTCAGGGTCAGGTTCCGCTCCGAGTTGATCATCGCGCCGTCGGTCTCGGCCCACATCGCCGCGGGCAGGAGCACATCGGCGTGCGCGTTCGTCTCGGTCTCGGCGAACGCGTCCTGGCTGACGACGAACTCCGCGGCGGCCAGGCCCGCGAGCACCGTCGACCGGTTGCCGACGGAGGCGACCGGGTTCGTGCAGAGGATCCAACAGGCTCTGATCTCACCGTCGGCCATCTTCTGGAACATCTCGACGGTGCCACGTCCGACCTCGGTGCGTAGCCGTCCCGGTGGCAGACCCCACCGCTGCTCGACGAAGGCGCGGTCGGCCTCGGCCAGCACCGAGCGCTGGCCGGGCAGGCCCGGACCCATATAGCCCATCTCGCGGCCGCCCATGGCGTTGGGCTGACCGGTCAGGGAGAACGGACCCGCACCCTGCCGGCAGATCGCGCCGGTCGCCAGATGCAGGTTGACCAGGGCATTGGTGTTCCACGTGCCGTGGGTGCTCTGGTTGAGGCCCATCGTCCAACAGCTCATCCAGGTGCCGCGGGCCGCGCCGATCCAGTCGGCGGCCCGGCGCAGGTCGTCCTCGGCGAGGCCGGTCAGCTCCGCCACCGTCGCCGGCGGGTAGTCGGCGAGAAACGGCTCCATGGCCGCCCAGCCCTCGGTGTGCTCGGCGACGAACTCCTCGTCGACGTGGCCGCCAGCGGCCAGCAGGTGCAACAGACCGTTGAGCAGCGCGAGGTCGGTGCCCGGGCGCACCTGCAGGAACAGGTCGGCCTTGGCCGCGGTCGCGGTGCGCCGCGGGTCGACCACGATCAGTTTTGCTCCCGCGCGGACCCGCTCCATCATTCGCAGGAACAGGATCGGATGGCAGTCGGCCATGTTCGCGCCGATGACCAGGAACGTGTCGGCGTGGTCGAAATCGTCGTAGGAGCCGGGCGGGCCGTCCGCCCCGAGCGACAGCTTGTAGCCACTGCCGGCGCTGGCCATGCACAACCGCGAGTTCGACTCGATCTGGTTCGTTCCGATGAACCCCTTGGCCAGCTTGTTCGCCAGGTACTGTGCCTCGAGCGTCAACTGCCCCGAGACGTAGAGGGCGACGGCGTCCGGGCCGTGCTCGTCGATGATCGCGCGCAGGCGACGGCCGACGGTGTCGATCGCGGCCTGGACGGGGACGTCGTGGGCTTCGGCACCGCGAACGGGCCGGTCACGGGCGGTGCGCAGCCGCCGTGGAGTCGCGGCGGCGAGCATGTCGGCGCTGGTCGCGCCCTTGGTGCACAGCCGGCCGCTGTTGGCCGGATGCTCCTTGTCGCCGCTGACCCGGCGCAGCCGGGACCCCCCGTTCGGGCCAGGTTCGACCTCGAGGACCATGCCGCACCCGACCCCGCAGTACGAGCACACCGACCTGACCCGCTCGGCCGACACCACATCCCACCTCCACTCGCAGGGTTATCCGCCCGCACGTCATCCGCTGCCATGTCCTGCGCTCCGTACGTGGACCGTAGAACGAAGCCGTTTCACCATGGTGACACCAGACGAAACAACCAGATGACGTCATCCGCACGGTGTTCCAGGTCGGCCCGTGAAGGCGCACTGTTACCCGCTCACAGCGCCCGGAGCGGTGTCGAGAGAAGTGTTTTCCGTGGGTGTAATACCGGTCTGGAGAGCCGGAAACACGAGGTTCCTACCGTCGGCGGCGCGTCACCCCGTCCGGTGATCCCGTTCACCCGCTCCCGAGGAGCCCGTAAACCATGACATCAGCCCGCCACAGCCGGTGGATCGACGACTGGCGTCCGGAGGACCCCCAGTTCCAATGGCCGTAGGTTAAATGATCCCTTGGAGGTTTGAGGGATGGTTGGTCATCGGAAGT
>NZ_CADCWS010000157.1 GCF_902806475.1 Candidatus Frankia nodulisporulans
GTTCCACGCGGCCGAGAACGTCGGTCGACGTGCCCGCGGACCTGGAAGGTCAGTGGGGATCGCGGCTGGCGACGCTCGGCGCGTCACCGGGGTCGGCCGGTGGAGTGGGGCCGAGGTCGGCCAGCAGGTCGTCGAGGACGGCCTCCTCCTCAACCCGATGGCGGTGCTCGCCAAGGGCATCGCTCAGGTCGGGGTCGAACCGGGCGTCGACGGGGCGTCCCACGAGCCCGGCGAGCCCGGGCCGTAGTGCCCGCTCGTAGTGGGCCCGGTCGTACCGCCAGGGGACGGCGCCGAACCGGGTGGTGACGGTGTTCGCGATGGCCAGCCCGCCCCAGTCGAAGTCGCCGTGGTAGCGCAGGACGGCGCCCGCGTCGGCGAGCAGGCGCAGCAGGGAGGCGGCGGCCGCGGCCGGCATACCTCCGACGCAGACCAGTGGCCGGCATCGGGCGCCGAGCCGGTCCGCGGCGGCGCTCACGACCGCCGGGTTCTCGCAGACGAACACGGCCGTGCCAGCCAGCGCGGTCAGGGTCGGTGGGTCGCCCACCAGCTGGCGCAGTGACAGGTGCACGGGCTCACCGGCCCCCCGCCACAGGTCCAGGACGCGGCCGGTCACGCTGTGCCGGTCGCCGGGCAGCCCGAGCGTCAGCACGGGCAGCGCCAGCTCGCTGACGAGGACGCCGACCGCGGCCCACGCCTCCCGACGCCACTCGGCGGACCGCGCGGTCCGTCCCACCAGCTCGTCCGGACCAGCGTCGCCATCATCGCCAGCGTCGCCATCATCGCCATCGGCGCTGAGCGACCGGCCGAGTAGGGCGACAGCGTCGAGCACAAGGCTGGACAGGGGGCGGTCGGCGTCCAGGCCGTGACCGTCGCCCAGCACCCGGGCGGCGAACACCGAGATCGGCGCGCCGTCGGCCGGCAGCGCGCCCAGCACGGATACCGCCGCCGCCATCAGCGCCTGCCCCTCCTCCCGCGAACCGGCGAGCCGTCGCAGCAGACCGGTGGTGCCAAGCCGGTCCCGCCAGGCCCCGAGCGCCGGGCGAGCGTCCACGAGGGGATCGGCCAGGGCGAACACGGCCCGCCAGTCGCGGGCCGCCTCGGCGGCGAGCGCGGCGCGGTCGACGACGGGACCGGTGAGCGCGACGACGGCGGCCGCGAGGCTCGGCGCGCATCCGCTGCGCCGCACGACCGTGTCGAGGTCGTCCACGTCGACCCGCAGGGAACGGCCCGACCGAGGGCGGCGTCCCAACAGCCCGGCGAGGGCGACGCGCTGCTGCTCGGACGGATCCGGCAACGTGAGTGCGCCGGTGAGGGACCCGCCCCGCTCCAGCCGGGACCGCGCCCGTGCAAGGATCCACTGGGTCGGCGGCCCGAACAGCCGGCCGAGCCGTTCGAGGTCGACCGTCCCACTGACCGGCTGTCCCGACCTCGGTCAGGTCGAAGCCGGTCACACCGTGGTGGATCACCGGCTCTGTGCTCACGGCTCGTCCCACAGCGTGTTCTCGGCAGCCGCGGCGGCGCCGGGCCGCACGTCGGCAGCGGTGGCAACGCCGGCGGGCCGCCCGACGCCGGCGGGGAGGCGCTGGCGGCCGTCCCAGCGCCAGCGGGTGACCAGGACCGCGTCGATGCCGTCCCGCCGGGACAGCTGGCTGATGGCCAGGCCCGGGACGGTCGGGTAGCAGCCCCATTCCCGCTCGCTGGTCATGACGACGTCCATGTCGAAGACGGCGAGCAGGCCAAGGCAGGACGCGCGGGCGTCGTCGTCGACACCCGCGAACGCCTCGTCGAGCATGACGAGGCGGGGCGCGTGCGGGTGACGGGCCGAGCGGTAGTGCCCGGACGCGGCCGCGAACAGCGGAATGGTGACGGCCAGGGCCCGTTCACCGCCCGAGGCCGGGCCGGACGCCGAGCGCCACTGGCCGTCGGAGAAGCGCTGCACGGCGAACACGTGCCAGCGGCGGTAGTCGAGGGCACGGCCGAGGTGTTCCAGCCACGTCCCGCCGGCGTCCCGGTCGCGCTCGGCCTTGATCTGCGCCTGCAGGAACGCGCCGACGGCTTCCCGGTCGGCGGGTGACCAGGCGTCCGCGACCTGGCGCAGCAGGCGGTCCCGGGCGGGGCCCAGGCCGGGTGGTGCGTCCGGGCCGGGACGCCACTGGAAGCGCAGTTTCATGCCGGTGCTGTTGGGCCGCTCGTCGAGCTCGGCGTTCATCCGCTCGACCTGGTGCTCGGCGTCGCTGATCAGGTCCTGGAGATGGCTGGCGACCTCGCTGACGAGGTGGTTCTCCAGGATGGTCCGTTCCCGTTCGGTCAGCAGACGGCGCCGTTCGGTCACCTCGACGCCGAGCGCGTCGGCCAGCTCCGCGGGGCTCATCATGCGGGTGCGGAACGTCGCCTCGACCACCCAGCCGTCGTCGGTGAGCGTCGCGGCGGCGTGGTGGCCGTGGCGGCTCATCACCTCCCGCAGGGTGCCGTGCTCGGCCGCGATGAGTTTCTGCACCCGGTCCCAGCCGGCGTCGGAGTCGTCCACCTCGCCGACCGCCGCCTCGATCTGGCGGGCGAGGCGCACCGCCGGGTCGGGCGTCCATTCCCGGCCGGTGTCGGGGAACGCCAGCTCGGGCAGGGCGATGGCCAGCAGTCCGCCGGCGGCGAAGCGGCGCAGCCGGCCGGCCGCCTCCCGGCGCTGCTCGCCGAGGTCCGCGACCCGGCTGGTGAGACCGCTCTCCTGCCCGCGGGCCAGGCCGACCGCCTCGGCGATCGTCAGCCGGAGCTGGCCGAGTTCCCGGCGCCGGACGGTGGCGGAGTCCAGAGCGTGCTGGGCGGCGGCGAGCTGGCGCTGTACCTCGGCGACGGCGGCGCCGACCGTGCGTTGCCTCGTCTCGAACGCGGTGCGGGCTGACAGGTGCTCGCCGCGGGCGCCGGTGTGCTGGATCTCGCGCCGCTCGACCTGCTCCTGGACGTCGGCCAGGTCCTGCTCGGTCTGCGCGAGCTGGGCCGCGGCGGCGACACGTTCCCGCACCGCGGGCCACAGCGCGGACAGGGCGACGCGGTAGGCGACGAGTGCCTCGCGGGTCCGCTCGAGCTCGTCGGTCGCGACCGGCAGGCCGAGCTGGGCGGCGTTCTCGTCGCGTTCGGCCCGGGCCGCCCGGAACGCCTCCTCGGCCCGCTCGGCGGTCCGCGTGGCCGTTTGGTGGACCGCGTCGGCGCGGCGTCGGTCGCGGTCGGCCTGGCGGGCGGCGGCGAACGTGTGGCGGGCCGGGGTGTCCGCCGGGAGGCCGGCCACCTCGTCGTTGAGCGTGGCCCGGCGCTGGCGCAGGGTCACCCGGGCCGCGTCGTGCTCGGCGATCTCGCGGTCAAGGGCGGCCAGTTCGGTGTCGATGTCGGCGAGGTGGTTGCGGCGGGCCAGTTCACGCGCCGCGTGCCCGAGGTAGCGGGCCGCCGGTTTGGTCCAGGAGCCGCGCAGCCGTCCGACGCGGAACCGCCCGTCCGCGGCGACCCAGGTGTCGCAGATCCGGTCGACGGCGTCCGGATCCGCCGCGCCGGACGTATCCGCGGGGACGTATCCGACGCGGGCCAGGACGGCGGCCACGATCGTGTCGGGGACGGCGGCCGCTGCCGGGTCGGAGCGGTCGACCGCGGGACACAACACCGCGCCGAGATGGTGGTCGCTGACAGGGCCCGCGCCGGCCCCGTCGGCCCCGTCGGCGACGATGGCCACGTCATGTGTACCGGGGGCGAGCAGCCGCCCGTCGGGGCAGAGCCAGGCGTCCAGCAGCCCGGACGCCTCCAGCGCCGCTTCCAGCCCGGCGATCTCCGCCGGACCCGGCGGCGGGGAGGCCGCCAGGGCCGCGAGGGCCGGCGCGGGTGTCGGACCCGCCTCGCGCGGCTCGATGAGCTGCCACAGTGGCGCTCCCGGCCGGCCGTCCCGGTCGGCGGCACGGGTCGGCGGGGCTGGTGGGGACAGCCGTGCCCCCTCGGCCAGGGCGCGACGTTCGGTGGTCAGGACGCGCACCCGTGCCTGCGCCTGCGCGACGGTGGTACGCAGCCGCTGGTCCGCGGCGCCGAACTCGTTCTCCAACTCGCGGGTGCGCGCCATGACCGCGGTGATCAGTGGACTGTCCCCGTCGAAACCGTCCAGCCAGTCGGCCACGGTGGCGAGGACGTCGTCGAGGTCGGTCAGGCGGAGCTGTTCGGTGCCCTCGAGGTGACGGCGCGCCGCGTCGACGAACGCGACCGAGGCGGCCTGCCGGGTCGCCTCGGCGCCGGCTACGGCCTCGGCCGCCCCATCGAGGACCGACCGGGCCTCGTCGCGCTCCCGCCGTCGGTCGGCCGACCGTTCCTGGGCTCGACGGTCGGCCGCGATCAGGCCGGCGACCAGCTTGACCGCGTCCTCGCGGCGTCGGGTGACGTCCTCGGCCGCGCGCCGGGCGGCCGAGGACACCTCCTGCACCCGCTCGACGGGCGGACCGTCGGGCAGCCGCAGGGGGATGAGCAGCGTCTGGTGCTCGGCGGCGACGCCGGCATGCTCGGCGCCGGCGTCGCCGGCATCGACCGCACGCTCCAGCGCGACCGTGGTCGTCTCGGCCCGCCGGTGGGCGTCGGTGGTCCGGCGGACGAGGCCGTCGCGCTGGGTCGTCACGGCCGCGAGTTCGGCCCCGGCCCGGTTGGCCGCGCGCTCCAGCTCGGACATCCGCTGCTGCAGTCGGACGAGCTCGCGGGCCTGATCCATCTCCGGGCGGGCGGTGAGAGTGTCCCGTTCGGCGGTGAGCGTGGTGATGCGCTCCTCGTTCTCCCTGTCCTGCCCGTCCACCCGGATCGCCTCGGCCTCGACCCGCTCCCGCTGCGTCCGGATGTCGTTGAGCTGGCGGGACGCCGACTCGTAGGCGGCCTGGGTGGCGCGGGGCTCGCGGGCCCGGCGCCGCGCGCTGATCCGGGCGTAGTGGCGATAGTGCCGGAGGAAGGCGGTGGCGGCCTCGTGCGCCTCCTCGAACCCCTGCAGATCCGACTGTTCCTGCTCGAGCCCGCGGAACGCCTCGGCCGCGTCCGCGATCACCGCCTGGTCCAGCGGGGTCAGCGCCTCGGTCAGCGCCCCCGACAGGGCCCGCTCGTCCGGCTTCTTCGACAGCTGCGGCTGGCGGAGCGCGATGAGCAGGTTGATCAGCGCGTCGTACCGTTCCTCGCCGAGGCCGAAGAACGCCTCGTCCAGGGCACGCCGGTAGCGCGACGCCTGTTCGTAGACGTTGCCGCGCGGGCCCAGGGCGTCACGCAGCCGTTCCTTCGTCAACGCGGTCCGGGTCGGGCCGACCAGGTCGAGATCGACGCCGACCCGGGCGTCGGTGATGAAGAACCAGGTGGCGACCGACCCGCGGCTGGCGACCGCTTTCAGCCCGGCCCCGATCGTGCGGTACTCGGCGGCGCCGGACGCGTCGAGCCGGCCGAACTCCAGCCAGCTGTAGCCGAGGCGTTCCGGATGGGGATGGCGCCCGCCCATGAGCAGGTTCCAGTCCATCCGCTTCTTCGGGTCGCCGTCGGGTTCGACGCGGTGGGCCGACACCTCACCGTCGAGCAGGAACGGCAGCAGCATCGCGAGGACCTTGGACTTGCCGGTGCCGTTGTTGCCGCGCAGCAGCAGGTTGCCCTCGTGGAAGTGGAACTCCTCCTCGTCGTAGAGGAAGACGTCGACCAGCCCGGCGCGCAGCGGCTGCCAGCGTTCGGTCGTCGGCTCCGTCATACCAGCGCCTCCTGTCCGCCGCCGTCCCGCAGGTCACCGAGCGCGAACCGGGCGAGCGCCGGCAGGGCGAACACGTCGTCCCCGCGTCGGCGTAGCAGGCCGAGGGCCCGCATCCGCGACAGCGCCCGGTCGACCAGCTCGACCTCCGCGTCGGGCTCGGTGACACCCTTGCGCCAGTGCTTCTGGTGCTGGGCGATCAGCTCGCGCATGTGGATGTCGAGGTCGGCGACGGCGATCGGCTCGCCCAGGCCGCGTCGGGCGCCCTCGCGGGCGAGATGCTCGGCGAGCAGGAGGGTGGCGTGACCGTCGGTACCGTCCTCGGGCATCCGGGTGTCGGTGAGGTCGCCGTCGGGGTCGACCATGGCGATCCCCTCCGCGCGGACCTCGGCGACCAGGCCTGTCGCCTCGGTGATCCGCCGGGTCAGCGCAACCCGCTGGCTGGTCAGGTAGGCCCGCTCGCCCTCGTCCAGATCCGCGTAGTAGATGACCGGGTCGTCCAGCAGACGCCGGGTCAGCGCCTGGCGACGGGCCAGGGTGCGCGCGTCGTCGGTGTCGGCCGTCAGCTCCTCGACGACGGCGGCCAGCCGGCCGTCGACATCGGCTGAGCCTGGGATGTCGCTGACGGTCGAGGGGCCGCGCCGGGTCACCAGCATGCCGGCCAGCGCCCGGCGGTCAAGGTCGTACAGGGCGTCGCCGGTGCCGGCGGTGAAGGTCGTCTCGTCGCCGGCGACCCGGCGCAGCACACCGAGGCCAAGGAGAACACGGACGGCCGCCACCAGATCGGCGCGCTCGTCCCGGCTGTCGAGGCTGAACCTGATGCCCGCCTCGGCGAGCTCAGGGGCGGCGCAGCCCATCATCACATCGTCGGCCAGGCTACCCAGGGTGATCTGGTTGTCGGCCCGTTCCAGGCCGGCCAGGGCCAGGCAGAGCAGGACGTAGCGGCGGCGGCTGAACGGCTGCTGGGCCGATCCTGCCGTGGCCGGGCGGGTGCCGTCGGTCAGATCGGCCGGGAGCTTGGCCAGTCGGGCCACCTCCGGGTCGACCCGCAGCGACCAGCCTGTCTCTCGGGTGAACCAGTCCCGCAGCCACGTCTGGTGCCGGCGGACGAGGCGGAAGGCGTCGGCGTCGGGACCGTGCGCGACGAGCAGTGGGCGGCGCAGGATCGCACGCATCGCCCGGCGGCGCTCGGCGGCGCGCTGCGCGTCAAGCGCGTCGATGACCGCCGTCGACGAAGCCCCGGGACGCGGCCCGCGTGGGACGGCGCGGCGCTGGGCGGTCACGCCGTCGCCGTCAGCAGGTCGTGGATCTCCAGGAGATGGTCGGGGCCGGTGAACCGGCCCGCGCTGGTGGGCACGGTCGCGATCACACCGTCGTCGGTGGGGGTGAGCGAGATGGACAGAGTGCCGTCGGCGCTGCTGGTCACGACGCCGATTTCCCCCGGCCGGCGACGGGCGAGGGCGTCCCCGAGGACGGCCAGGAACAGTCGGAAGGTCGGGTCGTCGAGCTCAGCCAGCTCGGACAGGCGCACGGGTTCGCCGGTGGCGAGCTGGCGGCGCGCGGCCCGCACCACCTCCTCCTCGGCCGCCAGCCTGTCGGCCAGCAGCCGGCGCTCGGCCGCGCGGTCGCGGACGCGGTTGGGCGCGCCCCTGCGTTCGTACCGACCGGTGCGCCGCAGCCGGATGTCGACGAGGATCGGCGGTGCCTCGCTCCACGGCGTCGACGCCGGCACCGGCTCGGCGTCACGGGCCTCCACCGTCGCCGCGTCGACCGTGAGGTGGCGGGCTGGAGCAAGCCCGAAGCACACTCGCCACAGCCGGTGGGCGTCGTCGTCGTTCGGGGCCTGCGCGAACCAGAGCGCGAGCGCACGGAAGTCCGCCGACCGGTCGCTGCGCCCCGACCTGCGCTCGTTGAGGACCAGCACCACCGACAGCAGCGCCGGCACGGCGGCCCGAGCCCGTTCCCGCAGGAAGCGTGACTGCGGCGGATGCCTCCGATCGCCGACGAACCAGTGCCGCAACCCCTCCCACCGCTCGGTCCACAACGCCAGCCGCTCGCCGACGACCTCGCTCACCAGCGGCTCTGTCGGCTGCGGCGGTGTCGGCGGGGATGGTGTCGGCGGGGACGAGTAGTCGAGGTCGGGTGCCGCGTCGCGGGCCTCGCGCTCGGCCACCGCCCGTAGCAGGCGGGACAGGTCGTGCTCCTCAATCTCCCGCAGGACGTCGACGATCCGCGCCGAGGTGACGACGAGGTCGCGGATGAACCGCTGGAGATAGTCGATGAGCTGTTCCTTGTAGGCCAGGAAGACGTCGAGGTCGGCGTCGTGCAGATCGATGGTGCGCTGCAGCGACCCCATGAACGCCTGGGCGTTGTCCGCCAACCCGCGAAAGACCCCGGCCAGGTCACGCAGTAGCTGGTGCGCCTTCGCCGCATCGATCTCGGGTTCCGCCAGCAGAGCCAGGAGCGCCCGCAGCTGGCTGTGGATGTCGGACAGGGCGACGGCCTGCAGCTCTCCGCGCCGACCCAACGTCTCGTCGAAGGTTGCCAGCGCGGTCTCGGCGGCCTCGCCAGCGGGCGTGAGCTGGTAAAGGAATCGGGGGCGGTTGAAATCCTCGACGGAGGTGACCCGGCTCGTGTCCGGATCGCCGCGCAGGTTGCCCCAGTCGACCAGGCTGCGTAGCTCGGCGCTCACATCCGTGATGGCGCCGAGGTCCAGCCCGTCCCCGTCCTGGCCTGGCTCGCGGGCGAGCATCTCCAGGACGTCCTCGGGGCGCAGGTGGACGTTGAACCTGCGCTTCGCCCGGACGAACGTCCCCATGATGGCCCGGTACAGCGGGGCCTTCTCCACCGTCACATGGGTGAAGGGACCGAACCGAGAGATGTTCGCGGGCCGGTCGCGGCCCCCCGCCCGCTCCGACGTCGCGACCCCCGCCACCCGCATCAACCTCCCGGCCGCCCGTCAGAAGTTCACCCTCGTCCTACCACGCCCACCCCGGCATGTTTCCGACGGGTCCACAGATGGACACCCAGCGTACGCAGCCGGGTCGGGATCACCCGCGCCGTCTCCTGACGACGACCGCACGGTGTGGCTCTGTGGCCGGCGACTTTCGGCAGGTGGGCACGGGGCTACACCTGGGCCGCCCCGGACGGCCGGCAGGTGCACAGGAGCCCGGTGGTCACGGCGTCGCCAGCATCGTTGCGGGGGGCCGTCTGTGCCGTTCGTCGGCCTGGACCACGCGCTGGCCGGCCACCGCCTCCACCTGCTGGGGCGGAGCGGCGTACCGGAACCTCGTCGACGGGTTGACCGGAAAACGGCCCGGATGGGTGTGCCGCGGTTCAGGCCGAAGCGGGACAGCCGGCAGTCGGTGCGGTGCACCGCGAACGCCCGCTGATCGCTGACCGAGGGCGGGAAGCCGCGGCTGCCGAAGGTCGGTGACGTGGAGGTCCGCTGGTCCCGTCGGGTTCCCTCGACGCCGTGGTCGGTGATGGTGATCCGGGGCAGCGCCGGTCGGTACTTCGCGACGGGAACCCACTCTCCCCTCGCCGACGGCTCGGCCCACCGGCGGCCAGCTGGATGGCCATGAAGATTAATTTGTTATACCTACTGTATGTGAAACCTATGAGTCTGTCGTCTGATCGGTCCTCGTCCCGCCTCGCCGTCCAGTCAGGAGTCCGCAGGTGAGCGCCGGTACGTCCGCAGTGGGGGCCGTCGCACCGCCCGGCGCAGTTCATGGTCGTGCTGGACGTCAAACCCAGCCGACCTGTCGAGCCCGACCAGGCGTTCCCTCACATCGGTCAACCGGCGGAGCGAGGTCGACCCTGGCAGACCGCTCGAGTCTCCTCCGGGGCCGTGGGGGAACAATCTCATCGCGCACCTGGATGGGACGCGAGGGGCCCCTCTCGTCCCACGCGGTGATCTACTCGGCGGCGCCGATGAGGGTAAGCCTGAGCCTGGTCTGATCCGGGGAGGGGAAAGCGCTCTTTGACACGAGGGCCTGTCTGGGAGGTGGTGTCGAGAATGAGTGGTATGCCATCCGGCGGGCCGCCCCCGGGCTCGCGGTACGACGACGTGCGTCCCTACGCGGTCGCGAACTCTTTGGACGAGCTGCAGGGTCCGATATCGGGAGTGGTGGTTCTTGACCGGTGGCTGGACTGGTCGGGCTCGGCTCGGTACGACCTGACGAACCCCGGCCGTCTCGCACGGATGTACGAGACGGTGCTGCGGGAGGCGTCCAGGACCGCGGATCTGTCCCGCTGGTTGGAGGGGCGCACACTGGCTCGGCTCTGGGGTGACCTGGTTCTGCCGCCGCAGGTCCGTAGCCGCTGGGAGGCCCGGTTCCCCGCGCTGACCGCCGGGCGC
>NZ_CADCWS010000158.1 GCF_902806475.1 Candidatus Frankia nodulisporulans
CGTCTCCCGTTCCGGTTATGGTCCCGGCTCCCGTTCCAGTCGTGGTCCCGGCTCCCGTTCCCGCCTCGGCCTCGACTCCGATCGGGCCAGGGGGGACGGCATCCGCGTCCTGGTCCGTGTGGAGCACCACCGCACAGGTCGTGGTGACCGATCCGGGCCAGTTGGACGCGGCCAGGCGGATCGTGGCCGACGAGATCGCCGCCGTCGACCGGGCCGCCAGTCGGTTCCGCCCGGACGCGGAGATCATGCACCTCGACGCCACCGGGGGCGCTCCCCAGCAGGTCAGCGAGCTGCTGGCCGAGCTGATCGGGGTGGCGCTGGACGCCGCGCGGCGCACCGGTGGGGATGTCATCCCGACCCTTGGTGGTGCCCTGGCCGATCTGGGCTACGACCGTGACCTGTCCCTGCTGGCCAGGAACGGACCGCCCGTCCTGACGGTGCGCCGACCGGCGCCGGGCTGGCGGCGGATCAGCCTGGCCGGTCGGACGTTGACCCTGCCGGTGGACGTCCAGCTCGATCTCGGGGCCACGGCGAAGGCGCACACGGCGGACCGGGCCGCGGCCCAGGTGGCCGCCCGGCTGGACACCGGGGTACTGGTCAGTCTGGGTGGGGACATCGCCACCGCGGGCCAGGCGCCGACGGGCGGCTGGCAGGTGCACGTCGCCGACCAGCCGGGTGAGCCGACCTGCGTGGTCGGTCTGGCCGCCGGCACGGCGGTCGCCACCTCGAGCACGCTGGGGCGGCGCTGGCAGCGCGGTGACCGACTGCTGCACCACATCCTCGATCCCCGCACCTGCCAGCCGGCTCCCACGGTGTGGCGGACGGTGACGGTCGCGGCCAGCACCTGCGTCGCGGCGAACACCGCGAGTACCGGGGCGGTCGTGCGAGGCCAGGCGGCACCGGGCTGGCTCGGCGCGCTCGGTCTGCCGGCCCGCCTCGTCGACGCCCACAAGGAGATCACCATGGTGGCCGGCTGGCCGTCCTCGCCGGCCCCCATCCGCCGGCGGGGCCAGCCGGGTACCGCCCTCACCGCGGCTCCCACCCGTTCCGAGGGCACGTCGCGATGAGCGTCGACACCCTCTGGTACGTGGCGCGCGGCTCCGGCGTGGTGACGTTGCTGCTACTGAGCCTGAACGTCGCACTTGGCATCATGGCCCGTTCGGGCCAGGGTCTCGCGGGCCTGCCCGGCTTCGTGGTGGCCCAGGTACATCGCACCGCGGCGCTGCTGTCGGTGGTGTTCCTCGGCATCCACGTGGTCACCCTGCTGCTCGACCCGTACGCGCACCTGACCGTGCCCGATGTGGTCATCCCCTTCGGCGCGGGCTACCGCCCACTGTGGACGGGCCTGGGCACGCTGACACTGGACCTGCTCGCGGCGATCATCGTGACCAGCCTGCTGCGCCACCGGATCGGCCGGCGCGTCTTGCAGGCGGTGCACTGGTCGGCCTACGCGGCCTGGCCGATCTCGATCGGTCACGCGCTTGGCGGCGGCACCGACAGTGGCACCGGCTGGCTGCAGGCGATGGTGGTCGTCTGCGTGCTCACCGTCGCTGGCGCACTCGCCTGGCGCCTGTCGACCGGCTTCGCCCACCCGCCCCGGGCCCGCGGTGCCCAGCCCAACCCCGCCACGCCGGCGGGCCCGCCCGGACCAGCCACACCCCCCGGACCGGCCACACCGCCTGCACCAGCCACACCGCCTGCACCAGCTACGCCGCCCGGACCACTCACGCGGTACGACCAGACCGCGGACGGCTACCGGGTCGCGCAGTACGACCAGGCCGTACCGGCCGGGCCTGGCGAGTGGCCGCTGGTCGCTTCCGGGTTCTCGACGCGGTCGGTCACGGCCGAGGCCACCATCCCCGGTTCGGCCTGTGCCGCCGGCTCCGCCCTCCCCCGATCGGACCCCCACCATGACCTTCGATGACCTCCAGATGATCAACGATGACGCCCACGCCGCCGCGTCCACCTCGATCGGCACCGCACCCTCACCTGACTTCTCCTCCCGTACACCGCTGGCCCGGCCCTCACCGCCGTCCCCCGCGGCAGCGCCCACCGCCGATCCGACTCCGACGCCGACGCCGATGCCGATGCCGGGCCAGGCTCCCGGGGTGGTCCTCAGCCGCGATGGCGAGCCGGTGGCGCTGACCGGGCCGGGACGTCCCACGCTCGCGGCCCGGCTGATGGGACTCGCGGCGGCGGACCTGGCCGAGCACGATCGGCTCTATGGACCGGTGCCCTGGCGGGGACCCGGTGGGGCGCTGCTCCACGACCTGCGCGACGCCGGCCTGACCGGTCACGGCGGCGCGGCCTTCCCCACCTGGCGCAAACTGGCCACGGTGCTGGAGACCGCGCGGCGAGGCGCCCCGGTCGGATCGGGGCGGCGCACCGCCCGGGTGGTCGGGCCACCGATCGTGATCGCCAACGCGGCCGAGGGTGAACCCGAAAGCGCCAAGGACGCGACCCCCTGCTGATCAGGGCGCCCCATCTCGTCCTGGACGGGCTGGCGCTGGCGGCAGAGGCGGTCGGCGCCGGCGAGGCCGTCGTCTATGTCAAGCCTGGCCCGGGTGCGCAGGCCGTCCGGTGGGCGCTGTCGCAGCGCCAGGTGGCCGGACGGGACCGGTGCCCGACACGGGTACACGAGGCGCCCGCGTCCTACCTGGCCGGGGAGGCGTCGGCGCTGGCCGCGGCGGTGGCCGGCGGTCCCGCGCGGCCGCACGCGCACTGGCTGCCGCTGGCCGAGGTCGGTATCGGCGGACGGCCCACCCTCGTCGACAACGTGGAGACACTCGCCCATCTCGCGACGATCGCCCGCTGGGGTGCCGGCTGGTTCCGTACCCTCGGCACCGTGGACGACCCGGGCACCGCCCTGGTCACCGTGACCGGGGCGGTGCGGGTACCGGGTGTCGTCGAGGTGCCGTACGGCACCACGCTCGGTGAACTGGTCGAGCTGGCCGGTGGGGTCAGCGCTCCGGTCGGGGCGCTGCGCATCGGTGGCTACGGCGGCACCTGGCTGCCGGCGTCCGCGCGGGCCGGGACGGTCTTCTCCCGCGCGGGGCTGGCCGCCTGGGACGCGGCGCCCGGTCCGGGCATCCTCACGGTGCTGCCCGCGCATACCTGCGGTCTGGCGAGGACCGCCCGCATCGTCGCCGAGCTCGCCGCCCAGAGCGCGGGCCAGTGCGGCCCGTGCGTCACCGGCCTGCCGCGGCTGGCCGAGGCGACCGCCGCCATGGCCGCTTTGGGCTCCCCGGTCGGCCACACCGTCGTCAGCACCTACACCCATGATCTGCGCGAGGCCGACCCGTCCGTTCGGGCCAGCGGCCCACGCCCCGCCGGCGCACCGCCCCGGGAGAACCCCGCCGCCGCCAGCCGGGCGCTGGCCCTCGCCGCCCTGGTCGCCGGACGTGGTGCCTGCCACCATCCCGACGGCGTCGCCCGCCTGGTCCGCAGCGCCCTGCGGCACCTTCGCCGCCGACATCCGCGCCCACGCCGACGGCTACTGCCGCGGCAGCGCCCCCGCCTGACCGTCCACACCACAGCCACGGCCCACACGACGGTGCCAGCCCACACGACCGGTCCGGCCCACACGACAGCTCGTTGGTGGCCACCTCGACTCATCCGCAAGGAGGATGTATGGCCCGCACGGCCCAGCAGTCCGGATCCCTCCGGCTGTGGATCGACTGGACGGCCTGCGACGGCCGCGGCTGGTGCACCGAACTGCTCCCCGAACTGCTCGACCGCGATCCGGACGGCTACCCCATCGCGCTGCACTCGGCCACCGGCCAGACCCGCGAGCTCACCGTGCCCGCACCCCTGGCCGGCCACGCCCGGCGCGCCGCCGACCTGTGCCCACGCCTCGCCCTGCACCTGCGTCCGGACTCGCCCCAGAACACCGGACGGAGCTGAACCGCCGCCCAGGCGCCAGCGTGGCGCGGACCCGCACCGCCGACGGGGCCTGGGCCACAGCCTGGGCCGAGGCCGCGACCGGGTCACCGTGGTTTCGACGCGATCAGGAGGTGACAGTGGCTCAGGCCTGGGTACCGCACCATCACGACGCGATCACCACCGCACGACACCACACCACCACGCAGACAGGCACCACCCTGACAGACCCGCCCCAGGCAGACCCGACGCGTAGGAGGGACCCACCCTCATGACCAGGCCCTACACCGTGGACGACACCAACGACACCCGCCACATCGCCGCTCCGAGCACCATGCCAGCGGCCAACCCGTACCGCGAGCAGCCCCGCGGCCCCCAGCCCGACACCGGTCAGCCCGACACCGGACGATCCGACTACGGCCAGTCCGACTCCGATCGGTACGACGCCGAGCAGACCCGAGTCGGCGGCTCCTACGGCAACCCCGCCGCCGGCAGCCAGGCGTACAGCAGCCAGCCCTTTGGCAGCCAGTACCCCGCCCCGTCGGGTTACCCGACGCACCAGAACGAGCCCGGCGGCTACCTGCCGTACCCGGACGCCGGCCGTGACCAGATGGAGTACGGCCGTCCGTGGCAGCAGCCGCCGCAGCCCGGCGGCCCGGGCGCGGCGGGTGTGGAGCCTGCCGGCGCGCGGACGCTGTGGATTCTCGCCTTCGTGTTCTCGGCCGTGGCGCTGCTCGTGCCGTTCGTCGGCTTCGCCGCCATCGCCTGCGGCGCCGTGTCGTGGAACAAGGGCAGCCGCCGCGGCAAGCTCGCGACGTTCGTCGCCATCGGCGCGACCATCGTCGGCTGGGTCATCGGCGCCCTGCTCGTGCTGTCCTGACCGTCTCCGCACCGCCTGCCGACATCGTCGGTCACCATCGCCCGACGGCCGGCGCACCACACGCCGGTGCCGCATCACCCTCGCCCCTTCCGTGATGCGGCACCGGCCCATCTTCCGACCGGGACCCATCGTCCGATCGGGATCCACGTCCGAACAGGCCGCGGCATGGCGGCGCAGTGTCACCGTCCACGCCTTCGCGCGGCACCTCCCCCGAAGTCAGCAGATCATCGTCTCATCTGGTGTCGGGGCGTTCACCCAACGGACCGTCGCGGCCTCTGCGGCGGCCAGGGGCCTGGGGGGATCTGGTGGGCCAGCGGGTCGTTCCAGAGCCGGTCGACGTCCTGGGGGCGCAGCGCGTAGCCGGTGAGACGTTCCAGGACGAGCAGGCCCTTGGGTACCGACCAGTCGAACCGGGTGAGGTCGAGGCCGTGGAACAGCGGGGCGAGCGCGGGGCTTCTCGGCGCGCGGTCGAGGCTCTCCTCGGCCAGCAGCAGGTCGCCGCCGCGGGCCAGGCTCAGCCGGTTGTCGACGTTGACGTTCCAGAACACGCTGCCGGCATGCCCGCCCAGGGACAGGTCTGCGATCGTCGGGCCGTGCGAGCCGGCGAAGCTGTTCTCCTCCATCACCACCACGATGTCGGTGCCCGGCACGTTCATCGCGGCGAGCCAGCCGACGCGATCGGGGGCGTCCATCAGGGAGTGCAGCGATCGAGGACGAACCGGGTTCGCGCCGAAGATGCGGACCACCTCGTCGCGGTCGGTACCGACGACGATGGTGATCGTCGCGGCCTCGCAGAGCACGCAGCCGCGGGACCGGATCCAGTGGTACTTCTCCTCGGGCGGCGGGGGTGGTTCGGGCTGGCCGCGCAGCCGGTGCCCGAGCCGGTCGGTCTGGCGCAGCACCAGCGGCTGCCTCAGGGGCGCGGACCAGACGAGTAGCTCGTAGGACTCGCTGTCGTGGTCACGGCCGCGGGCGGCGACCCGCACCCGGTAGTCCCCCGGCCAGGGCGGGCTCTGCTCCCGCCACTCGTGCTGCTCGGTAGTCGGTCCGGCGCCGACCACCGACGCGAATCCGATCTCGGCATGCCAGCTGACCTCGACGATCTCGTCGTGCAGCGCCAACTGCCGGGTGGTCCGCTCGGCGTTCGGTGCCTCGGCGAGCACCTCCAGGCACAGGTTGACCGGACCGTCGGCGCGACCGGTGCGCACCAGCAGCCCACCGGGCACCAGCGCGACCAGACCGTTGTCCGCGAACCGGGCATCCGCGGCACCGGCACCGAGCAGCGTCGCGTCCCCCTCGAGCAGGCCGAATACATGACCGTGGACGTCGACCAACCCGGCGTGTGCTCGGGGCAGAGTGAACAGCCGCCGGCGGCGGGCGAACAACGCGGGCCCGTAGGCGGCGGGCATCGGAGCGTGGGCCAGGTGCACCGCGGTGCTGCCAAGCCCCAGACCGACGATCGTCGCCGCGTCGTACGGCGAGCCATCCGCCCGCCGCATGATCGCGGCCGCCGTGGCGATCCCCAGGGCCAGCGCCCGTGCACCGTGGCGGGCCGCGATCCACGCCTCTTCCACCAGTTCCGCCGCGGGTGCGAGGGCCGCCACGGCCTCGGCGGGGTCGTCGGCAGGTGCGTTACCCGGCCATCCTGGTGGCCCGGTGACATACGCCGCCTCGGTCAACCCCGCGAGCCACGCGGCATCACCGCCCGCACCTACAGCCGAACCGGGGGCCGACCCCGAACCCGAGGCCGGGGCGAGCAGGTCTGCGATCGCCGGATGTTCGGTGAGGGCGGCGACGGCATCCTCGACGAAGGCGCAGACATGCGGCTCATGCAGATGTAACCGGCGCACCGCCCGGGCGGCGATCGACCCGCCCGCACGGTTGACCACGCCGATCTGGACGCGGGACGTGTGCCCACGTGAAACCGGCACCGGCACTGGGATGACCGGCGCTGGCCGCAGCCCGTTCACCGTGAGCTCGAGGGCGCCGAGGAGCCGGTCAGCTACCGACACTCCCACCGCCCGCAGGGCGCCGAGGACCGCGGAATCCTCAGACTGGGAGTAGCTCGGCCCGACCATGGAGCCCGAGCCCGCCCTCCCGAAACCGGGCCACGGGAGGCCCGGTGGTGGGAGGCTCGCACCCCGGGCACCCACCCAGCCGACCGGCCTGGGAGCGTACCCGTCGCCGAGCGCGGCCGCCGGATCGAGGCTTGCTCCGAGTCGACCGAGCGCCACCGCCACCGGGGCGGGGATGCGCTCGGCCAGCGTCGGCGCGACCTCGAGCACCCACCGCACGACCACCGCCATGGTCGCTGCGTCGATCTCACTCACGGCCAACCGCCTCCTCTGCGCGCAGGGTCCGTAACCAACGGGTCGCACGCTAGAAGACGGGTCCGACAAAAATGCGCGGAAGGTCGCGAGACGACGCCTTGGCGCAGCCAACCGCCAGGTCAGCGGCCAGTGGCGGGGCCAACGGGTCAGCGGCGGGCCAGTGGGTCAGCGGGTCAGCGGCGGGGCAGGGGCGGGAGAGGGTGACACGGTCGAACTCGGCGCCGTGCTCGTCGATGCCGCGCACGGTCAGGGTGGACGCGCCACCGGGATGGCCGGGAGTGGAGTCGACGGCGACGAAGGCGTAGTTGTCGAAGCGGGTGCGCGACCAGCTGATCGACTCGGTCACCTTGGTGCCGTCGGGGGCCCAGACGTAGCTGTTGGGCACGGCGTTCGAGCCGGGGGCGGCGACCTTGCCGCGGTAGGACTCGAGCTCGCCGGTCTGGAACGCGTAACGGGGACGGCCCGCGGAGCCGGCGGTGATGTAGATCGTGCCGTCCCTGGCGGGTTCGATCGTCGAGCCGTCGAGGGCCGCACGGGTCGGGGCGTTGCCGCGGATCGGATCGGTGCGCTCGTAGAGGTGGTTGTGTCCCTGCAGGACGAGGTCGACCTGGTAGGCGTCGAACAGCTTCGTCCAGGCGGCGCGCACCCCGCCGTCGCTGGCGTGCTGCGATGTCGTCGAGTAGGCGCAGTGGTGGAAGAAGCAGACGATGAAGTCGATGTCGGGGTCGTTCCGGTAGCCCTTGAGGGTCCGCTCCACCCAGGAGGTCTGCGCGCCGCCGGAGTAGCCGGTGTTCGTCCTGATCTCGAACGAGACGTCGTTGGCGTCCAGCGAGAGCACGGCGACGTTGCCGTAGACGAAGGAGTAGACGCTCGGGCAGCCCTGGGGTCCGCCGCCGGGCAGGTCCAGGCGGGCGGCGTGGCCGCCGTAGCCGTGCGGGGAGTAGAGCGCCTCCATGTCGTGGTTGCCGGTGGCGAACATCCACGGGCTGCGCGCGGCCGACAGTTCGATGTCGGAGAGGTAGACGTCCCACACGGTGGGGTCGTAGTTGTCGAAGCCGGTCGGCGGCTGACCGGTGATCGTCCGCTTCGGCGGCCTGCCCATGCCGGACGGGTCGGCGTAGCAGATATCGCCGGCGAGCAGGTGGAAGGCGGGATCGACGCGGGCGATCGCCGCGGTGATCGCCGAGGCGTGGGCGACGGTGGGCTGGTTGTCGTCCTTGTAGTAGTTGTCGTCGAAGAGGGCCCTGGGGGCTCCGGGGGGCGTGTGGTTGGAACCGTGGTCGCCCATCATGGTGAAACTGAACGGCCCACCCGCGCGGCCCTTGGCATGGCCGGTGCGGGTGGCCGTGATCGGCGTCGCCGCCCCGCCGGGAACCCGGAAGCGGTAGTAGTACTCGCGTCCGGGGGCGAGCCGGTCGAAGGCGGCGTGCACGTAGAACTGCTCGACGCTCAGAATCGAGCCGTCCACCTGCGGGACCTGTGACAACAGTGGACGGATCTCCGCCTCGACGGTGCCGCCGAGGGCGCGGGTCGGGCCGATGTCGACCAGGACGCGACCGCGGCCGGGGCTGCGGGTGAGCTGGCCGGCCAGGCGCAGCTGGCGGGCCGGGTCGGTGCCGAAGGCGGTGTGGCGGCCACCGACCAGCAGCGGCGCCTCGTCCGTCGCGGCGTAGGCGGCGCGGCCGAACGGGGTCGTGCCCAGGGTCGCCGCACCGGCCCCCGCGAGGCCGCCCAGCAGCAGGCCGCGGCGGCTCACCGGCCGGCGGCGCAGGAAGTTCTGGAGCCAGTCATGCTGCTCGGCCATCGTCATGTCCTGCGCGAGACGCGCGGGAACTCCGGACGCCACAACTTCGTCTGAAGGACTCACAGGCATGGGTTCGAACGTAGGGCCATCGCCGGTCACCATCACCTACCGCGACATGGCCGGGCGCCGAAGAGTGCGTAAACAACGAGGTGCCGCTTGCCCGCACGCCACCTGTCGACCCGGTGGTCGCCTCGCGATGGCTCGGCGATGGCCCGGCGATGAGGAAGCGCTGTGATGATGGTTCGGCGATGATTTCGCGCCGATTCCACCAGGCCAGAACGCGTCACCGGACAACGTCGGACAAGTTCGTACGGAAATCGGGAACAGACCGGATCATCGCCCGTCCAAGATGTTACGTTGATTACGAAATGATTTCTTCCAGATTTCCTCAGATGGCGTTTCCTCGGCGTGGCACGAAGTGGCCGTTCCACTGGATACGATGCCCGGGTGACATTGAAGGATTCGGGGGACGGCCAGCGGGACCGCACATCGGTGCACCCGCTCGTATCGCGCGCAGAAAATGTTTCGGTGCAGCTCGCCCGGGCGATCGTCCGCCAACTGGCGGAACTTCCCCGTGGTGCGAGCCTGCCCGGCGAAGCCGAGATGATCTCCAGTTACGGTGCGAGCCGCAGCTCGGTCCGGGAGGCCCTGCGCATTCTCGAGGTGCAGGGCCTCATCACCATCCGTCCTGGTCCAGGTGGCGGCCCGGTACTTGTCGGCCCGCAGAGTTCGTCGCTCGGGCGCACCGCGACGTTGTTCTTCCATCTGCTCCGGACCCGCTATTCGCATCTGCTGCGCGCCCAGGTCGCACTCGAGCCGCTGTTGGCCCGCTTGGCCGCCACCAATCCCGACCGCGAGGAGCTACGGGTTCTGGAGCGGTACGCCACCCCGGAGCCGGTCGACGTCGAGACGTTCGCCTATCTGGACCGGGCGTGCGCCTTCCACGCGGCGGTCATCGCCGCGTCCGGCAACCCCGTGCTGGCCCTGATCTGCCAGTCGCTGCGCGACATCGCCGAGGACAGGCTGGCCACCCGCGTCGAGGGCGCGGTGGTCCGTGACCCGCGGGAACGGCAGGCCACCATCGACGAGCACCAGGCCATCGCCACGGCTGTGCTCGCCGGCGCCGCCGACACCGCCGAGGCCCGGATGGCCGCGCACATGGAGGCCTACTGCACCCGGGTGCTCGC
>NZ_CADCWS010000159.1 GCF_902806475.1 Candidatus Frankia nodulisporulans
CTAACCCACGATCAAAGCGCTACCTGACCAGTTACGCGGGATCTTGGTCGGGTGGGGGAGGCGTTGCCGCTGTTCGAGCGCGCATTGGCGATCAGTGAAGCGGTGTACGACCCGAAGCATCCCACTGTGCGAACGATCCGCGGGGATCTCGAAGCGGCGCGCGACGAGCCCAGCGAGTGATCTTGGACGGTGCTGACCGGAGCACCATGCCCGCCGCTAGAAATGGATCAGGCCCGAACCCCTGGAGGTTCGGGCCTATACCTATGTCTTGCGACATGACACTGCGGTGGAGGTGGGATTTGAACCCACGGAGGGGTTGCCCCCTCACACGCTTTCGAGATCTGCGCCCCGTCGTTCAGCTATGTCCGCCGACGTCCCGAGCAGGCGTGTACCGCGTCGACTGGACGGTGCCGGACGTCCACGGACGAGGGTGAACGAGACCGGAAGTGAGACCGGGCGGAGTCCCGACCCTCGCCGCGTACCCCCGCTCTGCCCGGGTGCCGGCCGGACGCTGCCCGGCCGGCACCCGACCGCCCTACCGCCTCTGACGTGCCTCGGCAACCTGATAGACGGCGGCCGCGACCCCGCATCCCGCGGCCACACCCGCACCCAGCTTCTGATCGATCAGGGTGATCGCCTACTAAGCCCCCAGCAGGATCAGGGCTCGAAGCAAGCGAGATCACTGCCACCGCCCGCGCTCCCGGGTGCACTACAACCAAGATCTTTCGTACTGTCTTGAGTCAAGAATGTTCCTCTCTATACCCAGGGTGGTCATCCGAGGACGGCTTCCGTGTTCGCGCACGGGAGCCGTTCGCTTTTCGACCAATAGCCGTCCTCGCTCAGGACGCTAGAGGATGGAAGCGGCAACTAACAAGAAGTTAGCCACGGCATATGTGCGTAACCTGTGCAAAAGACTGATCGATTTGTGGATACCGCAATGGCAATGGTGTGATTCTTGACCGCGAAGGCGCTGGTCACGGCCATGATCAAGTAGGTGAATCCTGTGGAAAAAGTCGTGCGTGGATCGCCGGTGTCCTCCATTGCCTCGCGTGGCGACGCGGACAGGGGTGGGCAGGGGTGCGGGCAGGATAAGACCACTGTGTGGTCTCTAACTCTCGGAGAGTAATACAAAAAGTACCACCTAGTCTCTGGAATGCTACCCGTGGGACGATCGTTGTAGTAGGTGACGTCGTCCGAGGGGAAGTGGCTTCATGTTCGGTTTGGTGGTCCGGTTTGATCTGCGGCCTGACGCCGCAGACGGATTTGATCGTTTGGTCGCGGAAACTGCGCCGCTGATCGCAACGTCGGAGCCTGGGACGCTGATCTACGCGACGCAAGTGGTCGAGGGGGAGCCCGGCGCGCGGATCTTCTACGAGCTGTACCGGGACCGGGCTGCGTTCGACGAGCACGAGCGCCAGGAGCATGTACGGCGGTTCCTGGCCGCCCGTGAGGAGTTCCTTGCCGGTCCGCCCCGTGTGGAGTTCCTGACCGGCGTCGGTGGCAAGGGACTGCCGGGAGGTGCGCTGTGACTGAGCCGACTCCGACGCTTGGTGAGCGGGTGGCGTTTCACCGGAAGCGGCGTGGCCTGTCGCAGGTGGAGCTAGGTCGGCTGATCGGCCGGTCCGAGAGCTGGGTTTCGCAGGTGGAGCGGAACGCGCGCAAGGTCGACCGAATGTCCGTGCTTGCGCAGGTCGCTGACGTCCTGGGCGTTCCGGTGGCCGATCTCGCGCCCGACGCGCCAATGGAAGTAGCGGCGTCGGAGCGTGAGCCGTGGCGGGACGCGCTGCGCCTGGCGCTCACCGGGCATCCGGCGCTGTCGGCCGTCGCCTCCACGCCGTCACCCGGTGGCGGCTCCGGCGAGGACTTCGCCGAGCAGGCGGAGCAGGCGTGGACGGTCGTCCATGGGTCGCGGTACTCCGAAGCTGGGCCGGCGCTCGTGTCCCTGATCGCCGGTGGGGAACTGGCGTTGCGTTCCGTTCCGGAGGATCAGCGGCCGGCGGTCGCCGCGGCGCTGTCTCGGGCGTACCAGGCCGCTGCCGCCCTGCTCGGGAAGGTGGGCGACACGGAAGCCGCCTGGCTCGCGTCCGACCGGGCGCTCTTCACTGCCGAAGCTGCGGGGGATGTCGCGCTTGTGGCCGCGGGGCAGTTCCGCTTGGCGCTGGCGATGCTGGGCGCCGGGCGGCTGGACCAGGCCCAGCACGCCGCCGCAACAGCGGTCGCCGCACTCCGCCCGCGGCTGTCGGAACTGGGCGTCGAAGCGACGTCTGTCGTGGGCGCGCTCTGCCTGGTACGGGCGGTAAGTGCGGCGCGTGCCGGCGACCGCCGCTCGGCCTGGCAGGCGATCGGCGACGCGCAAGAACTGGCCGGGACGGTGGGCGCCGGGCGGAACGACTTCAACACGGAGTTCGGACCGGTGAACGTCGCGCTACATGAGGTGTCGGTGGCGGTCGACCTGGGCGACGCGGGCGACGCCCTCGATCGCGCCGGCCGGATCGACACCTCGGGACTGTCAGCGGAACGCCGCGCCCGCTTCCTGGTCGACGTCGCCGACGCCCACGCGCAGCGCCGTGCCCGGGGCGACGCGCTCGCCGCGCTGTTGGAGGCGGAGCGGGTGGCCCCCGAACAGATCCACGATCACTCCAAGGTCCGGACACTCATTCGCGACCTGCTCCAGGACGTCCACCAGCGCTCCGACCAGGAACTTCGCTCCCTGGCAGGCCGATGCGGAGTCCCCGCCTGAGGAACCCGCACGGAAAGTACTAGACAACACTGGAAGTGCGGCCCATACTTCGAGTGCGGGTTGGCGGCGCCACCGGCGCCGCCTTCGCCGTTTCTGGGACGACTCCACCGGCCCAGAACGCACGGACCCCGGCGCGGTGACTCCACCACCGGCCGGGGTCCTGATCCGACCTGTCTAGGAGGTCAGACCGCTATGAAGCATGCCTTGCCGGTGCCGCCGTCGGCGGACAACCTGAAGGAAGCGACGATTCGCGAGATCGAGCGGATCGCCCAGGAGCTGGTTGAGCGGGGCGGGAAGTGACCGCCCTCGCCGTCGTGGCCGCGTCGGGGCTGACCGCCCCGGCGCCGTCCGCCGCGCTCGCCGACGCGCTCCGCCTGGCCGCCGATCTGGTCGGCCGGGTCGCCGCTGCCGACCCGAGCATCGATCTGTCGGTCAGCGTGCACTACAGCAACGTTGAGAAGCGCCCCGCTGTCGGGTTCCTCGCCCACGGGTCCGACGAGCAGGAGTTGGCGTCGGTGACCGCTTGCGCGTTCCTGCTCGCGGTCCCGGTCACCGTGTCCGACCTCGACGACTCCACCGGCCGCGTGTGGGTCGGCGGAGTCACGGTCCGCGCCAACACCACGGTGACGTTGCGGACCCTGCTGACCGACCCGGACGTCATCGCCTCGGCGCGGCAGGCGTTGCCCGCCGGTACGGGCGGTTGGTGATGGCCGACCTCGTCGAGCGGGAACCCACCGCGCGGGAGCTGGCCGCGATCGACCGGGAATGGCCGCTGATCGCCGCGGACCTCGCCGTCCTCGACGCCGAGATCACCATCCTGACCGCCGACGGCGAGGTCACCGACCTCGCCTGGCGACGCCTGGCCCACGCCCACACGCAGGCCCTCACCGCCCGCCCGCTTCCCGCCGCCCCCCGGTCCGCCGGATCGCCTGAGAGGAGGTGCACCGCCATGGCAACGCTCAACCCCGACCACCTCCGCCGCGTCGGCCGCGCCCTCGACGGCGCCCTGTGGCTCGTCGCGCTCCTGGTCGGGGCCTACTCCCTGGCCAACGTCCACACCGTCGCCGTCGGACACCACACCGCCGACCCGCAGGCGTGGCTCCTCGCGCCGATCGTCGACATCGCCCTGTTCGTGGCGATCACCGCCGACAGCGTTCTCGCTCGCCACGGCCTGCCCCCCACCCCGTGGGGGACCGGTCTGCGCTGGTTCTGCGGCCTGGCGACCTGGACCCTCAACGTCTGGGACGCCGCCGCGAGCCTCGACGCCGGCGCGATCGTCGCGCACTCGGTACCCCCGGTCGTGCTGATCCTGCTCGCCGAAGCCGCACCCCGCTACCGCCACCAGTTCGCGACCCTCACCGCCCCGCCGGCTGACGCGCCAGCGTCCACCACTCCGCCGGCCGAAGCGGCTTCCGCGCCCCCGGCCGGCACGCCGGCCGCCGATCCCACCACAACTGTCCCTGTACCGGTACCCCGTACCAGTACGTCCGCCCGACGCCGTACCGGTACGGCATCCAAGCCCCGCGCTCCCCGGCGCACCGATGCCGAACTGATCGCCGCACTCGCCGAGGTCCCCCGCGACCCCGACGGCACCATCCCCGTGCGCCGCGCCACCGCCGCGCTGGGCTGCGGCCCGGACCGCGCCCGCCGACTCCTGACCGCGCAGGGCCTTCTCCGCCCCCGCATCACCGACACCACCCCGGCGCCGGTCCTCACCGCCGTCTGAGCCCACCGCATCCCGACACGACCTGAAAGGACGTGGAGACAGCCATGACCACCCGCTGCCCCCGCTGCCGCGGCACCCGGTTCGTCGGTCGCGGCAAGAACCGCGGACCGTGCCCCGCCTGCACCGGCGGCGGGATCGGTGACCGGGCCGTCGGCGCGGTCCAGCGCGCCGCCGACCGGCTCACCGGCCGCCGCCTCGACGTCGACGGGCGCACCACGACCAGCCGCGCCCACCTGCTCGCCACCGAGACCACCCGCACCCGCGCACCCAAGAAGAAGACCGCCACCCGTAGGAAGACCACCGCGACCCCGGCCGCCGTGGTGATGCCGGCCTGCGACCGGTGCGGCACCCGCGGCCCGCTCACCGTCACCAGCTGCGGCGCGATCTGCGCCGCCGGCTGCACCCCGACCGCCTCCTGACGCCACCACAGGCCACCCGACTTCACCAGAGGAGATCACCATGGGTACCCGCGAGACTGTCAGGCTCACCGCCGACGTGGTCGCGTTCGCCCCGCACCGTGGGGTGTTGCACGTGCTGTTGATCCGCCGGGGTTTCGAGCCGTTCGCCGGCCGGTGGGCCCTGCCCGGTGGGCACGTCGACGCTGGGGAGCAGGTGGAGACCGCCGCTCGCCGCGAACTCGCCGAGGAGACCGGTATCGCGGTCGACGCGCTGCGGCTGGTCGGTTTCTACACCGCCCCGGGCCGCGACCCGCGCGGCCGTTACGTCACCGGCGCCTACACCACCGTCCTGCCCGACATGCCCGCCCCGGTCGCGGCCGATGACGCCACCGCCGCCCGCTGGCTGCCTGTTTCCGACGCCCTCGCGACCGGACTCGCCTTCGACCACGCCCAGATCATCCGCGACGCCCTCAAGGAGAACTGATGGGTCTGTTCAGCTCCAAGAAGACCACCCCGCCCCCTGCGGCCCCGGCCCCGACCAAGAGGACGAAGAAGACCACCGCGGCCCCGACCCGTACCGCCAAGAAGACCACCGCCGCGGCCCCGGCCCCCACCAAGAGGGCGAAGAAGACCGCCGCGCCGACGCCAACCACCAGCAAGAAGACCGCCAAGCGCGCGACCACCACGACCCCCGCGGCGACGAAGACCCGCAAGCCGACAACGGTCGTGCACCCGGCGCCGACGCCCCCGCGCGGCAGGCAGACCGGACCGCGACGCACCCCCGACGAGGTGCGCCGCGAGATCACCGCGCAGGTCTGCCGCGACTTCCACGAGGACAAGATCACCCCGGAAGAGGTCGTGGTTAAGCCGAACGGCGAGATCTGGATAGACCGCCGGGCCAGCAAGCCCTTCGCGACCCCGATGCAGATCGGGACCTGGAACGCGAAGCCCTGACCAGCCCGGGGCGCGGCGACCGTCTCGCCAAAGCCACCCGCCGCGCCCCGGTCCCTCACCCCGCACCCGTAGGCCCGGAAGGGAACCCCATCATGCCGAACCGCTACCACTGCGACGTGTGCAAGACCGAGTCCCACGACCTGTCCGGCCCCGCCGAGGTCCAGCAGATGCAGGCCGTTCACGTCCAGGTCCGCCACAGCAGCGTGATCCGCAACAACCAGCCCCGGACGACGACCGACACCGGCCGGCAGTCCCGCCGCCGCTGATCCACCCGACCCGCCCGGGGCGCGGCGACCGTCTCGCCAAGGCCACCCGCCGCGCCCCGGTTCTCCCACCCCGCGTCTGCCCGTGTGAAGGGACAGCACTTGCCATGACCAGCATCGATCCGTTTCCTCCGGACCCGGGCGGCTGGATTCCCGACCTGCCCGCCGACGACGTCGACCCTGACGACGCCCTGGGCGCCGCGCAGGTTGTCGACCTCGACAAGGCCCGGACCCGTCGCGGTGACCCCGACCGGCCCACCGACATCGACACCGACACCGACCTTGACGGCGACGCCGCGGAAGTCGACGGCGACGAGGACGCCGAATCGCTGACCGACGGTCCGGAGCAGGTCGGGGCGCCGATCGACCCGCCCGACGAGGCCCCGCGGCCGGTCGCCGGCCCGCGCCGCGCGCCGATCCTGCCCGCATGGGCGCATTCCCGCGCCGACGTGATCGCCACCGCCCGGCACGCTGCGGGTAACGCCGGCTATGTGGCCCGGTTCCACGCGGTGCGCACGCCGAAGTACGCGGCGAAGGTCGCCGTGTGGGCGCCGGTCGGGTTCCTGCGCACGATCAGCCGGCTGTTGCGGTGGGCGACAGCGGAGGAAGGGAACTGGGCGCTACGCCAGGACGCCGCCCGGCGCAACGACCCCGAGACGTGGCTGAAGCTCGACCGGGCGCGCCAGCGCCAGACCTCGACGCGCTGGCCGATCCTGATCGGCGGATCGTTCGCCGCGCTGCTCGTCCTCGCGCTGGTCTGGTTCGGCCCGGTCCCAGCACTGGTGCGCTGGCTGCTCTTCCTGGCCGCCATCGTCGGTTGCGCCCGGATGGGACGCCCCGCCGACCGGCCGATCACCGACCGGGTCACCAACGGGGAGACGTACCGCAAGCTCACCGCCGAGCTGGTGCGCCGCGCGTTGACGTCGCTGGGCATCGCGGGCATCAACTCCGCTGTCGCGAAGAACCCCGGTGCCATCTCGTTCCCGGTGGAGATCCACCGCGACGGGCCCGGTCACCTCGCCATCGTCGATCTGCCCTACGGAGTCGAAGCCGCCGAGGTCATCGCCCGGCGCGGCCGCCTGGCGTCCGGTCTGCGTCTGCCCCTGGACCAGGTGTGGCCCGACCCCGCGCCCGGTCACACCGGCCGCCTTGCCCTGTGGGTCGGCTACCAGCCGGCGTCGGCGATGCGCCAACCCGCGTGGCCGCTGCTGCGGTCCGGGCAGGTGGACGTGTTCAAGCCGTTCCCGTTCGCCACCGACCCCCGGCAGACCACGGTCGACGTGTCGCTGATGTCGCGGAACTGGCTGTTCGGTGGCCAACCCGGGTCCGGGAAGACGTTCGCCCTGCGGCTCCTCGTCCTCGCCGCCGCCCTCGACCCCCGGGTCGAGATCCGCGGCTACGAACTGAAGGGCGTCGGTGACTTCGCCGCGCTGGCGCCGGTGATGACCGAGTACGGCAACGGCTTCGACGAGGACACGTTGGAAGCCTGCGCGCAGATGCTCAAGTGGCTCTACGGCGAGTGCCGCCGCCGCTCGGAGCGCATCACGTTCTACGCCGCCGCAGGCAAGGCCCCGGAGAACAAGGTCACCCCGGAGTTGGCGTCACTGAAGGGCTCCGGGCTACACCCCCTGGTCGTGTGGATCGACGAGGGACAGGAACTGTTCCGTTCGGCGGGGGGCAAGGACGCCGGCGAGATCGCCGAGAAGTGCATCAAGCTCGGCCGCGCCCTGGGCGTGATCCTCATCCTGGGCACGCAGATCCCGGACAAGGACTCGCTGCCCACCGGGATCACGCGGAACGTCAACAGCCGCTACTGCCTGTCGGTCGCCGACCAGACCGCCAACGACATGATCCTTGGCACGTCGGCCTACAAGAACGGCTACCGCGCCACCGTCTTCGAGCCCGTCGTCCAAGCCGGATGGGGCATCCTCGCCGGCTTCGGCAAGCCCGGCGCCAACCGCTCCTACTACGTCGACGGCGACGGAGCGGAACGGATCATCGCCCGCGCTGTCGAACTCCGCACCGGCACCGGGACCCTGCCCGCCCCGGCGGAGCAGACCCGCCAGACCACCCCGGCCGCCGACGTGATCGCCGACGTCGCCGCCGTCTGGCCGACCGGCGAGGACAAGACATGGAACGAGACCCTGTGCGCCCGCCTGGCGGAGCTGCGCCCCGACGTCTACGGCGGATGGGAGTCCGCGCAGCTCACCGCCGCGCTCAAGCCGCACGCCATCACCCCCGTCGACGTCGGCCGCCGCATCGACGGTAAGGCCGTCACCCGCCGCGGCATCGCCCGGACCGCGATCCTCGCCGTCGTAGCGGAGCGTGACCGCAAGCGGAAGGCGGAGTAGCCCGCGGCGGGCTGCTAGCGCTAGCGGTGACCCCTACTAGCGCTAGCAGATCCGCTAGCACCCGATCTCATCCCTGGCCAGGGCTCTAGCAGATAGCAGCCCGCGGCCAACCACGCCCAAAAACGCCTGAAGGAGCGGTTTGTGACCCCCACCGCCGCACTGCTAGCCGCCGTCTCCCTCCCCCTCACCGCCGTCACCCTCGGTTACAGCTTTCTGTGCTGGGTTCGGCCGTTCGGCGCCTGCTCGCACTGCCACGGCACCACCCGCACCACCAGCCGCCTCACCCGCCGGACCCGCCCGTGCCGGCACTGCGACTTCACCGGCCTACGCCTGCGCGTCGGACGCCGCGCCTACAACACCCTGCGCCGCCTCCTGCCCTCCTGACACCAGGGACCCGCCATGACCCTCGCCCTGCTCACCCTCGCCGCCCTCGCCCTTCTCGTCCTGGCCCGCCCCGCCCGCGTCGCCCTCGACGCCACCACCCGCGCGCTCCGTGCGGCCCGCCGGCCCGCCGCCGCCCTCGCCCTGCTCACCCTCACCGCCCGCACACCCGGCCCGGTCGGCACCACCGCGACCACCACCCTGCTCACCCTCGCCGCGCTCACCGCCTTGGCCGCCGCCGCCGTCCTGAGCACCCTCGCGCTGCGCCTGCGCTGACCACCCGCGCCACCCGACCGCCGCCCAACCCCGCACGCACCGAGGAGACCGCCATGACCATGACCATGACCGTCACCGAACCCACCACGGCCCCGACCAGCCCGCCGCCGGCCGCCTCCACGTCGCACCCGATCACCCTGACCGTCACCGTCGCCGGCCTGTTCGACGTGCTGACCAACACCGTCCGCGCGATCGGCACCAGCGAGGCCCTGCCCCAGATCGCCCGCCTGCGGCTGCACCTCGCCGATGCCCGCCTCCATGCCCTGGGCACCGACCGCTACCGCATCCACCGGGACTGGACACCCACCCTCGACAACACCCCCGCCCACCTGCCCGCACCGTTGGCGCTCGGCGCCAGCGACGTCGCGACCCTGCGCGCCCTGCTCCGCCGCCGCCTGGCCCTGCCCCTGCGCGCTCAGCCCGCGACCCTCACCGTCGGCCCCGACGTCGACGGGGTTCGCCCCATCCGGCTCACCCTCGGCGCCCGCCCCCACGCCGACACCCTCACCGTTCTGTCCGCCGAGACCTCCACCCGGTACTTCCCTGACATGGCTGCGGCGGAAGCCCGCTTCGCCGGTTGGGACGCCACCGACGCCGTCCATCTCAACCCGCGCTACCTCGCCGACGCCGCCCGCCTCACCCACGACGGCCGGCCCGTCAGCCCCCACGCCGGCCTTGAGTTCCGCTTCCGCGCCGCCCGCCCCGACGGCACCCCCGGCCCGGTCCGGCTCACCAGCCCCGCCCGGCCGTCCTGGTCGGCCGACGTCATGCCCATCCGCCTCGACGACGCCCGATGACCAGCCCCGCCGTTGACCTCGTCGAGAGGGAGGATCCATGCCCCCGCACCCCGGGCCGCGGATCGGGAGTCTGTGCAGCGGCTACGGCGGACTTGACCTCGCCGCCCTCGACGTCCTCGGGGGACGGCTGGTCTGGGTCGCCGACACCCCCGCGATACCCCGCACCGCCCAGCTCACCG
>NZ_CADCWS010000160.1 GCF_902806475.1 Candidatus Frankia nodulisporulans
CGCTCCCGGAACCGTCGTACCCGCGCCCGCCCGGATCCCCGCGGGCTTTCCCGCTCGGGGAGGCCCGGGCAAAGAAAAAGTCCCGATGAAGCCGAGATGCCTGACGTACGGGGGGAACGCAGGCGCTGGCTCCATCGAGACTGTGGTCAGTTTACGTCCCCCATCCGTCCAGAGCGACAGGACCTAGGTCCATGACCTTGGACCCTGGCCACATCTACTCGGAACGTGCGCGCTTGGATTCCTTACGCAGCCGCGTGATGGTGCGAAAGCAAATCTCAGCACGATCCGTGTCATAGAGCAGCCAGTTCTGCGTTCGCCCGCGCGCCGGACCCACGTTCACCACCAGCGTTCTGCCGCCAGCGCCCGAAAGCCCCCCGGCCGGCAGGCCGGTCGCGGGGGACACCGGCACGGCGGACCCGCCCACGGATGACACCGATTCGGGGGACACCGGAGCGGGTGGGACCCGCAGCGCCTCACCGGACCCGACGGAGATCATCCGCACGGGTGGTTCGGCGGGGCGCGCCGACTCGGTCGGCCAGTCGATCTCGAACACCGCGTTCTGGTGGGTGTGCCCGACGACGACCACCGGCCAGCGCGGCACGTCGGCCGCCCTCGGCACCAGGAGGTCGACCTCCGGTGTCGGATCGACCCGCGGGGTCAGGCTCGAAGCCGCGGGCGGTCGCGGCTCGGCGGACAGCCGCGCCGGTGGGGTCCCGGTGACCGGATCCCAGCGGATCTGATGCCCGTGCAGCGCCAGCAGCCCGTGCAGCCGCGCCCAGGCCGGCGCGTCCAGCAGGGCCGCGAGCTCCGGCGGCGTCCGCTCCGGGCGCAGCAGCTCACGGATACGCTCCTCCTGGTTTCCGCGAATCCGGCGCACCGTGGCCAGCCGTCGCCACAGCGGTGGGTCCCGGTCGACCACGGCCGGCAACGACCAGTCCCGACCGGGGTCGTGCAGCCGGCGCGGCACGCGTGCCTCGAGGTAGTCGCCCAGGCAGACCAGCTCGTCGGCGCCGGCCTGCTCGGCCGCGACCATGATCCGCTCCAGCGCCTTCGGTCGACCGTGCAGATCCGCGAACAACGCATAACGCATAAGGCCAGCATCCCCGCCGTCCGGCGCCGGTGACCGTCGGCCGCCACAGGTGGGCTCGAAGATGGCAAATGTGAGCCGATAACCGAACAATCCAGATCAGACCGATCCGGTCACGATGGGACGCCCGGATGTCCAGAAGGAGTCGGCGGACACACTCGGAACGGCCCGTTTGGCACCCATGACTGTCGGCGGGATGCTTGACTCCGATGTCGTGCCAATCTGGAAACCCCGCCGACCGACCAGGTCGCCTTTGCCTCGGTTCCCGCGCGCCCGCCAGCCCAGTGCCGTGCCGCCGGCCGCGGCGTGACCGAGGCCAGCCCGGCGCCAGCGCCGCCACAGCCACAGCCACAGCGGCCAGCGTCGCCACAGCAGCCACAGAAGCCGGGGGCAGCGCGGGCGACGGCACCGGAAGGGACCGCGCAGGAGGCGGCGCGGTCGGCTCGGCGGCTGGTCGAGCAGGGGCGACGCAGCCTCGCCGAGATCCCCCATCCGGCGCTCTCGCCGGGCACCAACCTCTATGGCTCAACCAAGATCTTTCCGGATTTCCAGGACGAGGACGGCGAGGTGTACCTGACCCTCATCCACGGCATCGCGCACGAGTCGTCGGTGAGTTTCGTCGCGCTCCTGCAGGCGACCCGGTCCCTGCGCAAGGGATTCGAGACGGTGGTCTATTTCCATGGGCTGGGGGCGATGAACGCGATGGCCACCCGCGGATTTCCGCATACCGGAGATTCGGCTTTTCCCGGCCAGCACAACATCAATAACCAGATCGAGACCCTCATCCGCGAAGGAGGTACGGTGTACGTCTGCCGCCACGGTCTTTCTTTGCACGGGCTGCGTGAGGCGGACATCATCGCCGGGGCGATTCCCGCGCATCCGTCCGATCTGCAGGACTGCGTCATCCACTACAGCCGCCGGGGCGCCGTCATCAACTCCACCTTCATGATCTGACGCCACGATCCGACGGCGTCCGACCCGGGCCCGCCGACCGGCGCGCCCGGGATCACGCAACGACGACACTGCAGGTGGACGGGGCCATCGCGCCGACCTGAGGTGACGATCCGGTCACCAGGGGCACCGGTTGGCCCGGCGGCACCATCACCAGTCCGACAACTCGCTGCGGACCGCCCGGAAACCCGGTCCGCCGGTGTTGTATCGGGAAGGACGCCACGGCCCCTCCGGCCCGCGACCACAACGGCCCGCCCCACGACAACGACGCGAACGGCAGAGACCTGGGATGGAAGACGAAGCACCGGCCTGGTTCGAGGCCGCCATTGACACCCGTCCGGAGCGCCACGAGGCCGAGGTCGACGGCGCCACCATCAGCTACCGCTGCTGGGGGCCGCGGGGAGCGGCCGCGATCGTCCTGGTCCACGGGGGTGCGGCGCATGCCGGCTGGTGGGATCACATCGCGCCGCTGATTCCCAGCGAGTACCGGGTCGTCGCCCTTGATCTGTCCGGACATGGCGACAGCGCCCGCCGCGACGAGTACACCCTGGGCACCTGGGCCGCGGAGATCATCGGGGTGATCGACCACGCCGGCATCACCACACCGCCGATCATCATCGGGCACAGCATGGGGGGCTGGGTCACGATCATGACGGCGGCCGAGTACCCCGACCGGGTCGCCGGCATCGTGGTGGTGGACTCCCCCGTCGGGGAGTTCACTCCCGAGGAGCGTGCGGCCCGGGAGCGCACCGCCTTCGGCCCGCTGCGGGTCTATCCGACGGCGACCGACGCGCTGGCTCGTTTCCGCACGGTGCCGGACCAGCCGACCTCCCTGCCGTACATCATCGACCACATCGCCCGGTCCTCGATCGGATCGGTGCAGGGCGGCTGGACCTGGAAGTTCGACCCGAGCGTGTTCAACAACCGCACCCCGTCCCCGGAGATGCTGCGCAAGGTGCACTGCCGGGTGGCGCTGTTCCGCGCGGAACACGGTCTGCTCACGCCGGACATCGGCGTCCAGATGTACAACCTGCTCGGCCGGGTCGCGCCGGTGATCGAGATTCCGCTGGCCGGCCATCACGTGATGCTCGACCGTCCGCTGTTGCTCGTCACCGGTATCCGCACCATCCTGGCTGACTGGGAGCACTCGTCCCCGCAGGAGCGCAGCGACTGAGTCCGCGGGGCCGCCCGCCGCGGACCCGCGCCGGATCAGCGACCCCGAAACGAGGGGTTGTCCAGGTCCGGACGGGTACACCTGCCGCCATGCGCCAACGGCAGGGGAGCTCGCCATGAACACGTCCGCCATCCTCGGACACCGCCGCGGCACCCGCCCACGCGACAACCCGCCCGTCGACCAGAACGACACGAACGACCAGAACGGCACGAACGACACGGCCGTCGCCGCCGGTGGGGAGGGCGGCGTGACCGTGGTCCGGGCGTCCGCCGCCGCGGGCCCGGGTAAGAGCACGGGCCGGCCCTCGCTCGAGGAGCGGGCGGCGCGGTCGGCGCCGGCGCCGGGGGGTGAACGGACCTGGCTGGCCGTGGGTAAGCGAGTGAAGTCGCAGCTCGCCGTGCTGTCGGTGCCGCTGCTCGCCAGCGGGGTGGCGTTCTGGGCGATCCTGTCGATCTTCCCGGCGGTGATCGCCGTGATCACCGTGTACGGCCTGGTGGCGAGCCCGCAGACGGTGCGGGACGAGATCGCCCATCTGTCCGGCACCCTCTCACCGTCGACCAGCACCGTCCTGCAGGACTGGCTGACCGGCATCACGACCACGGATCATTCCGGTCTCGGTGTCGGCCTGCTGCTGAGCCTCGTGGGCCTGATGTGGGCGGTGTCATCTGGGACCCAGAACCTGATCAAGGCGGTCTCGGTCGCGTTCGAGCAGGAGGAGACCCGCGGCCCCGTCCGGCTGCGGCTGCTCGCGGTGGGGATGAGCCTGGGCGCCGTGGTCGTGGCCGTGCTGGTCATCGGTGGGATCACCGCCGGCGGTTCGCTGCTGTCGCACCATGTGTCCAACGGCGCGCTGCGGCTGGTACTGACCATCGCGCAGTGGATCATCATGGGGTTCGTGCTGCTCGGGGCGGTCGCCGCGCTCTACCGGCTCGGCCCCGCCCAGCCGCCGAAGGGCTGGCGTTGGGCGTCGATCGGCGCGGTCGGTGCGACCGTCGCCCTCATCGTGGCCTCGGTGGCGTTCTCGTTCTACGTCCGCGCCTTCGGCCAGTACAACAAGACCTACGGTGCGCTCGGTGGCGTGGTCATCCTGATGCTCTGGCTGTACTACGCGGTGACGGTCGTCCTGGTCGGCGCGCTGGTCAACGCCGAGATCGGACGTGAGCGCGACGCCGGGAAGCCGACGGCCCCGCAGCCCCACGACCACCCGCGGCAGACGAGCAGTGCGCACATCACCCGGGCCGAACGCGGGGTGCCCGCGCCGTCCTCCCCCACAACATCACCTCATCGGTGACCCGACGGACGCGATTAATCGGCTGGATGCCGGGAATCCGCAGATCACATGTTGTTCCGCTGGTGCCACCACGCGGAGCCCACCCAGGCGGGACGGTTCGCTCCCCGACCACAGCCGTCCCATCGGACAAGCCGCGAGGAGACCCAATGACGACCACGACCCGGCAGACCACCGATCCGACCGGCCTCCCAACTCCGGCGACCACCGCCGGCCCGGCCTCCGTCACACCCGTCACCCCGGCCGGGCCCGCCACCCCTGGCTCGCCCGCCACGCCGTATCCGGGCGACACCCGCGGGTCGACCGCCCAGCGTCCCGGCGCGGCGCCGCTCACCGGCGGTGGGGCACCTGACGGGCAGCGGACCTCGACCGGCCATCTGGTCTCGGACGTCGTCACCGACATCTCGACGCTGTTCCGCCAGGAGGTGGCCCTGGCGAAGGCCGAGGTCCGCGAGGAGGCGAAGAAGGCCGGCAAGGGCGCCGGCATGTTCGCGGGCGCCGGCGGGGCCGGCCTGTACGCCCTGCTGTTCGCGCTGCTCGCGGTCATGTTCGGGCTGGGTGAGGTGATGGCGCTCGGTTGGGCGGCGCTCATCGTCGCCGCCGTCCTCGGCGCCGTGACCGCCGTCCTGGCGCTGAAGGGGCGTTCCACCGTGCGCACCGTCCACCCGGCGCCGACGCAGACCGTGGAGACGCTGCGTGAGGACGTCCAGTGGGCGCAGAGCCGCCGCCACTGAACCGCCCGGCACCGCCATCGGCGCCACCCACGCTCGCGCCCGCGGCTTCGCCGATCCCCACGTCCGTGTTCACCCAGTCCCCCGCTCACCGCCAGGAAAGGTCAGGTAGGCAGTGACCAGCATTGACGAGACCAGCACGACCAGCACCAGCCCGGATGAGATCCGCTCGGACATCGAGGCGACCCGAGCCCGGCTCGGCAGCGACCTCGACGAACTGTCCGCCCGGGTCAGCCCCGGACAGGTGGCCGGTCGGACCGCCCACGACCTGCGCGAGCGGGTCGGCGCGGCGACGAACGCGGTGCGCCCGAAGGTGGCCGCGACCACCGAGACCGCGGCCGAGAAGGCCCGGCACACCACCGACCAGGCCAAGGCCACCGTGCGCCGGCAGCTCGACGCCCACCCGCAGGTCGCCGCGTCCGCCCAGCGTGCGGTGAGCACCGCTGGCAGCGCCGCGGGCACCGCGACCCACAGCGTTCAGCGTCAGCTCGACGCCCACCCGCAGGTCGCCGCGAAGGTCACCCAGGCTCGCGGCAGCGCCGGTGAGGCGGTCAACACCGGCCGACGCAAGGCCGGCGAGAACCCGAAGGCCACCGGACTCGCCGCGGCCGGGACGGCGGCGTTCGCCGTCGTGGTCGCCGTGGTGCGTCGTCGGCGGCGTGGACGCGGGGCGGCGTCGTCCACCGCGAACGCCAGCTGACCCCGGCATGTGCTGACGCCGGAGCCGGTTGACATCACAACGCCCGGACGCACGTGGGACTGACCCCGCGCGTCCGGGCGACGTCATGTCCGGTCGGCGTCATGTCCGGTCGGCGTCATGTCCGGTCGACGGAGAGGGTCCGGTCGATGGAGGGGGTCGGGTCGGCGGCCGGGGTCGGGTCGGGCACGCGGTGACGGGCGCGCAGTTCGCGGATGCGGCTGTCCCGGTCGGCCCGGATCTCCGCGCGGGCGACCTCGGCGGCGGCGAGGTCACCGGCCAGGCGCACCGAGGTCTCGATCTCGTCCCGGCGGCGGACATGCTGGCCGTACCGGTCGGTGCCGGCGTCGGCGAGTTCCCGGGCGAGCCGGGCCCGGTGCCGGGTGGTGGAGCCGATCTGCTGGGCTTCGAGTTCCTGGGCGTTGCAGGTGCGCCACCGTTCGAGGCGTTCGCGTCGGCGCGGCTCGGTCTGTTCGAGGGTGCGGGCGAAGATGAGCGGGCCGAGATCGACACCGAGCAGCAGCAGTGTGAGCACGATCCGCCACAGCAACACCGACGGGTCGGACGTCGTCAGCCGCCAGAACGCCTTCTCCCTGGTCAACAGGTCGTCGGCGGCGTTCGCGGTGGCCGTCTGGGCGGCCAGGAAGCCGGTCCGGCGGGTGTCCCGGTCGTGGTCGAAGGCCGTCAGTCGGGCCTCGGCCGCGTCCCGCGCCTGGGTGGCCCGTTGGGTGGCCAGGACCGCGGTGGCGAGGTCGGTCAGGGTGATCCGGTAGATCGGTCCGGCTCCGGCCAGGCAGCTGCCACCGCCGGTGAGCTGGCAGTTCGCCGCCGCGGTGGCGCCGGCGACGCGTCCCTGGGCGGCGGTGAGGTCCTGTTGTCGGGCGGCCAGGCCGGCGGCGAGCGCCCGCTGCTCACCCTGCTGGTTGGCGTCGAAGGCGCGCAGGGCGCGACCGATCTCCTCCTGGTGGATCTCGGTGACCCGTGGCGCGATCGAGGACGCGAACACGGTCAGCAGCAGCGCCTCGCCGACCAGCAGGGCCGCGCAGATCGCCACGAACACCCGGATGGCGGTGGCGGCGCCGGCCCGGCCGAGCCGCACGGTGGCGTCGCGTCCCAGCCGGTAGGGGCGGGGGGACAGCAGCACCGATCGATCGAGGAAGAAGATCACAGCCGCGTAGAACAGTCCGAAGGGCAGCGTGCGCCACGCCGAACGGTGCAGACCCATCGCGGCGACGGTCGCGCCCGCGTAGGTGGCGAGCCCGGCCGTCAGCAGCATGAGCGCACCGGCTGTGACGAAACGTTGCCGGTCCGACGGACCAGCCGTCTCCGGCCCGGCGCCGGCACAGACCATCAGCAGGTCGCCCGCGGATCGCGACGACACAGGTCCAGCGCGAGAAATCGGCCTACCCCCGGTCCGGACGGTGGCCCGCGACGGGCCGCGGGACGCCCCTCGAGCGCCCCAGAAAGATAACTCAGAGTAATCTCGATGCGCATCCGCACCGGGTCCGGTGCGCGCCCGGACGTCGGCGTGCGAGCCTGACCCCACCACCGGCCGGCGGTGGCCGTGAGCCGGCGCACAGTGGCGGGACGCGGCCGGCAGCCGGTCACAGATGACCGGACGCCGTCCGGGGCTCGGCCAGGCGCAGGCGAAAGGGTGTGGACGTGGCACAGATCCGGGTCGAGGTACGCCAGACGGTGGCGGGCACGCCGGAGCGGGTTCTCGCGGCGCTCGGTGATTACCAGGGAGTACGGGCCCGGTCCTGGCCGGACAACATCCACGACTACCGGGTGCTCGCGGGCGGCGCGGGGGCGGGCAGCCGGATCGCCTACCGGCTACAGGCGACCCGCAAGCGTTCGCGGGACGTGGACGCGATCGTCTCCGCCCCGCAGCCGGACACTCTGCTGGAAGCCGACCAGAACTCGTCGCTGCGCACGACCTACCAGGTCGCGCCCGCGCCGGGCGGCCCGGGCGCCGGGGCGAGCACCGTGACCGCAATCACCACCTGGGACGGCGCCGGGGGTATCGGCGGCTTCTTCGAACGCACCTTCGCGCCGATCGGTATCCGCCGGCTGCACACCGCCGTACTCGAACGGATCGCCGCGCCGGCCTCCTGACCAGGCCGCCTTCTCGGACCAGGCCGCCTTCCCGGACCAGACTGTCTTCCCGGACCAGGGCAACTTCCTCGGCCAGGGCGGCTTCCTGGACCAGGCCGGCCACCGGCGACGTGCCGGCCAGCTACCAGACGCGGGCCAGCACGTTGCTGACGTAACCGTTCATCCGGTCCAGCTTGGGGACGTCCTCGGGCCTGGCCGCCGACAGTTGGCCCTGTGCCCACTGCGCGGCCCAGGTCGGGACGTTGTGCGCGGCAATGACGTAGAGCCAGTTGTGTCCCCACCGGTCCGAGTCGTAGCGCTCCCGCATCATCCGGGCGGTCGAGTCAAGGGCCCAGAACGGGTCGAGGGCGCGGGCGGTGGTCACGTCGGGAAGTGTGGTGTTCCACTGGCAGAGCCCGAAGTCGGAGTTCGTCCAGTATCCGACGGCGCCCGGGTCCCAGTTGCTTTCGATCGTGGTGATTCCGCGTAGCAGGCCGCGGGGCACCGTGTACTTCAGCGCATATCTGTCCGCGATCGGCATAAACAGCGCGTAGGACGTCTCCTTGCTGACATATCCGGGCGGGCTGTGTTCGATGGCCGGCAGATACATGTCCCGGTTGATGGTTGGCTGAAGTTCTTCCTGGAATGCGGTGACGGCGGCCGCGGTGGCCGCGGTGAAACGACCGTCGGTCGGGACGGGGGTGCCGGGGCCGGCATGCCAGTTGAGCGCACGGCTGATCGCGACGATCGCCGAGCGCACGGCGAGGACGTCCCCGTCGCTGCTGCCCTCCGGCGGGGTCAGCCCGGCGCCGATGCCGTAGCACCGGCCCGGCCCGGCGGGGTCCGTCCCCGCCGTGGTCGGTGCCACCGTGCCGCCGCGGCCGTCCGCCGGCCACGATCCGCGTCCGACCCGAACACGCTCGGTCGAGGTCACCACATCCCCCGTCTCAGTGCACGTACATGCGGACGGTGGTGCCGGTAGGACCGGAACGAAGCTGGACGAGGTCGCACAGCTGGTTGACCAGCCACAGGCCGCGCCCACCGCCGAGGTCGAGCGCGGGCCGGCGCCGCCCGACGAGCCGGTCGGCGACCAGCCCCGCGTCGGTCACCTCGCAGACCAGACCGCCCTGATCGGGCCAGAACCGCACCGTGCCGCGCCCGCCACCGTGGCGCACACTGTTGGTCGCCACCTCGTGGACGGCGAGTTCCAGATCATCCACCCGCTCGCTGCCGAGGCGCACCGCCCGGGCGGCCGCTGCCGACGCGGCCCGGACGAGCCCGAGGTTCGTCGGGCCGAAGGAGATCTCGGACCAGGGCGGCCCGAGATCCGGCAGCCTCTCGGCGAACAGATCACCCCCGGACCCGACCGCACCGGCGGCCACCGCGCCACCGGCGGCCCCACGAGCGGGCTGGGCGCCGGCGGGGCGGAACCGGGTGCTGGGGCGGGCCAGGCCACCCTTGACCACCATCGGGTGGGTCTGCCACACCAGGTCGGTGGTCGCCGGGTCGAGCGCGGCCGCCTCGTAGAGGCAACGCAGCCGCCAACTCCGCGGCCCGGAGAAGGCCTCGTTGGTCAGTTCCTCGTGCAGCATGCACTCGGCGAGTTCCGGCCCTGAACAGTCGGACCGCACCGGCTCGACGATGCCGCGGACCGTCCGGCCGCGTTCGTCGCCCTGCTCGAGATGTTCCTGCCAGGCCGGGATGAGCCGGGCGGGATTGCGGCCCAGGTCGGCCAGATCGACGAGATCGACGCGTTTCCCGGCACGACCGAGAGCGCCGCGCAACAGCGTCAGGCGCGGCTCGCCCAGAATGACCAGTACATCCTCGTCGGCGGCAAGACCGGCCAGAATGAAATCCCTGGTGGCGCTGAGGAAACCGATGTCCCCGAGATAGAGAAAAGCCTCGTGTCGAATACCGGTGGCGCCGACGCCGGATTCGACTCCCCGGGCGGCGATGGCGGGGCCGAACGCACCCACCGGCTTCACCCGGCCACCCGGGAGCGCAAACAGGGAGGCTTATGCAGA
>NZ_CADCWS010000161.1 GCF_902806475.1 Candidatus Frankia nodulisporulans
CAGCCGCGCCGGATCATGAGAGTTTTGGATCATGAGAACTCACAGCAACCTGTACAGGGGGTGCGACAGTGGCGCGAGAGGTCATCTCCATCGTCAACGTGTGGTGCGACAACAGCGGGCGTCATCCGCATGAGCGGGCCGCGGCCACCTCGAACGCGGCCTTCGCGTTCGACGGTCAGCTCGTACGGCTCGACCTGTGCGCCGAGTGCCGCGACGAGCTGTCGTCCGTGCTCGGTGAGTACGCCGAGTTCGGCGAGGCGACCCCACTCGCCCGCGGCGCCCGCATCGACACCGCCTGGGCCGCGATCGAGGAGAACGACGCGGCGAACGCCCCCGAGGCGGCTTCGTCCGTCTCGGCCGCCCCGCGTAAACGGAAGCCGGCGGCGGCCGCTGGGGAACAGGCCCGGCGGCCACATCAGGTCGCCTCCACCAACGAGGTCCGTGCCTGGCTGCGCGATCACGCCGGCGAGTACGACGCCCCCGTCCCGTCCCGCGGTGCGCGCCTGTCCGCCGACCAGAAGGCCGCCTTCGACGCGGCCCACGGCTGGGCCCAGACCGACGGCACCTGGCAGCCCGCCGACCCGTCCGACGGTGGCGCGGCGGCGCGGACCGGGCCCGTGCCCACCGAGGCCGCAGGTGCCATCGGCGCGCCATCCGACGCCGCGCCGATGGCCGCCGACCTCGCCCACGCATGATCTGCGGCTGCTGGATATCGGCGCACCCGCCACGCCGATATCCAGGTGCCGTCCTTGCGCGCCGGGCGTAGTACTGACACACATGACATATGACATTCCGCCCGGGATGCACACCCGTGAGCCGCGGGAGGGCGACCACCCGAGGGTGCTCGCGGTGCTGGACCACTGGTGGGAAGGCCTGAAGGGGCCGGCTGGCGCGCAGGAACGCCGGCTGCTCCTGCCCCGCTACCTCTTCCAGCACTTCACCCCGAGCAGCCGCCTCGTCGAGTCGGACGACGACGGGGAGCTGCTCGCGTTCCTGATCGGTTTCCTGTCGCAGACGGACCCGGCCAGCGCCTACATCCACTTCGTCGGAGTCGCGCCCACCGCCCGTCGCGGCGGCCTCGGCACCCACCTCTACCGCTGTTTCTTCGCGCACGCCGCAGCCCACCAGCGGCGCTGGATACACGCGATCACCAGCCCCGAGAACACCCGTTCCGTCGCCTTCCACACCAGTCGCGGATTCACCCTCGTCCCTGGCGACAGCACGAGGAACGGGACACCGATCCATTCCGACTACGACGGCCCCGACACACCCCGCGTCGTCTTCACGAAAGACCTTCACAAAGACCAGATCCCACCCGCCTGAGCACCAGCGGTATTCAATCCGCGTCGCTTTCCGCGATCCCGACCCTGCCAGGCTGTAGCCGGAATACGGACACATCACCAGCCGTTGCCTGATTACCAATGTGGCGATCGGGTAGGACGTTCTCCGACCGGTCGCGGTCCAGGCGGGTGAGAGGTCGTGACACAAACGGAGGAAATGGACATATTCGAGGTCCTCGACATCGCCATCGTGGAGACGGGGGCGCTGGATCATCGTGTTCGGCGGGCCAATGCGGCGGCCTGCGCCCTGTCGGGCTGCTCACCGGACGAGATCATCGGCCGGGTCTGGGGGGACGGCTGCTTCCAGGCCGACCACGAACGCATGGACGCCCAGGTCCGGATGTACCTCACGGGGGGGCAGGGCAGGACGCGGCGGCTGATTCGGCTGCGACACCGCAGCGGCGCGACCGTGCACGCCGTGGCCAGCTCCGTGCTCAGAACCGATACCGACGGCGAGCCGTACTTCCTGACCCATCTGCAGGATGTGTCCGAGGAGATCGCGGCGCAGGATCAGCTGCGGCTGGTCGTGGAGAACACCCCGGTGTCGATGTTCCTGCTGGACCGGGACGGCCATGTCCTGGTGAGCGCGGGGTCCGCGACCCCGCAGACCGCGGCCGGCCTGCGGGAGGCCCGGGAGCTGTCCATCCTGCGGATCTTCGCCGACCAGCCCCAGGTCACCTCAGCCGTGCGACGGGCGCTGGCCGGGGAGCGGGTCGATCAGATGATCGAGGCGTTCGGCCGTTGCCTCGACCTGCATCTCGTGCCCATCCCGGATCCCAACGGTCAGGTGGGCTCCGTCGCCGCGGTGGCCACCGACATCACCGAGTGGCAGCAGGCCCTGGCCGACCTGCGTCTGCGGTCGGCCGAGCAGGCGACCGTGGCGGACCTCGGTCAGTCGGCGTTGGAGGCCCGGGAGCCGGCGGCGCTGTGGAACCAGGCGGTGCTGGCCGTCGCCGACCACCTGCGGGCCGACCTTGTGGAGATCCACGACCTAGCCGCCCAGGACGACCGCGGTGCCCTGCTGGCCCGGGCGGATCGGCGCCGGGAGCCGGCGTCGGGGCGGACTGACACGCACCGGCCCGACGTCTGTCTGACGGTGCCGATCGGACGCCCCGGCAGCCCGCTGGCGAAGATCGAGATCCACCGGCGGCCTGGCGCGGACCTCTTCACCGACCAGGACCAGCGGTTCGTGCGGTCCGTGGCCGCCGTGCTCGGTTCCGCGGCGCTGCGCTTGCAGATGGAAGACGAGATCCGCCACCAATCGCTCCACGACGGGCTCACCGGGCTGCCGAACCGGACCGCGCTGCTGGATCACCTCGAGCGGGCACTGCGCCTGCCCCGCCGGGCCGACCGGCGGATCGGCGTGCTGTTCATCGACCTCGACGGGTTCAAGAAGGTCAACGACACCCTGGGCCACGAGGCGGGCGACCGGCTGCTGCGGGCGACCGCCGCGCGGCTGCACGCGGCGGTGCGGCCCGGCGACATGGTCGGCCGCCTCGCCGGTGACGAGTTCGCCGTGGTCTGCGAGGGCATCCACAGCATCGCCGATCTCGAGACAGTCGCCGACCGCGTTCTGGCCGCTATCGCCACGCCGTGCCGACTCTTCGAGCAGTCGATCGTGTCGACCGGCAGCATCGGTATGGCGCTGTCCGACCAGGATCTCCACGACGCCGACGCCCTGCTCAATGCCGCCGACCTCGCCATGTACACCGCGAAGCGGCACCGACCGGGCAGCCGCCTGGCCCACCGCCGGGCCGGCTGACGCCACCGGCCGGCCCGGCGGTCTCCTCACCCACGACCCTCATGGCCGGCAGAAGGCTTCGGTGAGCGGCGTCGCGCGCACGCCCGAACCGTCGTCGCAGACCCCCTGGACTCGACGAGGGGCCGGCCGTCGCGCTCCACACAACGACGCTCCATCTCGCCGCTTTCCAGGTCGATCCCGGCGGGATCATCGGCTCATTTCCGGTGAGCGGCGAAGAACCGCCAGATCACGTCGGTGGCGTCCAGGGCGGTGGAGGGTCGGTCGGTATGGAGGAGCCTTTCCGCCAGGGGATTCGGAGTCGCGCCGGGCCAGCCGTGGCCGGCGCCGGCGATCGTGATCAGTTCCACGGCCCGGCCCGCCGGGCAGGTCGCCGTGGCGGTGGTGACGGTGCCGGTGGTCGTCGTGGTGGGCGGGGAACAGCGATCGGTTCCTCGCCAGGTGGCGTTGACCGACGGCACCGGCGGTCCGTCGATGGGCGGGCTCTTCGCGCTGTAGGGCCGGCCCGGTCCGCCCAGGTAGGGGATGGTCTGGTCGGCGGTGCCGTGGATGTGCAGGACTGACGTCGGCGTGGCGGTGGCGCAGTCGACCAGCATGGTCGTCGAGTCCACCCCGACGGCGGCGAACAGGTCGGTCTCGCAGGCCATCCGGTAGGCCATCGCGCCGCCGTTGGACAGACCTGACAGGTAGATCCGGTTCGGGTCGACGTCCAGGTCACGGCGCAGCGCGGCGACCATCCGCTCGAGGAAGGCGACGTCGTCAACGCCATTTCTGGCCGCGGGGCCGCAGCAGCCGCCACCGGCGTTCCAGGAGGCGTTTGTTCCGTCGGGGAAGGCGGCGACGAAGCGGCCGCGATCGGCCTGCGCGTCCCAGCCGTAGGCCGTCTCGGCCTGTGTTCCGCCGCCGTAGCCGCCGTGCAGCATCACGACGAGTGGCACCGCTGTGGTCAGGCCGGCGGGCCGGTACAGGTGGACTGTCCGCCGCACGCCGCCACTGTCGATCGTCCGCGTCGAACGGCCCACTGGCACCGCGCTCGCCGCCGTGTCCGGCGCCGCGGGCGGGGCCGCGCGGCCGGTGGCCGCTCGTACGGGGCCGGCCGCGGCGCTATCGGTTCCGCTGCCCGCGCAGGCGGTGACAAGCGACCAGATCACGACCGTGAGCACCACCATCGCGCGGGGGGCGCGGCCAAGAGATCGATACACCCCGACAGATTAGACAAGTAACTTGTCAAAATGCAAAGGCAAGTTGGTGCTGTGGTGGATCCCTCCTGGCCGGTCGACGCACGGACGACACCCGCGCTCGTCCAGATGCTTGCCCGTTCCCAGGCCACCGGGCTGGCCACCCGGTTCGCGGCGGCCGGTCACACTGACCTGCGTCCAGGTCACGCGCCGCTGCTGGTGCCGCTGCTCGCCGGCGGTCGGCACGCCTCCGATCTCGCCGAGGAACTCGGCGTGTCCAGGCAGGCCGTGGCCCAGACCGTGGCGGCTCTGGAGAAGGGCGACTACGTGGAGCGGGTCACCGACCCCGGTGACGGCCGGGCCAAGCTGATCCGCCTTACCCCCCGGGGCCGGTCGGCGCTGCGCACGATGCGAGCCACCGCGCTGGCCGTGGAGGAACAGTGGCGGGCATCGCTCGGCGAGGCGCGGCTACGGGAACTCCGCACGCTGCTGGTCATGCTGCTGACCGAGCCCGGCTGAAGCCCGGTCCGCTGGTGTCGGGTCGGAGCCGATGCCATCCCGTCGCGAAGGGTGGGGAAGGTATCAGCGCTGAACGCTCAGCGCACGCCGGTGGCGGCGCAGGCGTCGGGTAGCGTCGGCCAGCCGGTGCCGAGCATCAGCCAGCCGTCGTGGCCGGCGAGCCGGTTCGTCGGATCGTGCACCTTGACCTGCCAGCTGCCGGCACTGGTCTCCCGGACATAGGCGGCTTTGCCCTGGTAGCTGCCGTAGTAGCTGCCAAGTTTCGCTGCCGGTTGGGCCGGCGCCGCGGCGGGCGTCGGTGGGGATTCGGCGAGCACGTCTTTGGAGGGCATGGGTGGCTCCCGCGAGGAGATCACCGGGACACCCGGCGGTGAGCGGTGATGCTCACGGGGTGCGGCATGGATGCGGCGATCCCCGCTCCGGGTCGGCTGGTACTCAGCATCCTCACCCTACGCCCACACCGCCACTCGAACCGTGAGGAGCGGGCGTGATCGGACACCGTCGCCGTCCGCCCTCTGGTCTACGGTCTGGGTCAAGGCCCGTGGTTCGGCACTGGCCGGTGAGGGGCTGCTGTGACGGACGACGATCTGGCGGCGAGCCTGGCGGGACTGTCGGGGCTGCTGACCGGGCACCGGTCCCTACGCGAGACATTGCTCCACATCGCGGAGTTCGCGGTGCAGGCGATTCCGGGGGCGCAGGGCGCGGGCCTTGCGATGCAGACGGACGACCAGCCCCGGACGGTGGTGGCCAGCGCCGAGTTCGTGCGGGCGGTGGACGACGTGCAGTACCGGCTGGGCGAGGGGCCGGGTCTGCTGGCGGTCGAGTCGGGGTGCACCCAGGTGTCCGGGTCGCTCGGTGGCGAGGCACGCTGGCCGCGTTTCGGCCCGCGGGTGGGGCGGATGGGGGTGCACAGCGTGCTGTCACTGCCGTTGCTGCTACCCGATCGGGTGGTGGGCGCCATGACCGTCTACGCCCATGCCAAGAACGCCTTCGGGCCGGACGCGGTGCGGGTCGGCGAGCTGTTCGCCCGGCCGGCGGCGGTCTCGGCGCACAACGCCCAGGTCCTGGCCCAGTCACAGCGGCTGGCCGTCCAACTGCAGGAGGCGCTGACCAGCCGGGCCGTGATCGACCAGGCACTGGGGGTCATCATGAGCCGCACGGGCAGCGGCCCCGAGGAGGCGTTCGAGCGGCTGCGGACGATGAGCCGGTCCCAGCATCTCAAGGTCGCCCAGCTGGCCCAGCGGCTGGTGGACGAGGCGATACGCCGCGCCCGGGCCCGCCAGCCCTCCGCGGGACAGGACCCCACCGCACCCTGAGACGCCACGAAAGTCGGATTGCCAGCCGGCCGCCGGGCGCCGGCCGACCGCTGGGCGCTGTGGATCCGCCCCCAGCGGTCGGTGACAGCCAAGTCGAGGACAGATCAGCCCGCGGGCTCGAGCGCCCAGCCGCGGTCCTCGCCGAACACCGGCGACAGGGCCACCATCGGCGGGAAGATCAGAGCCGGGTGCAGGCCGAGGGTGAGCTCGTTCTCCACGACACCGATGGTGACGGTGTTCGGCCGTGGGCCGTCGCTGATCCGCCACTCACGGGCCTCGGGAAGGGGACGGACCCGCTCGAACACGTCCGGCTCGCCGTCGAAACCGACGAACAGCGGCGCGGTGGCCTGGCGAATCGTGTAGGTGCTGTCGCCGTTGTGACCGCCGCCGCTCTGCCTGATCTCCCAGTCCTGACCGGGACCCTCGCCGGGCAGCAGGAAGATGTTCTTCCGGTCGGGCGAGCTCAGAGTCAGGTTCTCCCGGCCGTCGATTCTGATCCGGTAGACACCATCAGCGATTTTTCCCACGGTCAACCCCGTTTCTGGTCATGAGGTAACCGGCCCTGATACGACCGGTTCGGACAATCGGGCGCCGCGGTCGCGGAAGAACCACTTCCGACGAACCGGTACGCCACCCGTGGTGCCGACCCCATCATGCCCATGCGCTCGGCACCAGACCGCGAGCGCCACACACCCGATTCCGCCGCACGCCCATTTTTCCGCAATCCTGGTTTCGCCTTCTTCTACCCTTTTTCCGTACGCGGGCCGACACCTTGCCCCGCCCGGCGGGCCCACCGGTCCAACCGTGGTCTTCGCCGGGGCCCGACGAGAGAACAACCAGCGCCGCAACGGCGGACACCCCAGCCGTATGGGGGCGGATGATGTCGGCACATCAGTTCGGGAGCACCGTCATCTTCGAGAACCAAGGGAATGTACGCTGCCAGACCCATGCCGGCAAAGATACCCGGATGGCCTCGGACCATGCCAACGACCAGCGCGGCGATACACCGACGCGGTGGACCAAGGCCGACGCCCCACCCGTGCGGCACGGATGGGGCGTCGTGGCGGAAACGAAACGGTGAAACGGTGGAGCGGGTGAAACGGGTGAAACGGATCAGGTGGTGATGAGGGTGAGGGCCTCGTTGAAGGTGACCGACGGGCGCATCACCTCGGTGGCCTTCACCGGGTCGGGCTGGTAGTAACCACCGACGTCCGCGGGCTTGCCCTGGACGGCGAGCAGTTCCGCGGTGATGGCCTCCTCCGACTCGGCCAGGGTCTTCGCCAGTGCGGCGAACGTGGCGGCGAGGGTGGCGTCGTCGGTCTGGGCGGCGAGTTCCTGCGCCCAGTACAGGCTCAGGAAGAAGTGGCTGCCGCGGTTGTCGATACCACCGACGCGCCGGGCCGGGGACTTGTCCTCGTTGAGGAAGGTGGCGGTGGCCCGGTCGAGGGTGTCGGCGAGGACCTTGGCGCGGCTGTTGCCGGTGACGGTGGCGAACTGCTCGAAGCTGACCGCGAGTGCCAGGAACTCACCGAGGCTGTCCCAGCGCAGGTAGTTCTCCTTGACCAGCTGCTGGACGTGCTTGGGGGCCGAGCCGCCGGCGCCGGTCTCGAACAGGCCGCCGCCGTTCATCAGCGGGACCACCGAGAGCATCTTGGCGCTGGTGCCGAGCTCGAGGATCGGGAACAGGTCGGTCAGGTAGTCGCGCAGCACGTTGCCGGTGACCGAGATGGTGTTCTCGCCGCGGCGGATGCGCTCGAGGGAGAAGGCGATCGCGTCCACCGGGGCCTTGATCTCGATCGTGAGGCCGGTGGTGTCGTACTCGGACAGGTAGGCGCGGATCTTCTCGATGAGCTTGGCGTCGTGGCCACGGGTCTCGTCCAGCCAGAAGATCGCCGGGTCGCCGGTGGCGCGGGCGCGGGTGACGGCGAGCTTCACCCAGTCGCGGATCGGCGCGTCCTTGGTCTGGCAGGCGCGGAAGATGTCGCCGGCGGCCACCGCCTGCTCGAGGACGGTCTCGCCGGCGGTGTTGACCACGCGGACGCTGCCGGGCGCGGCGAGCTCGAAGGTCTTGTCGTGGCTGCCGTACTCCTCGGCCTTCTGCGCCATGAGGCCGACGTTGAGCACCGAGCCCATGGTGGCCGGGTCGTAGGCGCCGTGGGCGCGGCAGTCGTCGATGACGGCCTGGTAGATGCCGGAGTAGCTGGAGTCGGGCAGCACCGCGAGGGTGTCGCCCTCCGCGCCGTCCGGGCCCCACATGTGGCCGGAGGTGCGGATCATCGCGGGCATGGACGCGTCCACGATGACGTCGCTGGGCACGTGCAGGTTGGTGATGCCGCGGTCGGAGTCGACCATGGCCAGGGCCGGGCCCTCGGCGAGTTCGGCGTCGAAGGACGCACGGATCGCGGCACCGTCGGTGAGGCCCTCGAGGCCCTTGAAGATGCCGCCGAGGCCCTCGTTGGGGGTCAGGCCGGCGGCGGCGAGGGTGGCGCCGTAGGTGGCGAACGTCCTCGGGAAGAACGCGCGGACCACATGGCCGAAGATGATCGGGTCGGAGACCTTCATCATGGTGGCCTTGAGGTGCACGGAGAACAGCACACCCTCGGCCTTCGCCCGGGCGATCTGCGCGGTGAGGAACTCCTGCAGCGCGGCGACCCGCAGCACGGAGGCGTCCACGACCTCGCCGGCGAGCACCTTCAGGGCCGGCAGCAGCACCGTGGTGGTGCCGTCGGCGGCGACGTGCTCGATGCGCAGCGTGTCGTCCGCGGCGATGATGGCCGACTTCTCGGTGGAACGGAAGTCGTCGGTGCCCATGGTGGCGACGTTCGTCTTCGACTCGGAGCTCCACGCGCCCATCCGGTGCGGATGCGCACGGGCGTAGGCCTTGACCGAGGCGGGGGCGCGCCGGTCGGAGTTGCCCTCGCGCAGCACCGGGTTGACGGCGCTGCCCTTGATCCGGTCGTAGCGGGCCCGGATCTCGCGCTCGGCGTCGGTGCTCGGGTCATCCGGGTAGTCCGGCAGGGCGTAGCCCTTGGCCTGCAGCTCCGCGACAGCGGCCCGCAGCTGGGGGATCGACGCCGAGATGTTCGGCAGTTTGATGATGTTCGCTCCTGGCGTCTTCGCCAGTTCACCGAGCTCTGCGAGCGCGTCGTCGATGCGCTGCGCGGGCTCGAGGTGCTCGGGGAAGCTCGCGATGATCCGCCCGGCCAACGAGATGTCTCGGCTGTCGACCGGGACACCCGCCGCCGCCGCGTACGCCTGCACCACCGGCAGGAAAGAGTACGTCGCCAGGGCCGGCGCCTCATCGGTCAGGGTATAGACGATCGTTGACTCAGTCACCGACACTCCGCTTCACGTCTGGTCCGTCTGGGTATCACGATATGCCGCGAGCTCTCCGCATTCTGGCCGCCGCTCGCCGCACGCGCCGTGATCACCGGTCCGAGCCCGCGTCCCGCGGCCGCTCCCGTGCCCCGCGTCGACCTGCCGGTCGCGGTCAGGACCCTGGTCGAAACGATGCGACGATGGTGCGGAACTGGGCCGCGCTGGCCGGCCACTGATCCTCGGGCGCCCGCCACCGCAGCGCGTAGCCATGCCCGTTACGGACCACACCGAGATCGAGGACGTGAATCGTGCGTCCACCCGAGGTGAAGGTGAACTCCCAGGCAGCGGACGTGGCGCCGGTGCCGCCGTCGGCCGGGTCGATCGCCAGGCGCCGGTAGCCGGAGGTCGTCGTGCGCACGGCGGGTTCGAGGTCACGCCAGGCACCGATGGACGAGGGTCCGGCCCTGGTCTGGGTCTCGACGAGCAGGTCCGGATAGCCCGATGGGGCGGTAGCAGTGAACCTCACACCGCCACCCGAGGTCCGCCAGCCCGAGGGCAGCGCGACCGACCAGCCGAAACCGTCCCGATGCGCGGTGTAGCCGGCCGGGACGGTC